>CAZZJN010000143.1:0-6760 GCA_964654505.1 uncultured Ardenticatenaceae bacterium | reverse complement strand
TCATCGCGCAGGCGGACGGCGCGCTCCAGCAAGGTGCTGTGGAGCGAGAAGATGTCGCCGGGGTAGGCCTCGCGGCCGGGCGGGCGGCGCAGGATGAGCGACATCTGGCGGTAGGCCCAGGCGTGCTTGGACAGGTCGTCATAGACCACCAGTGCGTCCTGGCCGTTCTCCATGAACTCCTCGCCGATGGCGCAGCCGGCGTAGGGGGCGAAATACTGGAACGGGGCGGGGTCGGCCGCGCCGGCCATGACGACGGTGGTGTAGTCCATCGCGCCGTACTTCTCCAGCGTGGCCACAACCTGCGCCACCTGACCGGCGCGCTGGCCGATGGCGACGTAGATGCAGATCATGTTCTGGCCCTTCTGGCTGATGATGGTGTCGAGGGCGATGGCGGTCTTGCCGGTCTGGCGGTCGCCGATGATGAGTTCGCGCTGGCCGCGGCCGATGGCGAACATCGAGTCGACGGCCAGGATGCCGGTCTGCACCGGCGTATCGACGCCGCGACGCTCAACGACGCCGGGGGCGGTGCGCTGCAAGGGGCGGCGCTTGGCGGTGTTGATGGGGCCTTTGCCGTCGATGGGGTTGCCGAGGGGGTCGACCACGCGGCCGATCATGGCCTCGCCCACGGGGACGGAGGCGATGTTGCCGGTGGCGCGCACTTCGTCGCCCACTTCGATGGTGGTGTAGTCGCCCATGACGACGATACCGACGGTGTCGGGCTGCAGGTCAAGGGCGATGCCGGCCACGCCGGAGCTGAACTCGACCAGTTCGTTGGCGGCCACATCGGCCAGACCCGAAGCCAGGGCCACACCGTCATAGACGGCGGCCACGGTGCCGACGCTGCGCGAGGTGACCTTGTGGTCAAAGGTCTTGATTTGATCCAGTAATGAATCAGCGATGCGCTGAAAATCCGGGGCAAGCGTTGCCATGCAATCGACCTCCTAAAGGTTGTCAGTGTTTTAATAGCTTATGGGCCGGGGAGACACGCGGCGAGAGCGCCGGGATGAATGGCCGCTCCATGAGCAACGCACCCCCGCGCCCTTTCGCCCTTTCTCCCGGGCCTCGTCGTTTTATTCTGTAAATCCGGCGACGGTGGCCGCATCGAGACGCGCCACCAGAGCCGTCAGTAATTTTACCGCATTGTCGTAATCGTGGCGATGAATGATCGAGCCGTGGCTGTGGATGTGGCGCGAGGGCACGCCGATGACGACCGTGGGCACGCCGATGTGGTTGAGATGAATGACGCCGCCGTCGGTGGCCCCGCCGGGCATGCTGGAGAATTGCAGCGGGATGTCCAGCTCGGCGGCCGTGTCGATCACCAGGTTGCGGAGCCTGGTGTTGGGTATCATGCGCGCGTCAAAGACGGACAGGGCCGGGCCGCCGCCCAGTCGCACGCTCGATTGCTCCTTTTTGATGCCGGGCACGTCGCCGGCGATGTCGGACTCCAGGATGATGGCCACGTCGGGGTCGACGGCGCGGGCGCTGGTGGTGGCTCCGCGCAGGCCGACCTCTTCCATCACGGTCTGGACGCCGTAGAGGTCATTGGGATGGACCGTCTTGTGGAAATGGCGCAGGGCTTCGATGACCAGGGCGCAGCCGACGCGATTGTCGAACGCCTTGGAGAGGTACGTCTTGCCGCCGGTCATGACGACGAATTGGCTGTCGGGCACGACGGGGTCGCCCACGCGCACGCCGGCGGCCTCGGTCTCCTCCTTGCTGGTGGAGCCGATGTCGATGTACATGTCCTTCTTCTCGACCATCTTGTTGCGCTCGTCGGCCGAGAGCATGTGGGGCGGCTTGGCCCCCACGACGCCGACGACGTCCCCCTTGTGGGTCTTGACGATGACGCGCTGCGAGAGGAGGGTCTGGTCCCACCAGCCGCCGAGTTGCAGGAACTTGAGGAAGCCGCTGTCGTCGATGTGGGTGATGATGAGGCCGATCTCGTCCATGTGCCCGGCCAGCATGACCTTGGGGCCGTCGCCGCTCTGGCGACAGATGAGGCTGCCGAGCTTGTCCTGGGTCAGATAGCCGAGGGGGGCCATGTAGTCGCGCAGCACGGCGCGCACTTCGGTCTCATAGCCGGGGACGCCATGGGCCTCGGTCAATGTTTTCAGAAATTGTTCGGTTTGGTCCACGTGGTTTACTTATCCTGCCATATAAGGTTCCCGCAGGATGGTGATCGTAGCGTAAGTGGGGGGAATTGTCCAATTTAGACGCCACCTGTCAAAAATCGAATAGCACGAACATATGTTCTGATCATAAACTGTGCCCAACGCTTTATTAAAGGAGAAAAACAGGTATGGAAGCAATGGATCAGATCTTTGCCCGATTGCCGGAGGTGACCAAGCGGCGACTGCTGGCCACCGAAACCATGCGGCAGCACAACCCCACCGACGGCGAAGGCCAGTTCGAATCGGCCGAGGTGTTCAACGCCTATCAGGAGCCGCCGCTGGACTTTCTGGTCGACGGCCTGCTGGCTCGCGGCCATCTGGCCATGCTGGGCGGCCGCTCCAAGTCGGGCAAGTCGTGGCTGGTGGCCCAGCTGGCCCAGGCCCTCGACAGCGGCTGCCCCTTCCTCGGCCGCGACGTCCAGCCCGCCCGCGTGCTCTATCTGGCCCTGGAGGACAAGCGGTCGCGGCTGAAGCGTCGCTCGATCCAGCTGGGCTGGACGCCGCGGACCACCACCTTCGACTACCGCATCGGCCGGTTCAACGGCCCTCCCGGCCAGGTCGGCCCCGGCCTGCAACTCATCGAGCGCGTGGCCTGGGACTTCGACGTCATCCTCATCGACACCCTCATCGCCACCCTCGACGGCAATATCTCCGAGAACGACAACACGCAGATGGCGACCATCGTCAACGAGCTGGCCGAAATCGCCCACGCCATGCAGTGCGCCATCCTGCTGGTGCATCACACCAACAAGGGGATGAGCGACGACGTGTTCAACCTGTTGCGCGGGGCGTCGGCCTTGCGCGGGGCCTATGACGTCGGCCTGCTGCTCGATCGCCGCCAGGGCGAGCGGGAGGCCGTGCTCCACATCGAGGCGCGCGACTTCATGACCGAGAGCCTGACCATCCGCCAGCGCGAGGACGGCAGCGGCTGGGAAATGGTGGGCGGGGCCAAGGCTATCAGCCGCATCCGTACCGGCCGGAGAATGATCGACGCGATTACGGAATTTCCCGGCGGCGTGACGGTCGATGAATTGTGCGAGCATCTGCAAATCAGCCGGCAATCCATCAGCCAGCAACTGAATTCAGCCGAGCGCGATGGGACGGTGGTTCGCAGGCCGGGTCCGCTGAACGGCAAGGCGAAGGGGCGGCCAAAGGAGTTATGGTTTATGGCGGACGACGAGGCCAAGGACGGCCCGGTCGAAAAGACCGCCACAACGGAGGAGGGGTCACCCCTCCGATAATATTGAATATATAGATCATATTGATAATTAGAAGGAGCGGGATGATTTATTCAATAACCTCAATTAAATCAAGGCCAAAAGGGGGGTGGGTGTATGGACGCCCAACTGATTAACGCCACGACCGACCTGGCCGCGCTGGTGCCGGGTCTGAAGCGCCGCGGGCGCTACTTCATCGGGCCGTGTCCCTTTTGCGGGGGCGAGGACCGCTTCAACATCAAGCGCACCGACGCGGGCGATCTGTGGATTTGCCGCAAGTGCGGCGACGGCCGCTACCATGACGCCGTGGCCTTTCGCATGCTGGCCGAGGGGCGGAGCTTCGGGGAAGTGCTGCGCGAGGAACAGGCCGCGTCGGGTTTGGACAGGGGCCGTGCCCGGCGGCCGTCGCCCAAAGCCGCCCCCCGCCACGCCGAACAAGTCGATCCGCCCGACGACGAGTGGCAGCTGGCCCGGTTGCAGCTCCAGAAGCAGCTGGCCGACGATCTGTGGCGGCCGGATGCCGGGGACGACCTCATCGCGGATACCGCCGGCAAGCTCCGGCAATATCTGGCGCGGGTTCGCGGGCTGTCGCCGGACACCATCCGCCGCCACATGCTGGGCTTCAACCCGGTTCGGCGCGAGGCGTCGGACGGCGTCCACTACCCGCAGGGCATCTACATCCCCTGCATGGTCGACGGCCGCCTGTGGTATGTGAAGGTTCGGCTGCCGGTGGAGTCGAAGGGACCGCCCGCGCGGCCGGGCAAGGGATCGCCGAAATATCAGAACCTGCAAGGCAGCGTGCCGGCGCTGTTCAATGCCGACGCGCTGCTGCGGGCGCGGGTGGCGGTGGTCGTCGAGGGGGAGTTCGACGCCATGCTGCTGGGCCAGTTCCTGCCGCCGGGTTGGGCGGCCGTCACGATGGGCAGCGCGTCGTTGCAGCCCAACGCGACATTCCTGCCCTATTTCAACGGCCTGGAGCGGGTGCTGTTGTGCCTGGACAGCGACGAGGCCGGGAAGAGCGGGCAGGAGGCGTGGCAACGCTTGCTGGGCGCGGCCGAGCCACTGCCGCCGCTGCCCGGTGGCGTCAAGGATGTGACCGAGTTTTGGCGCCGGGGAGGCGACGTGGCCCAGTGGTTCCGGCAATACGCGAGGGTGCGATGACCCCGGCCCTAGTACCCCGCGTCGAGATCGACCCGATTGGCCATCGCCTCGCCTGCGGCGGCCGCGTTGAGCATCCCGGCCAGGTCGGTCAGGCGCAGGCGCGCGATTCCGGCAGCGTCACCGCCGCGATGGGGACTCATGATGACGTTGTCGAGTTCACGGAAGGGCCAGGCCGACGGCGGCCAGTCGGCACGGGAGGCTTTGTCGGGCGGATAGCTGTACCAGACGTCCAGCCCCGCGGCCCACAGACGGCCGTCGCGCAGCGCCTCATACAGCGCCTTCTCATCCACAACCGGCCCCCGGCCGATGTTGACCAGGACGGCATGGGCGGGCAACAGGGCCAGTTCGGCCGCGCCCAGCAGCCCATCCGTCTCCGGCGTGTGGGGCAGGCAGACGATGACCGCATCCGAGCGGGGCAGCAGGTCGGGCAAGGCGGCCGCCGGGTGAACTTCCGTGTCGCCGTCCATCTGCGGCGCGTCAAGGCGGCGGCGGGTGGCCAGGGTGGCCATGCCCAGCGCGCGACAGGCGACGGCCACGCGGCGGCCGATGGCCCCATAGCCGAGGATGAGCGCCGTCCGGCCGTCCAGTATGACCGTCGGCGCGGCGGGTTCGTAGCGGATGCGCCAGTCGTTGCCGCGCAGGGCGTTGTCGTAGCGCAGAACAAACTTGGCCGCGGCCAGCAGCAAGGCCATGGCCAGCTCGGCCACCGGCGCGGCGTTGTGGTGCAAGTTATGGACAGCCACGCCGGGGAAGTCGCGCAGCAGGTCGCCCGCCTCCTCCGGAAGCCCGGCCCAGGGGATGACCAGCGCGCGCAGGCCGGGCGCGGCCGCCAGTTGCTCGCGCTTGGGGCTGCCGGAGATGAAGACCTGTGTCGTGGCGGGCGGGTCGCCGCCGGCGGTAATCGCAATGCCGTCCGCCAGTCTCGGCTTCAGCCAGGCGGCCTCGTCATCGGTCAGGGGGCGGTCGAAATGGACGTGGAGAGTAGTCGTCATGAGGGGGATTATGGCAGAGACAAGGCACGGCGCAACAGTCGCTACTCCACCAGTTCCACCTCCAGCCCGCTGATCTCCCGCCCCCGCGCGGCAAAGCGCCGGTCGAAGGTCGCCATCCGCGCGCAGTGGGCGGCCTGCGCCAGATGGAGCGCGTCGGCGAAGTCAAGCCCCTGCTCGTACCATCCCAGAGCCAGGGCCATCTCGGCCGCGTTACGCAAGTGAACGTTGGCCAGCCCAAACAGCCGCCGCAACCCGGCGGCGATGCCGGCGTCATCCAGCCCGTAGCTATAGCCCAGCACCCAGGCCGTCTCCAGGGCCACTGTGTCGGAGATGAAAACCTGCTCGGTCGCGAACAGGGAGCGGGCGCGCGCCGCCTGACGCGGATCGTCGCCGACCAACAGGCGCACGACCACGTTGGTGTCAACCGCGATCATGCCCCGCCTCTCGCACCCCTCGCCGCAGCCCCTCGGCCATCTCCTCGACGGTCAACGGCGCGCCTTCATAAGGCAGGCTGCCCGCCACCTCGGCCAGCGTCGTCGGCTCGAACGGCGGGCATGGCTTCAGCAACAGCCCCTCGCCGGTGTCGATGACCGTGAACTCCAGCCCGGGTTCCCAGCGATAGGCGTCGCGCAGCGCCTTGGGAATGATGATCTGCCCCTTGCTTGAGAGCCTTGTCTTGTCCATCGGCCGTCCTCGCAGTAAGAAATAAGTAAGATTGTAGCCGGGGCCGGGGAAATGTCAAACCGGTAGCTTGTTGGCCTGTGGCGCAAGCTGTCCCTGTGGCGCAGGCTGTTAGCCTGCGGGCCCTGTGGCGCATGCTGTTAGCTTGCGGGCCCTGTGGCGCAAGCAGTTAGCCTGCGGGCCCTGTGGCGCAGGCTGTTAGCTTGCGGACCCTGTGGCGCAGGCTGTTAGCTTGCGGGCCCTGTGGCGCAGGCTGTTAGCTTGCGGACCCTGTGGCGCATGCTGTTAGCTTGCGGGCCCTGTGGCGCAGGCTGTTAGCCTGCGGGCCGCCCTAAACCCGCTCAATAATCGTCGCGATCCCCATCCCACCCCCGGCACAAAGCGTGATGAGCGCCGTCGAGAGGTCGCGCCGCTCCAGCTCGTCCAGCGCCGTGCCCAGCAGCATGGCCCCCGTCGCCCCCAGAGGATGACCCAGAGCGATGGCCCCGCCGTTGACGTTGACCCGCTCCGGCCCGTCGGGCAAGCCCATCTCGCGGAT
>CAZZJN010000142.1:0-6924 GCA_964654505.1 uncultured Ardenticatenaceae bacterium | reverse complement strand
CGTTACCGCCTCGCGAGGGTCAAACCCGCTCAGTTCGGCCGAGATCGCCGCCATTATCCTCATGATGATCGGCATGGTGTTCTCAGGGTTGGCCCTGGGCGTCTCCGGCTTGTTCTATGTCTATGAAGAGGCCGAGATCCCGGCGGCCATGGCGACCGTTTCGACCATCCTGAAGGTGGGCTTGGGCGTCGTCGTGCTTTTGGCCGGGTTCAGCTTCGTGGGCCTGGCGGCCGTCTCCATCGTTGTCAATGTGGTCACGCTCATCCTGCTGTCGATTCTGGCCCTGCGCCGGTTCGAACTGCATGGCCCGTGGACGCTCGACGGGCCGATGATCCGCGACATGCTGCGGCTTGGCTTCCCGCTGATGCTCATCCATCTGTTGCAAACCGTCTTCATCTCCATCGACGTCCTGCTTTTGCGCCAGCTATTGCCCGATGGCGAGCGGGTTGTCGGCTGGTACAACAGCGCCTGGAAATGGTTCAACGCCCTGCAGATCATCCCGTCCTATTTCACCCTGGCGCTCTTTCCGATTATCTCCCGTGCCATCAAGGAGAATATGGATTCCGCCCGGCGCATGTATCGCATGTCGCTCAAGATCATGCTGCTGCTGGCGTTGCCCATCGCCGCGCTGACGACCTTCGCCGCGCCATTGCTCATCCGCGTGTTGGGTGGCCCCGAATTCCTGCCTCAGGGAGCCGTCGCCCTCCAGATCGTCATATGGTCCATCCCCTTCGGCTGGCTGAATAGCGTCACCAACTACGTTCTCATCGCCCTGGGACTGGAGCGCATGCAGCCGCGGGCCTTTGTCGTGGCCGTCGGCTTTAACATCCTGTTCAACTACCTGTTCATCCCGCGTTTCAGTTTCGTCGCCGCGGGCATCACGACCATCCTGTCCGAGGTCGTCCTGCTGGTCATGTTCGCCCACTATTTGCGGCAACGGGGCGCGGGGATGGATTGGCTCCGACTGGTGACCCGGCCGGTTCTCCTGACGGCGGTTATGATGGCCGTCATGTGGGCCGGCAACCGGCTGCATCTCCTGGTGGCTCTGGCGCTCGGCGTGATTGTGTATCTGGCCGGGCTGACCGTTCTGCACATCATCGAGCCGCAGGAACGTCAGGCCATGGCGGCGATCCTGCCCGCGGGGCTGACGCGGCGATTGGGCTGGAGCGCAAAATGACATCCGGCCATCGAACGTCGGCCGCGCACCGGCTGCGCTCCATCGCCTTGCTCGTCGTCATCCTTCTGGTCGCCACCGCCTTTCGCGTCATCGACCTCGACAACTTTCCCACACCCGTCGGTGCGACCCCGCCCGGCCTGGAGCACGACGAGGTGGCCCACTGGCTGATCAATCAGGACATCCTGCGCGGCGATCACGCCATCTATTTCACCGAGGCCTACGGTCACGAGGCGCTCTATCACTATATTCAGGCGATCATCGGCGCGCTGGTCGGCGACCACGCCCTGGCCCTTCGCTTGCCGTCGGCCTTCTTCGGGGTGCTCCTCGTGGCGGTCAGCTACACCCTGGGCCGGCGCATGTTCGGCGAGCGCGTCGGCCTCTGGTCGGCCGCCTTTCTGGCGGTGCTCTTTTGGCCGGTGTTCTATAGCCGCCTGGCCTTGCGCGCGATTGCCCTGCCGGTCTTTTCGGGGCTGGCGGCGTGGCTGTGGATTCGGGGAGCGGAGGAGCAGGGGGGCGGGGGAGCAGAGGAGCGGGGGAGCAGAGGAGAAGAGGAGCGGAGAAGGAACATTCACGCTACCGCGTTCCTGATGTTGTCCGGGTTGTTTGCCGGTCTCAGCCTCCACACCTACATGGCCGCGCGTGCCGTGCCGATATTCTTCGCGCTCTACACGACTTATCTGGCGTTGTTCCATCGCCCCATGTTGCGGCGGCATTGGCGCGGCGTCGCCTTGTTCTGGCTGATGCTGGCCCTCGTGGCCGCGCCGCTGGCCCTGTTCCTCCTGACCAATCCCGGTTCCGAGGTTCGCATCGCCGAAGTGGACGCCCCCTTGCGCGCGCTACTCGTCGGGGACGCTCGGCCGGCCCTGCAAAACGGGCTGAAGATCGCCGGCATGTTCGGCATCGATGGCGATCCGCTCTGGCGGCAGAACATCGCCGGGCGGCCGGTGTTCGATCCGCTGACGGCGGTCCTCTTCTACGTTGGCGTCGCGTTCAGTCTGTGGCATTGGCGGGACAGACGCCACGCCTTCATCCTGCTGTGGTTGGCGGCATCGGTCATCCCCAGCCTGGTCACCACGGACGCCCCCAGCAGCATCCGCATCATCAATCTGCTGCCTGTTTTGATGCTCTTCCCTCTGGAAGTTATGCACATTGTGCCCTACTTATCCACAGTATGGGATAAGTTATCCACACAATTAATAACAAGGGTTGTTACATGGGGGCTGGGGGGGCTGTTGCTCTATTCGGCCGCGGGCACGGCCGTTGGGCTGTGGCGCGTCTGGCCGGCCAACGACGAAGTGCGTTTTGTCTGGCAGGCCGCGCTGACCGAGGCGGCCGCTTATCTGGATCATTCGCCGGACGATGGGCCTGGGGCCGTCGGTGGCTGGACGCCGGAGACGATGGATCCCCCGACGATGGAACTGAGCCTGCGCCGCGCCGATTTATCGCTGCGCTACTTCCAGCCGGAGCAGGGGATGGTTATACCGGCATCGCCCGATGGGAAAGTTATTCGCATAGTTGTGCCAGGCATTCTGCCCCTGGCCCCCGCCCTGAGTGATATCGTGCCCGACGGCCGCCTGGAGGGCGATTTCATCCTGTATGAGGTCCCGGAGGATTGGGCCATCGCGCCGGAAAACACGGCCGAAGCGGTGTTCGACGACCAGCTATCGTTCTTCGGCTATACCCTGGACGAGGGCTGCAAGGTCGGCGGGACCTGCGAGGTGATCACGTTCTGGCGGGTGCTCGCCCCGGCCGACGGTCCCCGGCGTCTGTTCCTCCATGCGGTTGAAGGGGAGGCGACCGTCTCGCAAGCTGATGGGCTGAGCGCCCCGGCCGAACATTGGCGGGCGGGCGACATCGTCATCCAGATATTGACCCTTGAAGAGGCGACCGGGCAATTGCGCCTGGGTGTCTACAACCCGGTTGACGAGCGGCGGCTGAACACGGCAGACGGCGCGGAATACGTGACGATCGACGTCCCGTGATCCGGTGGCTTCATCTGATGGAGATAGTGCTTGTGGGGTTCCGCCCGGCCCTTCATCTCTGAAAGGCCGGGGCGATCTGCGAGAGATCAGGCGATCTCATGAATGGTGAAGGCGATCTCGCCCTGCGGCGTCATGGCCTGGACGGTGGAACCTTTCTTCGCGCCCAATAGCGCGCGGCCGATCGGCGACTCGTGGGAGATTCGGCCGTGGGCCGGGTCAGCCTCCAGCGCGCCGACGATCATATAGGTTTCCAATTCGTCATCGTAGCCTTCCTCGGAGACGGTGACGGTGCTGCCGATGCGCACGACATTCGACGGGCCGTTCTTCTCGATCACCTTGGCTCGCCGAAGCATGTCCTCCAGTTGGCGGGCGCGCGCTTCCAGAAGTCCTTGCTCTTCCTTGGCGTCGTGGTAGTCGGCGTTTTCCTTCAGGTCGCCCTGCTTGATGGCGGTCTCCAGTTTTTGGGCGATCTCCTCCCGGCGCACCGTTCGGATATTGTCCAACTCATCCTTGATTTGTTGCAACCCTTCCGGCGTCATGTACATAACATCATCGTTCAACATATCAACTTCTCTCTGTGTAACTACCATTATCAGATTCTTCAAATACAAAAAGAATCGGCCCAGCCGGCGATTGCGACTGGGCGTTTCTTGCCCACTATTTGCATTGATGATGCGTGGATTAAGTAACGCTCAAAGCCGCCGGCGCCTGATTGGCGCGCGGTTGAGGAAAATGAAGCGAGCGTGGATCTCCGTTTACGTTCTTCATGGTGAAGCTGAGGCTAGTATAGCCCAACCGGCGGCCGTTGTCTACCGGCCGATCGCCGGAATCAGGCAACGATCGGGCTGCTCGCCATATCAGACATCGGAACCGGCCATCAACAGGCCGACGTATTCGCGACCGGCTTCCTCGATGGGCAGCGTTTTCACGATGTGGCCGTCGAACATCACCGCGACCCGGTCGGCCAGGCTGAGCACCTCGTCCAGTTCGGCCGAGACGAGCAGCACGGCGACGCCCGCGTCGCGCTGGGCGACGATCTGGTTATGGATGAACTCGATGGAGCCGACGTCGATGCCGCGCGTGGGCTGGTTGGCGATGAGCAGCTTGACCGGCCGCGAGAACTCGCGGGCTACGATGACCTTCTGCTTGTTGCCGCCGGACAGGCTGCCGGCGTGTGTTTCAATCGACGGCGTGCGCACGTCGAACTGCTTCACCAGCTTGCGGCTGTTGTCCGCAATCGCCTCCCGGTTCAGGACGCCTCGATGAGAAAAGGGGCTGTGGAAGTAGCGATTGAGCACCATATTGTCGGCGATGGAATAGGGCATGACCAGCCCGTGCTTTTCGCGGTCCTCCGGGATATGGGCGACATCCAGTTCGGAGATCTTGCGGGGAATGAAATGGGTGGTGTCCTCCCCGTCGATGGTGATGTGGCCCTTGACGATGGGGCGCAGCCCGGTCAAAGCCTCGACGAACTCCCTCTGCCCGTTGCCCTGAACGCCGGCCACGGCCAGGATTTCGCCCGCCCGCACTTCCAGATTCAGGCCCTTGACGACCTTGTGCTTGCGGTCGTCCATGACCTCCAGGTCTTCGATCTTCAGAACGACCTTGCCCGGATTGGCTTCTTCCTTGTCCACTTGCAGGATGACTTTTCGGCCGACCATCATCTCGGCCAGACTGGCTTCGGTCGATTCGGCCGGGAGCGCCTCGCCCACGCCACGGCCGCCGCGCAAGACGACGATCCGGTCGGACACGGCCAGGACTTCCTTCAGCTTGTGGGTGATGAAGATGATCGACACGCCGCGACCGGCCAGCTCGTGCATGATCTCGAATAGCTCATTGGCTTCCTGGGGGGTCAGGACGGCCGTTGGCTCGTCCAGAATCAGGATGTCGGCGTGCCGGTAGAGAGCCTTGATGATTTCCACGCGCTGCTGCAAACCGACGGGCAGGTCCTCAACGACGGCCGTGGGGTCGATCTCCAGACCGTATTGCTCCGACAATTCCCGAACGCGCCGGTTGGCCTCGCGTTTGTCGATATAGCCGCCCATTCGGGTCACCTCAGCGCCCAGAATCACGTTCTCGGCCACGGTCATGACCGGCACGAGCTGGAAATGCTGGTGCACCATGCCGACTCCGCGGGCGATGGCGTCGCCCGGGCTATGGAGCGTGACATGCTCGCCCTTGATGTGGATCTCGCCCGCGTCCGGCGTATACAGCCCGTAGAGAATGTTCATCAGGGTGCTTTTGCCGGCGCCGTTCTCGCCCAGCATGGCCAGGATCTCGCCTCGTCGCAAGGTGAGGTTGATCCGATCGTTGGCCAGAACGCCGGGGAACTGCTTGGTAATGCCGGTGGCCTCCAAAACGATAGGGGCGTCAGCGGCGATGGGTGATACTTTGTCGCTCATCTTGTCTCCAGTAGCGATCGACGTGGTCGTAACGAGGACGCACGGCCGGCAAAATCAGGCCGCTCGCGTCCTCGTGCTTTGTCGCGATATGCTTAGCTGCCCTCTTTTTCGTAGGGGGTACCTTCCGCGGCTGGGGCGCGCGAGCGGCCGACGAATCCGGCCAGCACCAGGATGGTCAGAATATAGGGCATACTGCCGATAAACTGCGGCGGCAAATTGACGCCCATGAACTGGAGTTGGGTCTGCAGGGCGTAGGTGAAGCCGAAGAGAAGCGCCGCGCCCCAGGCTCCCAGCGGCGTCCATTTGCCGAAAATCATGATGGCCAGCGCCAGGAAGCCCCGGCCGTTGGTCATCCCCCGCTCGAACGTGCCGACCCCTTCCAGCGTCAGAAACGCGCCGGCCAATCCGGCAAAAACTCCGCCGATGATCACGTTGACATAACGCATCTTAAAGACGTTGATGCCGACCGTATCGGCCGCGCTGGGATGCTCGCCAACCGCGCGCGTCCGCAACCCCCAACGGGTGTAGAACAGGACGTAGTGCATGACGAAGACAATGATGATCGCCAGGTAGGTGATGGGCGGATTGCGGAAGAAAACCGGCCCGATGAGCGGGATGTCGGCCAGCGGTCCCAGAGCATAAGGCGGGAACTTGCCCCGCGTCGTCAGGCCGGACACGTAGAAGTAGCCGGTGAGGCCGATGGCCAGGATGTTGATCACGGTTCCACCGATGATCTGGTCCATCTTGAGCGTGACCGACATGAACGCCAGCAACAGCCCCATGATGGCCCCGGTCAGCATGCCGACTCCCAGCGCCAGCCAGAGGTTGCCCAAATAGACGTTGGCCAAAAAGGCCAGGAACGCGCCCATGAGCATCTGTCCCTCGATGCCGATGTTGATGACCCCGGAGCGTTCGCAAATAAGGCCGCAGAGCGCCCCCAGGATCAGAGGGGTTGACTGGCGCAAGGTAGAGGCCATGACGGCCGTGGTCACTACAGCGTTATTGGCATAGGCGTAGGCGACCGAACCGGCGATGATGACGCCGATTAAAACCAGCCACTTGTTCCTGATGATCCAGTTGCTCGATTCCTGGCGCGGTATTGCTGTCATTTCCATAGCGTTGTTATCCTAATGGCTGCTCCAGCCGGTGCTGAGCGTGACCTGGGTATCATCCGTGCCGCGTTGGCGGATGAGCGCTTTGACGATGACGTCGGCGGTGACGAAGAACAGGATCACGGCGGTGATGACATCGGTGATTTCAGTTGCCACCCCCGCGCTGAACTGCATCTGGCTCGATCCGGCGCGCATGGCGCCCAGCAATAGCGCGGCGGGAATCGCGCCGAAGGGACTGGTCTTGCCCAGCA
>CAZZJN010000141.1:4789-6958 GCA_964654505.1 uncultured Ardenticatenaceae bacterium | reverse complement strand
CGCCCGGCCGAGTCGCGCTTGAAGCAGTCGATGGCGATCAGCATCTCCATGATGTTGTTGTGCACCGGCCGGTCGTGGGTCTGGATGAGATACACGTCCTGACCGCGCACGCTGCTGTTCAGGCGAACAAATATGTTCTCATTGGGGAAGGTGATGATCTCCCACCGGTTGAGACGCATGCCGATGTATTCGGCCACTCGTTGGGCCAGTTCCGGGCAAGCGGAACCGGCATATAGTTTGATGTCACCTAACATGAATACTCCAAAATCGACTCAATCAGGCGGATAATGTCTCGGCCGTCGCGCTTCGGTAGAGGCGGTCGGCGGCCGTGTAGGGGTCCAGGCGACGCTCGACGACGGCGGTAATCAGGGCCGTCTGCTCTTCCAGGGGGACGCGCGCCCTTAATTCATCGATAAAACGATCGCGCAGCAGGCGCTCAATCTCTCCCCGGCTGCGAGCGCGTTCCCGCGCCGCCCAGCCGCCGGTGGCCTTGAGATAGTCCCGGTGGCGGTCGATGGCCGCGGCCAGTTCCTCGATGCCCGCGCCAGTGGTGGCCGTCGTCGGCAGCACGGGGACTTGCCAGTCGCCGGACGGGACGACGGGCGTGCCGCCTCCGTCGGAGCGACGATGGCCACGGTCCCGGTGGGCCGCGTCGACAGGCGCGAGCATGGCCGGGTGGAGCATCATCTCCAGCGTCCGCACCGTCCGGTTCGCGCCGGGTTGGTCGGCCTTGTTAACGACCAGAATGTCGGCGATCTCCAGGATGCCGGCCTTGATCGACTGGATGTCGTCGCCCATGCCCGGCGCCTCGAGGACGACGGTGGTGTGGGCGGCGGTGGCGATATCGACCTCCGCCTGGCCCGCGCCGACGGTCTCGACCAGGATGACCTCATAGCCGGCGGCGTCGATGACCTTGACCACGGTCGCGGTGGTGCGCGCCAGGCCGCCGAGACTGCCCCGCGAGGCCATCGAGCGCACGAAAACCCCCTCGTCGCCGGCCAGGTCGCGCATGCGCACCCGGTCGCCCAGGATCGCGCCGCCGGTAAAGGGGCTGCTGGGATCGACGGCCACGATGCCGACGCGACGGCCGCGCCGCCGGAAGGCCTTGGCCAGCTCGTTCACCAGGCTGCTCTTGCCCGAGCCGGGCGGGCCGGTGATGCCGACGATGTGGGCCTGGCCGGTCTGGGGGTATAGCTCGCGGACAATGGCTTGCGCGGCCGCGGCGTCGCTCTCCACGCGAGTGATGAGACGCGCGACAGCGCGCGCGTTTCCTTGTCGCGCGGCAGCAATCCAGTTTATGGTCATCCTGTCTGAAAGCACCGGGTTTTATTATAGCCGGGGAAATTTGTTTTACGAACGGACGCTCCCCGTGAAAAATGAGATCAAAATGAGTCTGATTCCTTGTCGCATCGATAATGTCGCCTCTATACTGACGGCTGGCGGGCCTGATCCTGATCAGGGCCACGTTGCGCCACGGAACCTCGGGCGGCCATGAATATGAGTTCGTTTTCCCGCATCCACATACGCATCAGTCTGTTGCTGGCCATGCTGTTTGTCCTGGCGGTGCCGGCCATCACAGGGGCGCACCGCGGCCTGGCCCTCGATAATCCCCCGCCGCTGGTCTTCTCCGGCGAGATCCACGGCCGGGCGCGCGTCAATGTGGGCTCACTCAATTTGCGCACCGGCCCCCACGTCAGCTATACGGCCGTCGCCTATCTGATGCAAGGGGAGGAAGTGGCCATCGTCGGCCGCAACCGGGAAAGCACCTGGGTGCAGATTCGCCTGTACAACGGCTACCGCGGCTGGATCAACGCGGCCTACATCCTCACCAACGTGCCCGTCAACACCCTGCCGATCATCGACGTCTCGCTGCTGGGCATCACCGCCTTCATCACCAACGATCCCGTGGCGATCTTCGACGGTCCGGGCACGGGCTACCGGCTCATCGGCCGGGCGCGTCCCGGCGACGTGCTGGCGCTCAACGGCCGCGACGCCGACGCCGAGTGGGTTCATGTCTATCTGCCCGACGGGCGCACCGGCTGGGCCGCCTCCGCAAGCTCATTCCTGCCTTCGGGGTCGATCAACGACCTGCCGATCATCGTGCCGTTCCTCGACGCCCAGCCGGCCAACCTGGCGCCGTTCTTCCTGGCCTATGCCGGGCCCGGTTTC
>CAZZJN010000141.1:0-4689 GCA_964654505.1 uncultured Ardenticatenaceae bacterium | reverse complement strand
CGAAGCACCGCCGGAAGCGACGGGCGAGGGAACAGCCCCGACCGACATTCCCGGCATCTACGTCTATGACGCGCCGGACGGGAACGCCACGCCGATCATGCGCTTGTTGCCGGGGCGGAGCATCGTCCTGTTGGGGCGCACGGCCGACTCGACCTGGCTCAAGATTTGGCTGGCAGACAACCGCGAAGGCTGGGTGCGCGCCGACGAGCTGCAGCTGACCATCGACGTGGACACGTTGCCGATCATCGAACCCTGAGCCACGCGAATCCCCGTCAAACGGGTTCAGGTGGGCGCGTTTCTTGCGGGCCGGTTTTTAATAAGAATTATCCCCATTTGGTATCCTTCCTTTATTCTTTTTTAGTAGTAGTTAGTAGGGGCTGGGGAAACGTGGATAACCCCATGCTACCCCCATATAGAGGGGTGACAGGCTGTTTTGCCCCAGTGGCCGGGTGTATTTGCCGGTGATGTCGCGCCAACTTGTGGACGGCGTGGGGAACTTTCATGTGCAACTATTTCGCCCGTCCGAACGGAGGTTGTTCGCCTTCTCGGGCCTTTCTCGGCCTATACCCCCATATATGGGGTGAGATGTCTCTCCCCCGGTCAGATAAAGATTAATTTGACGATTTGCCGGGAAAGGACGCGCGGCCGGATTTCCCCAATCCGGCTGCGTTTTCCACAGCTATTCCCCACATATCCACAGAAATTCAGTCTCAATCGGCCTCATTGTGGCGCATCTGGAGCTGGCTGAGGGCCAGACGTCTGGCGGCGCTCTCGCGGCGGGCATCCAATATAGAGGGGGGCGCGGCTCGCAGGGCGCACTGGTCCGGCCGCAGGGAGCAGCGCTCGCAGGTCTCGTTGATGATGACCCGCGGGATGTCGGGGTCGTCCATGAAGCGGATCAACTGGCGCGATTCGGCATCGACCCGAAAGCCTATGACGGCGCTGCTGGACACCCCCGGCGATAGCACCATCCGGCGGCCGAAGCCCAGGCACAGGAACTTTTCCTGCGTTTCCAGGAACTCGGAGAACTGGATTCCCACCGGCAGCGGGTCGGAAAGGTCGGGCATGCCGGGCACGGCCGCGTCGGGCAGCAGACGAATCGACAGCCAGCGGCGGCAATGATGCTCCAGAAGGCCCGTGCCGCTGGGGACGAGCAGCTGGTTCATGTTGAGATGGCGCACCAGCTGGTATCCATCCGTGCCCGTGGTGTGATGGAAGCGCAGGAAGTGGAGCTTGAGGCCGAAGAATTGGGGGATCAGCTCGCTGAACCGGTAGAGCAACATCTCCGGGGTGACATCATAGGTCGTCAGCATGGCCGAGAACGGCGCGGGGTCCCATGCCGGCATGGCGAAGAGATCTTCCAGATCGGACAGCAAGCGAACGTGGGGCATGAGCAACGCGCCGCCGAAGTAGGCGGCCCGGGCGTCGTTGAGCAGTTGCTGGAACGAATCGACCTGCTCCGGCGAGGAGGTCATCGAGCGTTCCTTGATATCCAGATAGCGATAGCCGATCTCCCGGGCCAGGATGAAGCGCACCTGACGGGCGTAGAGGCGGTCATTGATGAACAGTTGCGGCTTGCGGCCGGGCAAGACCAGCGACCGGTAGTGGCGCAATTCCTCAATGGCGGCGATGGTGCTGTCGTCGATTTGATAGCCGTACTCCCGGCGCAGGATATTCTCCAGCGTCGCCAGGGGGATGAGCGGCGAATCGGCGAAACCGTAGCGCGGGCCGAACTCAGCCATGAAGGATGTGGCCGCGTCCTCCAGCTCGGGGAAGTAGTTCTCGTGAATCTCCTGATAGGAACGCAGCGCAGCCCGCAGGAACTCCTCTTCCTTGAGGTCATAGCGGCGGGCGATCTCGACCACGGCATGGAGCAGGGCGCTGGCGCGGTCAGGCTCCCTCGTCAGGAGGCCCAGGGCGTCGGCCGGCTCCAGGCCGAATTCCTCGAAGGGGAACCGGCGCACGGTGGAGGAGGCCAGCGTCGATTCCAGATAGCGCAGCGAGGGAGCGAGCTTGATCGACACCAGGTCGTCGTACTCCTTGCCCAGGGCCGCGGCCATCTTGGCGATCTTGTCCGTGCGCGGATATTTGCGCCCTTTCTCGATTTCGGTCAGGTAGGAGGGCGACAGCTCGCTTTGGCGCGCCAGGTCGGACAGGGTCAGGCCCGCCTCCAGCCGCGCCTGGCGCACTTTCATGCCGAAGATGAAATTGATGAGGTCGAGTCCCATTATTCCTCCCGTTTCGACGAAAAGCGGCCGAATCCGGCCAAAGGCTTTACAACCCATGACACAATGCGTTATAATAACGCAGTGCGTTAGATCGGTTGAATCGATGACGAACCGACATCTATTTTAGCGAATATTCGCTGGGAGCCAAAACCAAAAAGTCAGTTATTGACAAAAATCAGCGAAATCGTCTATACTTGCCAATAAATCCAGCGAATATTCGCTGACAGTGAAAACAATCACCATTCGCCAAACAGGAGAAAGGGGTATGACGCAAGAGGGTGTGGAGATTTTGGGGGAGATGACGCCGGAAGCGGCCGAAGTCCTGTCGCCTCCGGCTGTGGCGTTCATCGTGGCGTTACAGCGCGCGTTCAACGACCGCCGCCGGGAGCTGTTGCGCGCCCGCGATGCGCGTCAGGCGGAGCTTAACGCCGGAGTCATGCCCGATTTTCTGCCGCAGACGGCCGAGATTCGCGCCGCCGATTGGACCGTGGCACCCATTCCCCCCGACCTGCAGGATCGCCGGGTGGAGATCACCGGGCCGGTTGACCGCAAGATGGTCATCAACGCGCTGAACTCCGGCGCCAGCGTCTATATGGCCGATTTCGAAGATTCCCATTCCCCCACCTGGTCGGCCACCATCGAAGGCCAGATCAACCTGCGCGACGCCGTCAATCGCACCATCACCTTCACTAGCCCCGAGGGCAAGGCCTACCGGCTGAACGACGAGACGGCCGTCCTGCTGGCCCGGCCGCGTGGCTGGCACCTGGAGGAGAAGCATGTCCAGGTCGACGGCGCGCCCATGTCGGCGTCGTTGTTCGACTTCGGGCTGTACTTCTTCCATAACGCCCGTAACCTGCTGGCCCGCAACACGGGGCCGTACTTCTATCTGCCCAAGCTGGAGAGCCACCTGGAGGCGCGCCTGTGGAACGACGTCTTTGTCATGGCCCAGGGGTTGCTCGACCTCCCCGTCGGCACCATTCGCGCCACCGTCCTAATCGAGAATATCCTGGCGACTTTCGAGATGGACGAGATCCTCTGGGAGTTGCGCGACCACTCGGCCGGCCTCAATTGCGGCCGTTGGGACTATATCTTCAGCGCCATTCGCAAGTTCCAGAAGCACCCGTCGTTCTTTCTGCCGGATCGGGCGCAGGTGACCATGACCACCCCGTTCATGCGGGCCTATTCGCAACTGGTCATCAAGACCTGCCACCGGCGCAATATCCATGCCATGGGCGGAATGGCCGCCCAGATACCGATCAAGAATGATCCGCAGGCCAACGAAGAAGCGTTGGCCAAGGTACGGGCCGACAAGGAGCGCGAGGCCAAGGATGGCCATGACGGCACCTGGGTGGCGCATCCCGGCCTGGTGGGCATCGCCCGCGACATCTTCGACAAATATATGCCGACGCCCAACCAGATCTTCCGCAAGCGGGAGGATGTCAACGTGACGGCCGCGGATTTGTTGGCCATCCCCACCGGCACGATCACGACCGCGGGATTACGCACCAACATCGATGTGGGCATCCGCTACATGGCCGCCTGGTTGAGCGGCAACGGCTGCGTGCCCATCTATAACCTGATGGAGGACGCGGCCACGGCCGAGATCTCCCGCTCCCAGATATGGCAATGGATTCATAATCCGAACGCCCGGCTCGAGGACGGCCGCCCCATCACCGTCGATCTCTTCCGCAAGACGACGGCCGGGGTGCTGGCCGAAATGAAGGAACAGGCCGGCGAGGCGGCGTTCGCCTCCGGCAACTACGAACTGGCCGCCCGACTGTTCGACGAGATCAGCGTCGCTGACCGGTTCACCGACTTCCTGACCCTGACGGCATACGACTATTTGAACTAAAAATCATGGCGGTCGGGCGGCCGGCAGGCCACGCCCGATGAATCGTGTCGGTTAGCAAGTAATCAATTTGCGAAAAGCATGTGGAGGCGAGGATGTTTAAACCGTATAACGTGGCGAAGTTGAAGGATGATTGGGAGTTGAACAAGCGCTGGCAGGGAATCACCCGGCCCTATTCGGCCGAGGACGTGATCCGTCTGCGCGGGTCGGTGCAGGTCGAGTACACCCTGGCCCGCATGGGTTCGGAGCGGCTGTGGCGGCTCATGCATCAGGAGGATTTCGTGGCCGCGCTCGGCGCCGTCACCGGCAATCAGGCCGTCCAGCAGGTGCAGGCCGGACTGAAGGCGATCTATGTCAGCGGCTGGCAGGTGGCGGGCGACAACAACTCGGCCGGGCATACCTACCCCGACCAGAGCCTCTACCCGGCCGACAGCGTGCCCAACCTGGTGCGGCGCATCAACAACGCCTTGCAGCGGGCCGATCAGATCTATCATATGCAGGACGAGAGCGACACCTACTGGTTCGCGCCCATCGTCGCCGACGCCGAGTCGGGCTTTGGCGGCTCGCTCAACGCCTTTGAGTTGATGAAGGCGATGATCGAGGCGGGCGCGG
>CAZZJN010000140.1:3518-6971 GCA_964654505.1 uncultured Ardenticatenaceae bacterium | reverse complement strand
GAACTCATCGAAGATCGCCCGGAGATCTTCCACGATATCGTCCTCGAAGCCGTCGAGGACGCCGGTCTGCTGGCAGCGATCCTTGAAGAGGAGTCGAGCGAGTTGGTCGATGAGGCCGAGATAGAGGCGATCTTGCAGGGTAGTCGTTGAAAACCGAGTTCAAATCCAGCTTTGCCCGCGATCTGAGAAAACTCAACGATGCCGCTATCCTGGCGCGCGTTCAACACCTGATCACGCTTGTGAAACAGACAGGTAGCCTGGACCAAATCCCCGGCGTCAAGAAGCTTCAGAGTTCGGGAAACCATTATCGGATTCGACTGGGCGACTATCGCGTGGGAATTATTGTGTCAGGTGAAACCGTGACGTTCGTTCGTTTTCTACATCGCCGGGATATCTATCGTTACTTCCCATAATATCCCCTATATTTTTATGCATATCCTTGTTACCAACGATGATGGCGTTCATGCGCCGGGCCTGCTGGCGCTGACGCAGGCGATGAGACCATTCGGCGAGGTCACCGTGCTGGCCCCCGACCGCAATTGGTCGGGCGGCGGGCATGTGAAGACGCTCCATCGGCCGCTGCGCGTGCGCGAGACGGCTCTGGCCGACGGCACCCCGGCCCTGATGAGCGACGGCGCGCCGTCCGACTGCGTGGCGCTGGCCTTGCTCGGCCGCGTGCCCAAGGTCGATCTGGTTGTGTCGGGCATTAATTCCCACGGCAACCTGGGCCATGACGTCACCTACAGCGGCACAGTGACGGCGGCGATGGAGGCGGTGATCGCCGGGGTTCCGGGATTTGCCTTCTCGCTGGCGGCCACCGACAAGGCGATCGATTGCGGCGGTTACGGTCCGGCGGCCGGCTATGCCGGTCGCATCGTGGGGATGATGATCGAGCGCGGTCTGTCGCCCGACCTGCTGCTCAACGTCAACGTGCCCTGTCTTCCGGCCGAGCAAATTCGGGGGATGCGCGTCACGCGGCAGGGGTTGCGAATCTATCGCGACCTTCTCGACGAGCGCGTCGACCCGCGCGGCGTGCCATACTACTGGATCGGCGGCGAATATCCCACCGGCGTGCCCGACAACGGCACAGACTTCGGCGCGCTGGAAGAGGGCTATGTGTCCATCACCCCGCTGCAACTCGACTTGACTAACAGCGTGGTGATGGAAAAGCTCGCGGGAATGACGAGTGACGGATGACGAATGAAGAGGGACTATTCCCAATTCGTAATTCCTAATTCCTAATTCCTAATTCTCTCCCATCCCCTGTTTCTTCTGCTCCTGCATCGCCGCCGCTTCGGCCCGGATTTGTTCCGCCCGTCGGCCGTGGAGCGAATAGCCGCCCAGCAGCAGGAAAGCCGCCAGCAACGCCAACGCCGTCGTGCCGCCGGTCAGCATCCGCATGCCGAACAATGCCGAGGCGGGCTGCACGGGATTGAGGACGCCCGCGCTGGGGCTGACGTAGCCTGTCAGGCTGAAGATAATCGCCGTCAGGATGCCCTGAATGACGAAGGCGAAGCGGATGACCAGGCCGTTCATGCCGAAGAACATGCCCTCGCGCCGCGCCCCGTGGGCCACCTCGTCGGCATCGGTGATGTCGGCGATAAGCGGGTTGGTGAGGGCCAGCAGAGCCGCCAGGACGACGCCGAAGAGGATCGTGCCGACCAGTCCCCCGGCAAATGTGGTGGGGAAGAAGAAGTAAAGCGCGATGATCGCTCCCAACAGCGACGCCGCCCGCAACGTCCGCCAGACCCCGAAGCGCTGCGACAATTTCAGCCACAACAACATGGCCGGCAGGGCCGTCAGGAACGCGGCCGCCAGCAGCAGCGAGTTCTGCATGTCGGCTTCCAGCGTGACGCCCCCCAACTGCGTCGGCCCCTGAATCATCAGCACGTATTTGGCATAGAACGGGATGGCCGCCGACAGCCCCAGAAAGACGTACTGGATCATCAGATTGGCGGCGAGGAAGAACAGAAAGTCGCGGTTGCCCATCGTCAGCCGCAGCGACTCGCGGAACGGGGGCGACGGCTCGGCAGCGAACTCGGTGCGCTCCTTGCTGCCCAACAGCGTCAGCAGCAGCGAGATGAGCGTCACGATGGTCAACAGCCAGGCCATTTGGCCGCGATTGCTCCAGTCCGCCCCGGCGATCAGCGGCGGCAAGGCCACGCCGATCAGCAAGCCGACGATGGAAAACGACTCGCGCAAAGTCGACAGCCCGGCCCGGTCCTTCTCACTGCTGACCATCTCCGGAAACAGGGACGTCCAGTTCATCACAAAGACCGTCCAGAACAGGTCGAACAGCAGCACGATAGCCAGAAAATAAAACAGGGTGGCGAATTCTGACCAATCCGTGCTCTGGAACGGGAACCACAGCAGGTAGAACGTGATGACCAGCGGCAGAAGGGCGCCATACATCCACGGCAGGCGACGACCCCAGCGGGTGCGCGTCCGGTCGCTCAGATAGCCGGACAGAGGGTCATTGATGGAGTTCCAGATGCCGTAGATGGCCCACACCACGCCGATCCACGCCGCCCGCACGCCGAGCGTGTCGATGTAGAGGAACTGGATGTAGGTGGAGAAGGCCTGATAGGAGAGGGCGACGCCGACGGAGCCGACGCCATAGAGCAATCGTTGATAGGGACGGGTCGATGGCATAATTCCTTTTACTCAAGAACGGCTGGTCAAAATTACCGGCGCGGCCGCCGGCGACACCAGGCGATACTTTAACCGATGTGGGCGATCGGTCAATGATTTCGAATGACGGATTACGAATGGCGAATGCACCCGCGGGTTGGATTCCCCCCCTCCATTTGCTAGACTCATCCTCAGATATCTCGTGAATCATCATCTGGAGAAAAGCCCTATGTCTCACACCAACTATCTCATTATCGGCGGCGGCATGACCGGCGCGGCCGCGGCCAACGGCATCCGCGAACTGGATCCCACCGGCACCATCACTATCATCTCCGCCGATCATGAGCCGCCTTACAACCGCCCCCCGCTCTCGAAGAAACTGTGGGGCGGCAAGATGACCGTCGAAAACATCTACGTCAAGCTGCCGCTGGGGATCAACCTGCGGCTGGGCCACAGCGTCGTCGCCATCGACGCCGATGCCCGCCAGGTCACCGACGACAGCGGCGCGGTCACCACCTACGACAAGCTGCTGCTGGCCACCGGCGGAACCCCCCGCCACCTGCCCTTCGGCGGCAATGCCGTCAACTACTACCGCACCCTCGACGGCTACCGCGCGCTGCGCACCGACGCCGACCGCGGCGACAAATTCCTCATCATCGGCGGCGGCTTCATCGGCTCGGAGATCGCCGCCGCCTTGCGCAAGCAGGGCAATCAGGTGACCATGGTCTTCCCCGAGCCGGGCATCTGCCATCGCCTCTTCCCGGCCGACATGGCCGCCTATGTCAACGATTACTACCGCCAGCAGGGCGTCGAAGTGCTCAA
>CAZZJN010000140.1:0-3418 GCA_964654505.1 uncultured Ardenticatenaceae bacterium | reverse complement strand
CGCGTGGTATGCCTCGTGCGGCTCCTCATCGAGCGCGCCGAAATAACCCAGCTCCTCAAACAACGCGTCGGGCAGCGACGGCGGCGATTCGGCCAGCCACAGGTGCGACGACCCGGCCGGCAGCGGCTCACCCTGCAGGTGGGAGACGATGAATTTGGATTCGATGTATAGTGACAGATTCATGTGCACCCTCGCTTGTTTGCCAATGGGAATCGACGGCCGATGGTACCGGCGCTTCCGGGCTGAGTCGGTTATCTCGATGTTTCATGGCGGCGCATCGAGGCGCGGCCACGTCAGGGTTCGGGTTGGGTGAAAACAATCCCGTTAATGAGCAATCAGACGGGCACAGTATACCATAGGCCACGGGCCGTTGTAACCGCACAGGGTGTCCTGTTAAGCGGCCTCTCAGTTGTGCAGTTTTGTGGGGATCGGCCGTTTGGCTCAGCCGCCCAGATAGGCTTGCTTGACGCGCGGGTCTTGCTCCAGCTCGGCCGCCGGGCCGCCGGCGATGACGTTGCCCGTCTCCAGCACGTAGCCGCGATTGGCATACTTCAGAGCCAGGTGAGCGTTCTGCTCCACCAGCAGCATCGTCACCCCCGACTTGTTGATCCCGTCCAGCGTCCGGAACAGGGATTGCACCAGCAGCGGCGACAGGCCCATCGACGGCTCGTCGAGCAGCATCAGGCGGCCGCGAATCATGAGGGCGCGGCCGATGGCCAGCATCTGCTGCTCGCCGCCGCTCATCAAGTCGGCCAGCTGGCCCTTGCGTTCGTCCAGCCGCGGGAAGATGGCGAAGACGCGCTCCAGGTCCTCGGCGACGGCGTGCTTGTCGCGCCGGGTGAAAGCCGCCAGCTTCAGGTTCTCCAGCACGGTCAGATTGCCGAAGATGCGCCGCCCCTCGGGCACCAGGGTGATGCCGTACTCGCTCACGATCCGGCTGCCACTCAGGGCGAGCAGGTCTGCACCCTTATACGAAATTTGGCCGGACACGACCTGCCCGCCCAGCTCGTTGATCTGGCCCATGATCGTCCACAGTGTGGTCGATTTGCCCGCCCCGTTGGCGCCGATGAGCGTCAGCATCTCCCCCTCCTCGACATCGAACGAGATGCCGTGGAGCGCTTCAATCGCGCCATAGCGCACGACGAGGTCCCGGATCGATAGCAGGGTCAAGAGCGCGTTCCTCCGGTCATGTGATCTCCTCGCCGAGGTAGGCCTCGATGACGTGGGGGTTGTTGCGTATCTCCTCCGGCGTGCCTTCGGCGATGATCTTGCCGAAGTCGAGCACCTGAATGCGCTCGCAGACGCCCATGATGACCCGCATCTGATGCTCAATGATCCAGATGGTGACCTTGAATTGGTCGCGCACCCAATGGATCAGCTCCAGCAAATCGTTGATCTCGCCCTGGTTCATGCCTGCCGCCGGCTCGTCAAGCAGCAGCAGCCGAGGCTTCATCACCAGGGCGCGGCAAATCTCGACCCGTCGCTGGACGCCATAGGAGAGATTGGGCGGCCGCTCGTCGGCGTGTTGCTCCAGCCCGAACAGGCGCAGCAGATCGAGCGCCTCCTCGTGCACCTTGCGCTCCGACCGTCGCAGGCGCGACGACAGCGTCAGGGCGTCGAGGATGCCGTAGTTCATCTGCGAGAAGTGGGCGATGCGCAGATTGTCCAGCACCGACATGCCGTTCCACAGCCGAATGTTCTGGAAGGTGCGGCCGATGCCCAGCGAGGTGATCTGATGCGGCCGCAAGCCGTTGAGCCGTCGCCCGTCGAACATGATATCCCCCTCCGACGGCCGATACAGCCCGCACAGCAGGTTGAAGACGGTGGACTTGCCCGCCCCGTTGGGACCGATCAGCCCCACCAGCTCGTTGGGATACAGGCGTGTGTTGAAGTCGGAGACGGCCGCCAGGCCGCCGAAATAATGCTTCAGGTGACTGATCTCCAGCAGGGGAGCGGCTTCCGCCGGCTGTTCGGGATCGTGTGGCGCGCGCTCGTCGGTCATTGCTCCAGCAGTCGCTCCTCGGCCGACGGAAAATATTTGCGCAAGCGCGGAAAGACGTCATGCAGCTCGCGGTCGCCCATGATGCCCGTGGGGCGGCGGAGCATCAGCAGGATGAGCAACAGCGGCGTGGCCACCCAGCGCAGCAAGCCGAACGGCCGCAGCAGCTCCAGTAAAATCGTGAAGCCGACAGCGCTGATGATCGACCCGCTGAGCGAACCCATGCCGCCCAGATAGACCATCACCAGGACCAGCGTCGATTGCAGGATGAAGTAGCTGGAGGGGTTGATGAAGCCCAGCAGGTGGGCATGCAGCCCCCCGGCCACCCCGGCCAGGCCGCAACCGAGCATGAAGGCGACCATCTTCAGGCGGCGCGTGTTGACGGTCATCACCTCGGCGGCGATCTCGTCCTCGCGGATGGCCACGATCCCCTTGCCGTAGGTGGAAGAGACGAAGTTGCGAATGATGAACAGCGTCGCCAGGCAGGAGAAGAACGTCCAGATCATCAGCCACGGAGCGCGGATGACACCGTTCATGACCGCCAGCACCTCGCCCATCCCCATGAAGCCGCGCGGGCCGCCGATGGCCCCGATGTTCTCGATGAGGCTCTTGAAGATGAAGTTCACCGCCAGGGTGATGACGGCCAGATAGTCCCCGCGCGTACGGAAGGACGGGATGGACACCAGCAAGCTGAATATCGCCGCCGCCACGCCCCCGGCCACCAGCGCCAGCGGAAAGATGACCAGCGAGAAGCCGGGCGCCAGCACCGGCGGGCCGAACACATTGTCATGGGTCAGCAGCCACACCGTCAGCAGCGAGGTCACATAGGCCCCCAGCCCCATGAACGCCGCGTGGCCCACCGAGAACTCGCCCATGTAGCCGTTGATGAGGTTCAGGCTGGCCGTGAGCATGATGTTGATGCCGATGAGCATCAACAGGAACTGAATATAGCCGTTATAGACCCCCAGCCAGGAAGGGACGATCGTGAGCAAAAAGACAACGACGGCGAGAATATGCAGGCCATATCGTCTCATCGGCTATACCTTGGTCCTGCGCGCTACGCCGAACAGTCCCGTCGGCTTGATGGCCAAAATCAGCAGCAACACGGTGAAGGTCAGCAGGTCCCGATAGGTGGACGGCAAAAAGGCGACGACGAACACCTGGGTAAAGCCCAGGATATAGCCGCCGACCATCGCCCCGCGGATGGAGCCGATGCCCCCCAACACGGCGGCGATGAACGCCTGCCAGCCGACGAGCATGCCCATGTTGTAGCTGAGGATGGGGAAGGCCGTCCCGTACATCACCCCGGCCATGGCCGCCAGAGACGCGCCGATGACGAAGGTCAGGATGATGATGGAATCCACGGAGACGCCCATGAGCGGCACGGCCAGCCGGTCGTAGGAGATGGCGCGCATGGCC
>CAZZJN010000139.1:0-6972 GCA_964654505.1 uncultured Ardenticatenaceae bacterium | reverse complement strand
CATTCCTGAGCCGACGAAGCCGGGCCAGCCACTCTCGCTGTTCGGCGGAAAGCTGCCCGATCTAAGCCAATGGGAAAGGATGATCGAAGAAATCCGGCGGCCGAAGCCTTCTATCCGCATCGCAATCGTCGGTAAATATGTCGAACTCCATGACGCTTATTTGAGCGTTCGTGAAGCCCTCTATCATGCCGGCGTTGCTAACAACCGGCAGGTTGAAATCGAATGGATTCATTCCGGCGATCTGGAAAAAGGCAAGTATTGGGATTTGTTGCAGAATGTCAGCGGGGTCGTTGTTCCGGGAGGTTTTGGCGAGAGAGGTATCGAAGGCAAAATCATGACCGCCCGCTGGGCCAGGGAAAATAAAGTCCCCTATCTGGGCTTGTGTCTTGGCATGCAGGTCATGTGTATCGAACTGGCACGCAGCGTGCTCGGCACGGACGAAGCCAACAGCACAGAGTTCGATAGCGGCTGTGATCATCCGATCATCAGCCTGATGCCCGATCAGCACGATTTGGCTGATATGGGCGGCACGATGCGGCTGGGTGCCTATCCAGCTCGTTTGGTTCCCGGCACCAAGGCTTACCGGGCTTACGGTCAGGAAGATATCTCCGAGCGTCATCGACACCGCTGGGAGTTCAATAATGCCTATCGCGAGTTACTGGAGGGAGAGGGAATGATCTTCAGCGGCGTGTCGCCTAACGGCCGTCTGGTGGAGATCTCCGAGTTGCGCGACCACCCGTTCATGCTGGGTAGTCAATTCCATCCTGAGTTCAAGAGTCGCCCCAATCGCCCCCACCCCTTGTTCAATGCTTTTATGGCTGCAGCCGTCGGCCGTCAGGAGGATTTGGGTATGGACGGGAACGTCGCCGAGGATGCGGCCGAGGTTACTGTTGAATAAATACGATGGAGATTTGAGATCCCGTAAGTGTGCGATCCGTCGCCGACTTTATTCAAGCTAACGGATTTGTGAGGAAAGGAAATCGAGAATGTCGATCTTGGTCAGGATCCCCTCGACCTGATCCTCATGATTGACGATGACGACGGCCGAACGATCCTTGATGAGTGACATCAGCGTTTCCAGTTGGGCGTTAGGCCCAACGATGGGGACGTTGGTGTTGATCATGCCCTCGATCGTCTCGTTCGGCTGATGGACGTGGTTGGACAGCAGCATGTGATTTAACAAGTCGATCTCGCTGACCAGCCCTACCAGCCGTCCGTCATCGTTTACGACCGGTAGCTGTGAGACGTTATGATCTTTCATCTGGGCGACCACTTCCTTCAAGAGGTCGGTCGCTCGTGCCGTATAAACGCGACCGCTCTCTTTGGTCCCCTGGATATCACCGGCGCGGATATCGCTCCATATCTGATCCAGGAAACCATTCTCGCGCATCCAGTCGTCGTCGTATACCTTGCTTAGATATCGCGAGCCGGAATCGGGCAGGATCACAACAACGATCGCCTCGGGGCCGAGTCGGTGTTGTCGGATGTATTTCAATGCCCCGGCCATGACCGAGCCTGACGATCCTCCGCCAAAGAGGCCTTCTTCCCGCACCAGCCTTCGGGTCATCAGGAGACTTTCGCGGTCATTGACCTGGATGATTTCATCGACGATGCTCAGGTCGGTCGTGCCGGGCAGAAAATCCTCGCCAATTCCTTCAACTTTATATCCTTCAGCTTCCGTGTAATTCCCGCTTCGGTGCAATTCGTAGAGGATTGAGCCGATGGGGTCGACACCGATGACCTGTACATTTGGGTTTTGCTCCTTCAGATAGCGCCCCGTGCCGGAGATGGTGCCGCCGGTGCCCATGCCGACGATGAGATGGGTTATTCGGCCGCTTGTTTGCGCCCATAGCTCCGGCCCCGTGGTGTTGTAATGGGCCTGAGGGTTAACCGGATTGTAATATTGGTTAGCCAGGATTGAGTTAGGCGTCTCTTCCACCAGGCGACGGGCCACGGAGTAATAGCTGCGCGGGTCTTCGGGTTCAACGGCCGTCGGGGTGACAACGACTCTGGCTCCATAGGCTCTTAGCAACAATATCTTTTCCTGCGACATTTTATCGGGCATGACGAATATGCAGCGATAGCCTTTGATGGCCGCGGCGATGGCCAGTCCCACGCCGGTGTTGCCCGATGTCGCCTCGATGATGGTGCCACCCGGCCGCAGCCGACCATCCCGCTCCGCGTCCTCGATGATCGGCCAGCCGATGCGATCTTTCACCGAGCCACCCGGATTGAAGTACTCGACCTTGGCCAATACCAGTGGTTCCAGTCCGCTGGTGACGGAGTTGACGCGAACCAGGGGGGTATGGCCGATGGTGGAGAGTATGTTGTCGTGATATTCAATTTTGTTCGTCTCTGCGCGCTGGTTCAACTCAGGATCGATCATCATCGTTGGATTCTACCTTTATTAAAGAAATTCACGTGGGATTCATGTAATGATACCGAGAAATCTGGCATGATGCATCTGTTGGCTTATGTAAAAAAGTCGCTCTTCATATTGCGACAATATCGTGTTATGTCTATAATGTGCTTCTCATGTTGACATATTATTCAGGAGTGAGGTCATGAAAAGATCACGCTGGACCGCAACCGCCATTGTCGTTGTCCTGCTGTTGGTAACCGCCGCCGTTGTATCGGCTGCAACTTACATCGTGCAGCCGGGTGACACTCTCTGGCGCATCTCTCGTCAATTCAACACGACGGTGGACGCCATCGCCAGAACCAACAATATCCCCAATCCCAATCTGATTTACGTCGGTCAGGCGCTGGAGATTCCCGGCGATGTCCCGGCCCCACAGCCGCCCCCTGGGCCGACAGCAACCCCGGCGCCCAATCCGCCTCCTTCCTCGACGCAAACCTACGTCGTCCAGCCGGGGGATACCCTTTCCAGAATTGCTGCCCGATTTGGCACAACCGTGCAGGCCATCGCCCAGGCTAATAATATCGTCAACGTCAACCTGATCTTCGTCGGCCAGGTTCTGACCATTCCCGGCGCCGGACCGGCTCCAACGGCGGTCCCTGGTGTCACGCCGGCTCCGCCTCCGCCATCGACCGGCTTCAACTTCGGCGGCCAAACCCAGACCTTTGCCAATGCTCAGGTGATGAAGGATGCAGGGATGAATTGGGTTAAGTTCCAGCACAAATGGGCGCCGGGAGATTCGGCCGCGGATCTGGGCGGTTCAATCCAGAACGCCAAGGCTGCCGGCTTCAAAGTGTTGATTTCGGTCACGGGCAAGACCCCGTACCCGGCTCCCAACAGCATCGACTTTGCCGCCTTCACCCAATTCATGGGCGCTTTGGCTGGCCAAGGTCCGGATGCGATTGAAGTATGGAACGAACAGAATATCGACTTTGAATGGCCGGCCGGTCAAATCGATCCCGCCGCATATGTCAATAATATGCTCGCCCCCGCCTATCAGGCCATCAAGGCGGCCAATCCCAGCGTTCTGGTCATATCCGGCGCTCCTGCTCCCACCGGCTTCGATAACTCGACCAACGCCTGGGCCGATAATCGCTACATTGCCGGGATGCGTGCCGCCGGCGCGGCCAATTTCGCGGACTGCATCGGGGCACATCACAATGCCGGGGCGACGTCGCCCAGTGCCACCAGCGGGCATCCAGCCGGATCCCACTATAGCTGGTATTTCAAACCGATGCTTGACCTGTATTACAATACATTTGGCGGCGCTCGCCAGGTATGTTGGACGGAGTTGGGCTATCTCTCTGGGGACGGTTTCAGCGGTCTGCCGCCGAATTTCGCTTGGGCCAGCGGCACATCGGTCCAGGAACAGGCTCAGTGGTTGCGAGAGGCGCGCGATCTCTCCATATCCAGCGGCCGCGTCATGATGATGATCGTTTTCAACGTCGATTTCACCTCGTTTGACCCGACAGGCGACCCGCAGGCCGGTTATGCCATGATTCGGCCCGATGGATCATGCCCAGCGTGCGAAGCCTTCAAGTAATCCTGTTTAATCTGGATTGATTTGATGCTGAAAGGTGCAAAGGTTACCCCTTTGCACCTTTTTTATTTATACTTGAGAGAGTTCAAGGCGGCCGGGAGCCGCACTTCCTTAAAGAGAGGAATCTACATGAAAATTAGAAATATTCTGGCAACCAAGAAGGGTCACCTCATCACGGTTCGAGCTGATGAGCCTGTTCGCCGTGCGATCGCGGTGCTTGTCGAGCACCGGATTGGCGCGCTGATGGTGGTCGATGAGAACGGGAAGTTGGTGGGAATTCTGAGCGAGCGCGATATCATGCGCACGGCCGCCGGAGATGAGAACTTCTTCGGCCGCCCGGTCGCGGAGATCATGACCCGTGATGTCATTGTCGGCATGCCCCAGGATGATATTATCGCCGTAGCCCAGACGATGCTCGAAAAGCGCTTTCGTCATCTGCCCATCGTCGACGAAGGGCAACTCATTGGCATCATCTCGATTGGCGACGTGCTAAAAATTCAGCGCGATGCTTATCGCGGTGAGGTCGATACTCTGGAAACCCGGATTATTGCCGAAGGAGAAGAATAATCCCATGTCATTAATCGGAACTGCGGCGCATCCCTTGCGCGTCGCCATTGTCGGTGCCGGCCCGGCCGGTTTTTATACTGCTGAGCGCCTGTTCAAGGAAACAGGGCTTGTTATCGAAGTCGATCTGTATGATCGTCTGCCGACCCCCTATGGGCTTGTTCGCAATGGCGTCGCACCCGACCACCAGAAAATCAAGTCCGTGACGGCCGCCTTCGATCGTATTGCCGCTAACCCCCGATTCCGTTTCTTCGGTAACGTTGAAATCGGTCGCGACCTGACGGTTGAGGAGTTGAAGGATTATTATCACCAGATCGTCTATTCCGTCGGCGCGCAGACCGATCGACCGTTGGACATCCCCGGGGATGAACTGATCGGCAGTTACCCGGCGACTGAGTTTGTGGCCTGGTATAACGGTCATCCGGATTTTTGTGATCTTCAATTTGATTTAAGCAAGGAGCGCGTGGCCATCGTCGGCGTCGGTAACGTGGCCGTCGATGTCGCACGTATCCTCTGCCGAACCCGCGACGAATTGATGAAGACCGACATCGCCGATTATGCGCTGGAAGCTCTCAGCAACAGCAAGGTAAAAGAGGTCTATATTCTCGGCCGTCGCGGCCCCGCCCAGGCTGCCTTTACCGCCCCGGAGGCGAAAGAGTTGGGAGAGCTGGAGGATTGCGACACCATCGTCACGCCGGAAGAAGCCGAGCTGGACCCGTTGAGCCTGGCGTCCATGGCCGAAGCCAGCCGGCCCGATGTGCGCAAGGTGGAGATCATTCAGGAACTCTCAACGCATCAGCCGGCGGGTAAATCAAAGCGACTTTACCTTCGGTTTCTCGTGTCGCCCACGGAACTGATCGGTGATGAAAATGGCCATGTCAAGCAGATGAAGCTCGTTCAAAATGAGTTGTACGCCACCGATGCCGGGTCATTGCGCCCGCGGGCTACCGACCGGACAGAGACACTCGACGTCGACCTTGTGTTTCGTTCCATCGGTTACCGTGGCGTGCCGTTGCCGGGTGTGCCGTTTCATGAAAGATGGGGAATCATCCCGAACAACGACGGCCGCGTGCTGGACTCGAAGTCGGAAGAACCCCTTGTAGGCCAATATACCGCCGGATGGATCAAGCGAGGCCCCACGGGAGTCATCGGCACGAACAGGCCTGACGCAACCGAGACGGCCGAAAACATGTTGGCCGACGCTCGCGAAGGGCACACTCTGACTCCAGACCATGCTACGGCGGATGAAATCCTGGCCCTGGTGAGTGAGCGCCAACCGCATTACATCACCTTCGAGGATTGGAAGGTTCTGGATGAAATCGAGGTAAGTCGAGGCAAGGAGCAGGGGCGGCCGCGCATTAAATTCACCAACGTGGAAGATATGCTGGCGGCCTTGAACAAGTAACGCAGTAATCGATCGCGATCTATGGCTGATGATTTGGATGTCGTGATCATCTATAGCGACGGCGGGGCCGACCCCAATCCTGGTATCGGTGGTTGGGCGGCCCTGCTTCGCTATGGCGATCATGAAAAGACGCTAACGGGTAACGTCCCCAAGACGACCAACAATCGCATGGAGATGCAGGCGGCTATCAGCGCCCTCGGATCGCTTCGTCGCCGTTGCCGCATCGAGTTCCACACCGACTCGCAATATCTGCGTCGCGGTGTCACCGAAAGCATCGAGAAGTGGGAGGTCGCGGGATGGAAGACAAAAGGCGGAAAGCCTGTCCCGAATGCCGACTTATGGCAGGAACTTCGCCGCCTTGTGAAGCAGCACGACATTAACTGGCATTGGGTTCAGGGTCACAGTGGCGATCCGGCCAACGAACAAGTGGACAGGCTCGCACGAGAGGCCCGGCTGGCCATCACGCCGAAGGTCGATCTGGAAGCCGATGTGCCCCGCCTTTATCTGCGAGCCTCCTGCAAGGGCAATCCTGGGCCGGGCAGGTGGGCGGTTGCGTTGGAAACGGGCGGCGAGTGGGAGGAACATAGCGGAGACGATCCCAGGACGACCAATAATCGGATGGAATTAACGGCCGCGCTGGAAGGCCTTTTGTTATTGTCGCCCGGCGATCGTGTCCAGGTCTTCACGATATCGGATTATCTCTATCAAGGGATCACGCGGTGGGTGACCGGCTGGCGAGCTGGAGGTTGGCTTAAACGAGACGGGCAGCCGGTTGCCAACGCCGATATGTGGCAGCCGCTCGCGGATCTGACATCACATTATCGGGTAGAGTGGGTCAACGCGAAGAACCAACGACTCGAAGGGCTGGAGCGGGCTGGGAAACTGGCCTCCGCCGGCTGAAAGACATCTTTCATATCATTGACATTCATGCCGGGTCTGATAAAATACCTTTCGACTTAGCCGAAGTGGCGAAACCGGCAGACGCGCTACGTTCAGGGCGTAGTGAGGGTTCCCTCGTGTGGGTTCGAATCCCACCTTCGGCAT
>CAZZJN010000138.1:1337-6975 GCA_964654505.1 uncultured Ardenticatenaceae bacterium | reverse complement strand
AAGCTTCTTGGGCTCAAATTAGTGGTCATGTCACGAGTTAAAGTAATTTGATCTGAAGGAAGATTATTCATGGCACCGTATTTATCTTCGCTTGGATATTGTAAATATCTAAACTGCCATGCATGCCTAATTTCATGAGCAACAACTTGGGCAAATTCACTACTATCTAATATATCAAAAGCACGAGATGTAATATAAATTGTATTGGAATACATTGTTTGGCCTGAATATTCTTGTGTTTTCCCATAGCCAGTTGTAACCGCGAACAGCACCTCGCCGCCCATGGCGTAGATGTCGGACATGGCGTTGGCGGCGGCGATGGCCCCGAAGTCGTAGGGGTCGTCGACCACCGGCGGGAAGAAGTCGGCGGTGGAGATGACGGCCTGCTCGTCGTTCAGCCGGTAGACCGCGGCGTCATCGGCCGCGGCGAGACCGACCAGGAGATTCGGGAATTGATTCGCCTGGAACATGTCACGGAGAGGTTCCACCATGCGCTCCAGCTCCGCCGGAGCCAGTTTGGACGCTCAACCGGCGCAGGAAGCGAGTGATGTCAGTCTAATCTGTTTTCCGGTCGTCATCGTTCAGTCCGTCATGGGTGCCTGAGATCACCTTGCATTATTACATAGTAATCAAGGATATCGTAGGGGTCAGGCAACCGGTCGACCATCTCCATGGAAACGCGCGGCCTCCATTCCCGGTTGCCTGACCCTTCCGCGAAGAGGGCGAGGCAGCGGCGGATGAGGGTGGCTCTGCAATACGGTGATGATTTCGCCGCTGCCTCGCCCCTACCCCTTATTAATTTGTTCACCTGCAAAAATGGCTATCAATATGAAGCCACGGAAAGTATACTTCCGGTCGATGATTAGGCAATTCTCGTTGACCCGCTCCCGCCGCCTCCATATAATCGCCGGTGATGAAGCAATCGCCTTTGTCTCGCGTTGAAAATATCATTCGGCGAGTGATGGAAGAGCCGTTCACCTGGCTGGGCAACGACTCGCTCGACCTGTTCCAGCTGGCGTCGCACCTGTCGCGCAGCTATGAGGAGCAGGCCCGGGGGGGGACGCCGCCGACGCGCTACACGATTTATGTCAACCCCGCCGACCATCACGCCCTGCGGGAGACGACGCCCGGCCTGGAGAAGCAGTTGAGCGACTACGTGGCCCTGATGACGGCCAGACGGGGCATCTTCCTGTCGGAGTCGCCGCGCATCCGGTTCGAGATCGACCCCGACGTCAGGCGCAATTCAGCCCGCATCGTGCTGGGCTATGAGGATGACGACCGGCCGCCGGAGACGGCGGTCTATCAGGTAGAATCCGGTGATGCCACGCAAGAGGCGATTCGCGAGGCCGACGCCTTTCTCATTCTGCAGGGGCGGCAGCATATCCCCCTCGACCGGCCGGTCATGCGCATCGGCCGCCGTGTCGAGAACGACATCATGCTCGACTCGCCGGCGATCAGCCGCCAGCACGTTCAAATTCGGTGGCGGCAGGGGTATTTCGTCCTCTATGACGTCAGCGGTCACGGCCGCACCTCCGTCAACGGGGAGCCGGTTCAGGAACACGTCTTGCGCCCCGGCGACGTCATCGCTCTGAGCGACATCTTCCTCGTCTATGGCGAGGGTCGCGACGAAATGGCCGAGGGGCCGGAACTTCTGCCCGATAGCGACGAGATGGATACCACCCAACTCAAGCCCGACCTATGAGTCCATCCCTGATCCTGCTGCTGTTTCGACTGGCCGGGGCGGCATTGCTGCTGGCCTTTTTGGGGCTGATCTTCCGGTTCCTGTATCAGGATATGAAGCTGGCCCGACTGGCCACGCCGGGAGCGGCGATCGGACTGGGCGCGCTGCGTGTGCTGGAGAACAACCGGCCCGCGCCGCCGGTCGATTCGATCCTGGAGCTGGCGCCGGTGACGACGATCGGCCGCAACAATCGCAATAGTATCGTCCTGCATGATTCCTACGTCTCCGGGGAGCACGCGCTGCTGACCTGGCGCGATTCGCAATGGTGGCTGGAGGATTTGGACAGCCGCAACGGGACGCTGCTGAACGACGTGGCCCTGGAGGCGCCGGTGGTCATCTCCGCGGGGGATGTCGTCACCATCGGCGGCGCCCGCTTCCGGCTGGAGATTCCCGGCAAGCTGGAATTGATCGCGGAGAGCGGCGAAAGCCAATCGGTTGATTGACCTCGGCCGCCCTCCGGGATTTACTGTATTTGGAACCTAGCCGGGTTTGACCGGGTTCAGCACGTTGCGATAGGACACCCCGCGCAGGGCGTCGGCGATCTGCTCCACCATCTCGATGCCGACGTTGCGTTGCGCTTCCACGGTGCTGGCGCCGAGGTGGGGGGTGTGGATGACGTTGGGCAGGCCGATCAGGGGGCTGTGGGTCGGCGGCTCTTCCTGATAGACATCCAGACCGGCGGCGGCCACCTTGCCGGACTTCAGAGCATCAGCCAGCGCCTGCTCGTCGATCAGCTTGCCGCGGGCGACGTTGACGATGATGACCCCGTCCTTCATTCCGGCGATGGTCGTGGCGTTGATCATCCCCCTGGTCTCGGGTGTGACGATGGCGTGCAGGGTCAGCAGGTCGCTTTGGGCCAGCACGTCGGCCAGCGGCAGCATGGCGACGTTGAGTTCCGCGCCTGCCTCCGCGGTCACATAGGGGTCGTAGGCGATGACGTTGACGCCAAAAGCCTGGGCGCGATGGGCCACCAGGCGGCCGATGTAGCCGAAGCCGATGATGCCCAGGGTCTTGCCGAACAGTTCGGTGCCCACGTAGAGGGTGCGCTCCCACTCCCCGGCGGCCAGTGAGTTGTGGGCGGCGACGGTCTTGCGCGAGACGGCCAGCAGCAGGGTCAGCGTCTGTTCGGCCGTGGCCACGCTGTTGGAGTGGGGCGTGTTCATGACCATGATGCTCCGCGCGGTGGCCGCGGCGACGTCGATATTGTCCACGCCGATGCCCGCGCGGCCGACGACCTTCAGTTGTGTCCCGGCGGCGAGGACGTCGGCGTCGATGTAGGTGTCGCTGCGCACGATGACGGCCTCATAGTCGGGGATGGCGGCCAGCAGCTCCTCTTTCGACATGCCCGTGCGCAGGTCATAGGACATGTCGCTCATCTTGTCGAGTAATTCCAGACCGGGTTTGCCCAATTTATCAGCGATAAGGATTTTCTTGCTCACGTGATTCTCCAAAATGATGAATGAGTCGGCGCTTAGGCCGTTTTCCCGGCGACGGCTATGTCGATGGAACGCAGGTAATCATCCATGTTGGCCAGCAGTTCCTCGATGTCGGCGACCTGCCAGTCGCCCATGTGGCCGATGCGGAAGCATTTGTCCTTCAGCTTGCCGTAGCCGTTGGAGATGACCATGCCGCGCTTGCGCAGGAAGCCGTTCATGTCCTTGATGCTGAGGTCGTAGCTGTTCTCGATGGTCGTCACCGTGGGGGAGGCGTAGCGCAGGTCATTGGCGAACAGCTTGAAGCCGCGCGAGGTTGCCCAGTTGACCACCAGATCGCGCATGGCCAGGTGGCGCGCCCAGCGGTGCTCCATCCCCTCGGCCAGCATGGTGTCCAGTTGCACATCGAGGGCGTACAGGAGCGAGATGGCCGGGGTGGCCGGGGTCTGATCCTTGACCAGATATTTCTCCATCTCGACGTAGTCGAAGTAGTAGCCGCGATGGGGGACGGTCTTGGCCTTCTCGAAGGCGCGGTCGGAGACGGAGGCGAAGGCCAGGCCGGGGGGCAGGGCGAACGCCTTCTGGCTGGAGGTCAGGACGATGTCGATGTCCCACTTGTCCGGCTCCATCTCCATGCCGGTGAGACCGCTGACGGAGTCGACCATGATGGTGATGTCGCGGCCGCCGGGCATGGCGCGAACGGCGGCGGCGATGTCACGGGCCGGGTTGGAGATGCCGACGCTGGTCTCGTTCTGGACGAAAGCCACGGCGTCGAAACCGCCCGCGCCGAGTTGCTCGACGACCATCTCGGGCAGCACGGGTTGGCCCCATTCGACCTCAAGCCGAACCACTTCCTTGCCGTTGGCCTCGGCGACGTCGGCCCAGCGGTCGCCAAAGGAGCCGTTGGTGCAGTGGAGCACCTTGCGGGCCACGCAGTTGCGGCTGGCAGCTTCCCACATGCCGGTGCCGGAGGAGGCGGTGATGTAGACGCGATAGTCGGTGCGGAACACTTGCCGCAGCTTTGGCTGGATGCGGCCGAAAAGCTGGATCGCTTCGGGCATGCGATGGCCGATCATCCAGCGACCCTGGGCGTCCAGGATCTCTTCCCGCACCTCGGTCGGCCCCGGGAGGAAGAGCTTCAAATGGTCTTCGGGCTTTCTGTTTGTCACGTTATATATCTCCTGATTCACCGGCGCGTGGCCGGTGCAAATAATGGTCCTGACGGGATTCTGTTTATCGGATAAATCATGGAAGAAGCACTTACAGATTACACCGATTTTGCAGATTTTCAACTGTAGGGGCGGGTCAACGGCGAAATCACCATTGTCGCGCGGGTCGTCGGTATTCGCCGTTGACTCGCCCTCTTCGGCGGGGTCGGCAAGCTGACAGCTTGCGCTACAGCTGTTCGTTATGATGTATACTATACAAAACAGCGCAGCCCTGCCTAGCGCCCGACCAGGTAGATGCCATGAACGTATTCCAGCCCCTTGATCAGAGCGAAGTACGATTGTTCAGCGGTCGTTCCAACCCGCGCCTGGCGGCGGCCATCGCCGAGAGCCTGGGCATCGAACTGGAGCAGACCCACTTCTCGCGGTTCAGCAACGATAATCTGTTCGTCCAGCTGGGAGCCAGCGTCCGCGGCCGCTCGGTCTACATCGTCCAGTCCCTCGTGCCGCCGGTGAGCGATCACCTCATGGAACTGCTGATGATGCTCGACATCGCCAAGAGCGCCGCCGCCCGCGAGATCCACGCCATCATCCCCTACTTCTCCTACGCCCGCTCCGACAAGAAGGACGCCCCGCGCATCTCCATCACCGCCCGGCTGGTAGCCGACCTGCTGACCACGGCGGGGGCGACCCGCATCATGACCATGACGCTCCACTCGCCGCAGGTGCACGGCTTCTTCAGCGTCCCGGCCGACCCGCTGACGGCGCGCGGGCTGTTTGCCGACTACTTCCGCGATTACCGCTTCAGCTCGGAGGACACCATCGTCGTGGCCCCCGACATGGGCAGCGCCAAGTCGTCGTCGCGCTTTGCCGAGATGCTCGACCTGGGCTTCGCCACGGCCAACAAGACCCGCGTCTCCGACACCCGCGTGCAATACAGCGGCCTCATCGGCCGTCAGGTGTCCGGCTTCCGGCGAGCGATCATCCACGACGACGAGATCGCCACCGGCGGCACCATCGTCGAACTCACCCGCCTGTTGCTCGACCACGGCCTGGAGGAGGTCTATGTCGTCTGCACCCACGGGGTGTTTCTGCATGGCGGACTGGAGCGGCTGGAGGCCGTGCCGGAGATCCGGCAGATCATCACCACCGACACCGTTCCCCAAACGCCCGGCCCGGGGTCGAAGCTGGTGGTGCTGTCCACCGGCCCTGTCTTTGGCGGGGCCATCCGGCAGAACTATCACCACCGCTCCATCGGGGAACTGTTCGACTTTGGCGTTAAAACCCAGTTGGATGAG
>CAZZJN010000138.1:0-1237 GCA_964654505.1 uncultured Ardenticatenaceae bacterium | reverse complement strand
CAAGCCCCTCCAGCAACCGGCAGTCCAGCCCCGACTCGCGCCAGGCGGCCGCGTCGACCCAGATGCCGTTGATGAGCAGGTCCCAATGCAGGTGGTTGCCGGTCGACAGCCCGGTGGTGCCCACCTCGCCCAGCAGATCGCCCGGCGCGACCTGCTGCCCGGGCACGGCGTGGATGGCCGACATGTGATAGTAGCCGGTGTAGATGCCCAACCCGTGGTCGATGATGACCGTGCCGCCGCGCACGTACAACGTCTCGGCCAGCACGACCGTCCCGGCCGCGGGGGCCAGCACCGGCGTGCCGCCGTAGGCGCTGAAATCGACCCCTTCGTGATAGGTCAGGTACGGCCCGCCGTTGTAGGAGCGTCGCGCGCCGTAGTTGGCCGAGACCTCCAGGAAGCTGTCCAGAGGGATGCGGAACGGCCCGTCCCATAGCGGGTCGGGGCCGGCGACGGTCCATATGGCTCGCAGCCGGGCGCGCTCCTCGTCACGGGCCTGCTGGTCGATCTGGGCCGCCTCGCCGGTCAGGGTCAGTTCCTGATACTCCCACTCCCGTTTGGCAAACGCCCAGGGCTGGACCCAGGCCGGGCCGCCGGCGACGCGCATGACCAGCTCCGGCTCGCCGCCGCTGTAGAACGCGCCGGTGCCCACGACGCCGATGAAGCGCTCGCCCGCCGCGCCGAAAGAGACGGGCAGCCCGTCCAGCTCGGCCGAGAGGGCGGCGCCGGCGGTGGTGGTCGTCCCCCACAGGCCGAGGGCCATCCCCGGCTGGGCGGGGGCGGCCGACAGCTCCAGCGCGGTCACGCCCACCGGCAGGTCGACGATGCGGCCGTCGCCGGGCACGACCAGCGGCCGGTGGAAGAGGGGCGCGTAGGGGGACGGCAGCCCGTTCTGCAGGGCCGGCGCCCACACCGGCAAGCCCAACTCGACGGCCGTCGCCAGCAGCCCGCCTTCGGGCCGGATGAGGCGACCGGGGCGCTCGGTGGCCCCCGCGGGCAGGGTGACGGCGCGGCCGATGGCCGGCTGGCGGGCGGCGTTCATGTGGGGGTTGAGCGCGCGCAGTTCGGCCGCGTCGCTGTCGTAGCGCAGGGCCAGCGCCGTCCACGTGTCGCCGGGCTGGGCGGTGATGACGGTCGGGGGCGTGTTCTGGGCCGATGTCCGGGCGGACGTGGCGGCGGCCAATGTGATCGTCAGCAGGAAAAGCCGGAGCAGGATGGCGCGGCCGCGTTTTGCGACGGT
>CAZZJN010000137.1:0-6981 GCA_964654505.1 uncultured Ardenticatenaceae bacterium | reverse complement strand
AGAGCCGCTCAATGACCTGCATGCCCGGCCGCACGTCGGTGGATTTCAGGGCCACGTCGGTGATGCGATTGATCTCAATGCCGGGCGAGATCTCGATCCAGAGCGAGGCATCGCCGGGCAACGGCAGAAAGCCCCCGGCCACCGTGCCGAGAAACGCCGCGTGCTGCGGCTGCAGATTATCAAGAAAAACATAACTGCGTAGTTCAGTGTTGGACACGATTAGCGACTCCTGCGGGCATGAGGCATCGCGGCCGGTTCGGGGCGCGGGACTTGTCGCCGTCGCGCCTGCCGCCGGGAATCGGCGGCCGCTTGCTCCAGTAAATAATGGACGCCGTCAAGAAAACCTTCGTCGAAGAACCGGTTGCCGCAAATATCGCAGACATAGGCCGGCGAATCGGGCATGACCATCATGTGCTTGCCGATCTTCAAGAGATAAGGCGTCGATATGGGCCGACAATGACCGATTCCACACTCATCGCAATGAATCGTATATCTCTGGTCGTCCATGATGTTATCTCCCGGCTTCCGATACGATCGCCACACCGGCGCTGGCGCCGATTCGTGTGGCCCCGGCCGCGACCATCGCCTGGGTGTCGGCGTAATTGCGCACCCCACCCGATGCCTTGACACCCAGCGACGGTCCAACGACACGGCGCATCAGGGCGACATCCTCAACCGTCGCTCCCCCCGGCCCGAAGCCGGTGGAGGTCTTGACAAAATCCGCGCCGGCCACCTTCGACAACTGGCAGGCGATGACCTTCTCCTCGTCGGTCAACAGTGCCGTCTCGATGATGACCTTCACAATAGCGTTGGCGGCATGGCTTGTGTTCACCACGGCGGCGATATCCTCATGGACAGCGCGATAGTCGCGCGACTTCAGCGCGCCGACGTTGATGACCATATCGATCTCGGTTGCACCGTCACGAATGGCTTGCTGCGCCTCGTAGGCCTTCACCGACGCGGCCGAGGCCCCCAGCGGGAAGCCGATGACCGTGCAAACCATGACGTCCGACCCCTTCAGCAGTTGGGCGCAGAGCCGGACATTGGTCGGGTTGACACAGACGGAGGCGAAATGATGCGTTCGGGCCTCGTAGCAAAGCTGAGCGATCTGGTCCTGGGTGGCATCGGGCTTCAACAGGGTGTGGTCGATCAGTTTGGCGACGTTGATATCCTGGGGCAGCGCGCCCAGCCGCGACGTGACGCGCGTCGCCCCGGCCGTCACCACCCGGCCGACCTTGTCGGCGCAATGGGCCACGCAGCTGCCGTCACTGCAATTGCAGCCGTTGGCCTTGTGCGTAGTGGACGCGGCCGAGGAGGGCGCGGTCGATGCCCCGCCGGAAGCGCCGCCAGAAGCGCCACGCCCCAATCGCAGTAACACCTCGCGGGTGACTTCCTCGATGACGCGCTCAACGGTGGCGGAGTCGTAGGTGGTCATGGTCATGGCAGCAATCAGTCGTCAATCCTTCATACCATCCACTTAATAGGCGGACGGCGTTTTTGCCTGCTTCATTGTTTCAATGCCGGCGGTCGGTTGCGATCCTCCGGCGCAGTCGAGCGCGTCGATCTTGGCCACACGAGCCGCATGACGGCCGCCGCCGAATTCCGTGTTGAGCCATGTGCGCACGATCTGTTGGGCCAGGTTCGGCCCGATGAGGCCTGCTCCGAGCGTCAGAACGTTGGCATTGTTGTGCTCGCGGCTGTTCACGGCCGTAGCTTGATCATAACACATTGCCGCGCGTACACCAGCGATCTTGTTGGCCGCCATGCAACTGCCGATGCCCGCGCCGTCAATGATGATGCCCCGCCAGGCGTCGCCCGAGGCCACCAGTCGGGCCACGGCCACGGCGATGTCGGGATAGTCGACGGGGTCCTTGCTATGGGTCCCGCAGTCGATCAACTCATAGTCGGCCGACAGCATGGCCTTGAGCATTTCTTTAAGGTCATAGCCGCCGTGGTCGCCACCGATGGCCACGCGACGGCCGCCAGGCACGCCCTGAACATCTCGTGGCGGTTCGGCAGGAGCAAATTGCAGCGTGATATGGCGCTCCCCGGCTAACTGGCGAGCGAGGGGAGTGACGATGGTGCCGGGGGTGAGCACGAGCGTGGTGCCGGGTGCTGTCTCGCGCAGGGCGGCCTCGTCGAGCAGCGGCCGCTGAACAGGGGCATGGCGCTCAACGTCGCCCAGTGTCCGGATGACCACTTTTCTCACCAATGCCTCGATCTCCGCTCGGCCGTCCGACATCTTTCCCCCTGTCATGAAAACCGTGAAACCCCGAACATCACAATCGAACCATGAGGTTCAGCGGTTTATGAATTAGTATGATTATGTCAAGATAAGTGTCGCCCGCCATCGTCGCGGCCGCCAATTTACTTAGCTGGATGGAAACAAGTGATGCGGTATTTTCATCCACTTGCTTGGCGGCCAATAGATGACCAACGCCTTGCCCAATATATGATCTTCCGGCAAAAACCCCCAGGCATGGGAATCACTGGAATGATTGCGATTATCCCCCAGGACGAAATACTGCCCCTGGGGCACAACCCAACTGCTGCTATAGTCCGGGGGAGCCTGAATATACGGCTCGTCGATGGCCGTGCCGTTGACGCGCACGGTGCCGTTTTGCACCTCGATGGTGTCGCCGGGGAGGCCGATCACCCGCTTGATGAGATTCAACTCGCTTTGCGGGTGGCGAAAGACGATGATGTCGCCGCGTTCCGGGGCGTCCAGCTTGTAGGCGAAGTTGCTGATGATCAGGTATTCGCCGTTGAACAAGGTGGGGTTCATGCTGTTGCCGTCGATGCGATAGCGGCCGACCAGCGAATTGACGATCCAGAAGATGAAGAACGTCAACAGCAAGGTCTCGATGATCTCGCGAATGACAGAAGAGGCCGGACGGCGCGGGCTGGTGGCGGGCGTCGCTATTTCGGTTGCGATATGGGTTGTTGAAGTCGAATGTTCAGCGACTGACATGAATCATTATCTCTGTAAAAATCCGGCCATTCGGCCGGGTCCCGTGCATTCCTCTGAGGGAAAGCTGACTGTAAGATAATAACCTTGCCGAAAGCGAGGCGCAACACCTGCAACGAATCCTAAACGCGCTATAATGTGGCCCGAATGGACGGCACAGGTTTTCCAGGGTGGACATTATGGGGCATGGGGCTTTCAGCCCTGGGGGCGCTGGTCGCCATCGCTTTAGCCTATCTGGCCCAATCCCCCCGCCTGCTGACGCGCCTCAGTCTGGGCAGCGAGCGCCTCGATCTGCGCGCCAAATCCTTCACCGGCTATGGCTTGGCCTTGCTGCTACTGGCCATGGGCTTTTTCATGGCCGGCGTGCCGCTGGGCCGTGGTGGGGCCGTCAATGACGCGGCCGAAAGCACGCTCGCTGCCGACGACGTGGCCGGCCTGACCGAGGACGGAGACACAACCGACACCGGCGATGCGGGAGAAGCCGGTTCGAATGGCCCGAGCGGCCAATCAGGCGCGATGGTAGGGCTGCCGACGTCATCATCGGGTGGATCCTCGGGAGCGATGGGAAGCCCGGCAGCCACTCAACCGGCCGTTGGAGCGGGAGAGGTCATCACCGGCACGGCCGAGATAGCGCCACCGCCGGGCACGGGACAGGCAGCAACGGCCGTCGGAACACCCCGGCCGACGGAAACCCCAACCGCTACCCCCACCCCAACTCCTTCGCCAACCCCAACGGCGACCCCCATCCTCGTGCCCACGGCGCGAATCAATGACAGCACCAGCACCCTGCCCGTGCGGCAACTGCCCGGTGGACCGGCGCTCGTCATCCTCGTCCGTGGCGATACGGTCATTCCGCTCACCGGCAACGCCTTTTACCAGGGCGAGGTCTGGCAAGAGATTCAGACCGTCACAGGCATCGTCGGCTGGGTGCAGGATCGTTTTCTGGATTACGACGAACCGATCGGAGGATGATCCCTATCTGTCCGCTCCTCAAAACGTCGGCAGATATAACAAGCCCATTGAATCAATAATCAATTCGATCAGCGCCACATCATCTTGTCCAATCGTTGCGGGGTTCAGAAAAAGAAGAAGTGGCGTCGCATACGTCAGGGGGAGGAAGTACGAGGAACAAATCTACTTGCGACGCCACTTGCAAGGAGGGAAGTCCGTCAATTACTAATATAGGCCTGTATCCTTACAACCAATATTACGAATTGCCGCACCATCCCATTGACGATATCTGTTTCAGTTCAGCCCTTTGTCAAGGTATAGTTCCGTACCATGGAACAGCTTTCGAACAGGCCGGAACCTGCCCCGACCGGTACACCTCCCACCCCGCCCCCGCCTAACACACCAATGGCGGGTCCAAGGGTCAGGTTGGTATCGGCCGCCGGCGTCAACCAGGCCCAGGGAGCGCTCGACCGGTTCGGCATCTGCACCTGGCACTATCTGTGCGGGCCGCTGGTGGCCGAAGATATCGCTCAGGGCCGCCTGGACACGGCACTGCCCGCGCCCCAATCCGATCTGACAATCGAGCAGACTTTCGTCCCCCGGCGCGACGGCCTGAACGAGGTCGAGTTGATCCTGGTGCGCTATGGCGGCACATCGGCCGCTCTGGAGGGCGACGACACCTTCACCGTCGAATTGCGGGATGGTGCCGGAGCGCTGATCGCCGCTGAAACACAGCCGACAGCCGGGCTGAGTCACAACCAGGTCTACACACTGGCCTTCCCACCCCAGCCACGCTCGGCCGGACGTCTCTATACCCTGCGCCTATTGGGCAGCGAGGCCAACCATATCTCGGCCTGGGGCTATTCGCTGGACGTCTACTCGGCGGGCGCTCTCAGCATCCTGACCGGGCCGCTGCGGCCGGAGGCGACCGCGAGCGACGCCCGCGACCTGCGATTCGTCACTCGCTATGCGCTGACGGCGGGAGAGACGCTGGACGCGGCCGTCGCGCCGTTGCATCAAATCGGGCTGGGGTTGGCGGCGCTGCTCATGCTGCCCTTGCCGGGGATCCTGTTGATGCTGTGGCTCAGGCCGCGCGGCTGGGATGCGGCCGCCTGGCTGGGCGTGGCCCTCTCGCTGGGCATCGCCGCCTGGCCCCTCCTGTGGTATTGGGTCTCGCTGGCCGGCGGGCGCTGGTCAGGGGGCCTGTTGTGGGCGGCCGTGGGGCTGGGATGGCTGGCGGCCGCATTCGTGGCTGTACGACGCTGGGCGAGCCGGGAGCGTGGTGCTGCAACAGTCGACCGTCGACGGGCAGCTACCTTGGTCTACCTGCTGCTGATAGTGTTGCTCCTGTTGGCGATAGCCGCTCGCTTCGTCGCCATACGCGGCCTGGCCTTTCCTCCGTGGGTCGATTCCAGCCGCCATGCCCTGATCACTGCGGTCATGGTCGAGAACGGCCGCACCCCCACCGGCTATGAGCCTCTGTTGCCGGTCGACCGCTTCCCCTATCACTTCGGCTTCCATACCCTGTCGGCCGGTTTGGTCATGATGACCGGCGAACCCTTGCCGGGATTGCTGCTCTATCTGATGCAATTACTGGGCGGCCTGCTGCCATTGACCGTCTATGCCGCCGGGTGGATGGTGACGCGGCGGCGAGTGGTGGGTCTGCTGGCGGCGTTTCTGGTGGCGTTGCCGTTCTTCTTCCCCGGCTATTACGCGACCTGGGGCCGCATGACCCAACTGACGGCCATGATGGTCATGCCTGTCCTGATTGGCCTCACCTGGCGGGTCGGCCGCGGTTGGCCGCGCGTCTGGCCTCTCATCGGCGTGCTGGCGGGCGGGCTGTTCCTCATCCACTTCCGGGTCTTTCTGTTTTACCTGCCGTTCGCGGCGGTAGCGGCTGTGGCCCACTGGATAAGCTTCCGCCGTGTGTCGGGGCCGCTCAAGGCGGCCGCGTTGGGCTTGCTGCTAATCCTGCCGCGTGCGATCGAGCTATCGGCCGCTACCAACCCTATTCAAACCTTTCGGCAGTCGCAGACCGGCTACAACGACTTTCCCACGGGATACATCACGACCGGCTGGGAGCGTGTCTATCTGGTCGTGGCGGCGGTTGCCATCGGCTACCTGCTGATTGAGTTCGCCCGGCGACGGCGTTGGACGACCTTCCCGCTGCTGCTGGTGGTCTGGGTGGGGGCGCTGTTCGTATTGCTGGCTGGGGAGCGCCTCGGCCTGCCGGAGACGCTGATCGTCAACCTGAACAGCATGTACATCACCCTCTTCCTGCCGTTGGCGCTCCTGCCGGCCATCGCGGCTGACCGCCTGTGGCGACTGATAGACCGCCAAGCGCGATCGATCCCTCCGGCCCGGCTCGCGTTGGCGGTTCTGGCGGGCGTCATGCTGGGGCTGCCGGCGCTCTTCGGCTGGCGGCAACAGGTCAACATCCTGAACCGGCAAACCATTCTGGCCCTGGCCGACGACCTGCCCGCTCTGACCTGGATGAAAGAGGAGTTGCCGCAAGACGCCCGCGTCGCCGTCAACGCCTGGCGCTGGTCAGGCGTCACCTGGGCCGGGGGCGACGGCGGGGCGTGGATCGTGCCCCTGACCGGGCTGGAGACCACCACGCCGCCCGTCGACCACATCTATAATCGCGAGCTGTTTGCCGCGGTGCGGGCGTTCAACGAGGCCGCCTCAACCGTGGAGGACTGGAGCGATCCGGCGGCCGCCGACTGGCTGACGGTTCAGGGGGTCAGCCACGTATTTGTCGGGACGCGGGGCGGCTATTTCGATCCGGCCGAGCTTGGCCGCAACCCGGCGCTGGAGATGATCTACAGCCATGAGGGGACATTTGTTTTTGCCCTTAGGTAGATTCTTCGGTATGATTCCGGTTGTTAACCTCGGTTAACTTTTGTTTGACAATGGCCAATTAAGAGCTAGAATCTTTTCCAGTTCCCGGATACGTCATTTCTTCAATGGCGTATGGACAAGTCAAACACGGAGAGAATAATGACTTTTCAACTATCCCCACTTCCCTACGCGAACGATGCGCTTGAGCCTCATATCGACGC
>CAZZJN010000136.1:0-7098 GCA_964654505.1 uncultured Ardenticatenaceae bacterium | reverse complement strand
TTTAGCCAGCGGCAGCCCGTTCCCGTCGTTCAAGCTCTACGGCAAGATGTACCATCCGGGACAGGGCAATAACGCCTACATCTTCCCCGGCGTGGGACTAGGTGTCGTGGCGTGCGGGGTGCGGTATGTGACCGACGAGATGTTCGAAGCCGCGGCCTGGGCGCTGGCCGACCAGGTGACTGAGGACGATCTGGCTGCCGGCCGCATCTATCCCACCCTGTCGCGAATTCGCGAGGTGTCGCTGGGCATCGCCACAGCCGTGGCCGAGGTCGCCTATCGCGACGGCCTGGCCACGCATCCCAAGCCGGATGACCTGCGGCAACATATCAAGGAGTTCATGTTCGTGCCGGAGTATCGGCCGCTTGTCTGAGCGGCGATGAATCGGCCGCGAGCCGGATAGCCCAGATGTACGACGACGCTGCCAGCGACGATTTCGAGAAAGCCTACCGCCGATCCCTGTGGCGCAAGCTGTTCGCACTGGTGTCGGGTCGCAATAACGACCTGTTGCCGTTCGACGAGGTGCAACAGGCGCTGCCCTCGCGCGGGCAACATGACATCGGCCTGCAGACCGTGCCGCTGGACAAGATCGTCGGCAGCGTCGGCCGCTACCGGGATTTCGATCGAGCCTTCCTGCCGATCCAGCGCCTGACAAGCGAGCGCTGGGTCAACATCAGCAAGGCGCGCTATCAGGAGATCGGCCTGCCGCCAGTGGAGCTATACAAGATCGGCGATGTCTACTTCGTCAAGGACGGCAACCACCGCGTGTCTGTGGCCCGCGAGCGGGAGCAGGTGGACATCGACGCCCATGTCACCGAGATCGACATCCCCTTCCGGCTGACGGCCGATATGGATATCGACAGCGTCCAGGCGGAGAAGGCCTACGGCCGCTTCCTGCAACGGAGCCGCCTGGACGTGCTGTATCCCGATAGCGACCTGCATCTGGGCAATCCGGCCGAGTACGACCGGCTGCTGGAGCATATCGACGCCCATCGCTACTATCTGGGCACGGAGCGGCAGGCCGATGTGACCTACGAGGACGCGGTCATCTCCTGGTATGACAACGTCTATCGGCCGCTGGTGGAAGCCATCGAGCGAGAGGGGCTATTGCAGCAGTTCCCGACGATGACCGCCGCCGACCTGTACTTGCGGGTCAGCGAATACCAATGGCTGGTGCGCGAGGCGGCCCGCGAGACTCCCGCCGAGGACGAGGCCCATATCGAGGCCGGGGAGCGCATGGCCGAGATCTATCGCCGGCGGATCGTCCGGCAGGTCATCCGCACCCTGCGCCACGCCACCTGGATCGACACGATGATCCGCGACCAGGAGCAGGCCGCCTTCATGGAGAAGACGCACCTGCGCGAGCTAAGACCCGAGGCCGAAATCATCGTCAGCCTGCCCGGCAAGTACGAGAAGATACTGGAGCATATCGACGTCCACCGCTACTACCTGGGGATCGAACGGCAGCACGAGGTCAGCTACGAGGAAGCCGTCGCCTCCTGGTACGACCACGTCTACCGGCCGACGGTGGAGAACATCCGCGAGCAGAACTTGCTGGCCGAATTCCCCGACCGCACGGAGGCCGACGCCTACATCTGGATGATCGAGCATAGGGAGGAAGAGGGTCTGTAGGTCCGGCTTCCGGATCGCGCCACAGCCTAATCGATCGCTGCCAGCGCCGCGGCCGCCGCCAAACCAACGGCCGACGCCGGATTGAGCGCCATCGCCCGCTTGAAGGCGGCCCGCGCCCCCGCCCCGTCACCGGTCGCCAGCAAGGCGCGCCCCTGATAGTAATAGGTTTCCTCGACATTGCGGCCGCCCTGCCCCGCGAACGTCGCCTCGGCCAGCGTCAGGACATCCTCATAGCGACCCACGGCCAGATAGGCCTCATACGGCCCGAACTGATACCACAACATACGCGCCGGCAGACCAAGCAATCGGGCCTGATCGTAGGCCGCGGCCGCCGGCGGGTAATAGGCGACGTCGCCGTTCAGCCCGGCCAGCGCCACCAGTGACGACCCCAGGTTGAACCAGGCGTAGGCGTCGTCCGGCGCGGCCAGGGCGCGAGCGCGGTTGCGTTCCAGCGTCGCGCTCCACATTGTTAGTGGATCGGCGAAATCGGGGCCGAGGGTTTGGGCCAGTTCGGCCGCTCGCTCCGGCGGGTAGATGACGATGAACGCGCCGTTGAACTGCGCCCAGAACCGGGCCGTGTCGTCAAAGGTAGCCACGCCGTCCTCGCGCCACGGGCCGAGGTAGGTGTCACGCACCAGGAAATGCCCGGCCTCGCCATCATAGCCGAAGACGGTCAGGTAATGGCCCATCCAGCCGGTCGTCGCGTCCGGCTCCAGCCCCTTCTCGATGATGACCGGGAATCCGGCCGCCAGCAGCGCCCGCAGCAGATCGACGTCACCGCCGACGAAGTGAGCCGCGGCCAGATCGGTATGGTCGTTGACAAAGCTGACCAGTTCGCTCGGCGAGACATTGCGATCCTCGTAGTTCGGTCGGGCGACGGCGGCCACGTCGAACTGATCGACCGCGACGCCGTAATAGTTGAGGACGATGGTCGCGTTCGTCGGCCCGCAGTTGTTGAACTTCTGGGGGATGATGGGCAGGCCGTCGATACGCACGGCCGCGGGCAGCGGCGGGCCGGTGGGCGAGGGCACGGCCGTCGGCGTCGGGGCGGGGGTCGCGGTGGCGGACGAGGCTTCCGCGGCCGTCGCCACAGGAACGGCCACGGTCGCTGTTGGAGCCATAGTCGGGACTGGCGTGGACAGGGCCAGCGCCAGCGCATCCGGCGCGGCCGCGGCCGTGGGCGGCGGAGGCAGCGCCGTGGGCAGCGGCGTCGTGACCCTCTCGACAATGGCCTCGGGCACGTAATGGCGGAAGCGACCGGGCATGGCCGCCACCAGCCGCGGCATGGCCCACCACAAGGCGACGGCCGATGCGACGGCCGCGGCCACGATGAGCAAGGTTATACGAACCCGTTTTCCGGTCACGCGAGGATTATACAAGGGTTGGGGCGCAGGACGCATGGTGATTACAGAGCAAGCTCATATTCCCAAGAGGCACGTTCTATTATTCCCAAGCTGATACAATATGAAGATGGGAGAATCTTCCGGCGATATCGTCACCTTCGGCACATATCCGCATGGGGTTAGCGGAACGGACAAAACACCGATCCGTTGGCGGGTGCTGCAAAACGCGGCCGATGAACTGTTTCTCCTCAGCGAATACATTATCGATTGCAGACGGTATCATAATGAGGCTGTGGCGATATCATGGCGCGACTGCGACCTGCGTCGATGGCTTAATCATGCGTTTCTAGACACAGCATTTACGGCCGCCGAACAGGAGTGCATCAGGACGAACAGGTGCGACGGCAACGGCGAGGGCAGTCCCGACACTGAAGATAGAATTTTCTTGCTCAGCGCGACAGAAGTAGTAGAGTACACCGACGCTAGAACTGAAAACGGGTGGCGCCGGGCAATCGGAACAGCCTATGCAAAGGAAAGGAAGGCTGACGGTTGCCGCCTCTATGTCTACGATAAAAATGTTGAGCAGGATTACATCACCGAAAACGGCAATAGGCTCGGCTGCTCTTGGTGGTGGACACGCACCCAGTCACAACGTCAAGCGGGCTATCTGTCAAGAGCGACATTTGTCGGCGCGCGCGGCAATATCAAGCGGTACGGCCAAGTCGATATTCGGTTTTACGGCGTGCGCCCGGCGGTCAAACTGGAGAGGAAACAAATTACATGAACGAATCAATCGGCTTCATCGGTCTGGGCATCATGGGCAACGGGATGGCCGCCAACTTGCTGCGCGCCGGGTTTGACCTGACGGTCTGGAACCGCACGCCCGGCCGCATGGCGCCACAGCTGGAGATGGGGGCCAAGGCGGCCGGCAACCCGGCCGGGGTCGCCCGCCACAGCGACATCATCATCACCTGCGTCAGCGACACGCCCGACGTGGAGGAAGTCGTGCTGGGGCCAAGTGGCGTCATCGAGGGCGTGCGCCCCGGCTCGCTGCTCATCGACTGCAGCACCATCAGCCCCAACACCACCAAGGCCATCGCCGAAAAGCTAAGTGAGCGCGGCGTCCACATGCTGGACGCGCCGGTTAGCGGCGGCAGCGAGGGGGCGGCCAAGGGCACGCTCAGCATCATGATCGGCGGCGACGCGGCCCAGCTGGAGCGAGCCATGCCCGCGTTGCAAGCCATGGGCCGCACGATCACCCATGTCGGCGACCACGGCGCGGGACAGACGGCCAAGCTGGTGAATCAGGTGCTGGTCGTCGTCACCATGCAGGCCGTGGCCGAGGCGCTGCTGCTGGCCCAGGCGGGCGGGCTGGACCTGGAGCGGACGCTGGCGGCCGTCGGCGGCGGCGCAGCCGGCAGCTGGATGCTCAACAATCGCGGCCCGCAGGTCATCCATCGCGACTGGCGGCCGGGCTTCACCATCGACTTGCAGCAGAAAGATTTGCGGCTGGTGCTGGAAGCGGCCGACCAGTTGGGCATCCCCCTGCCCTCGACGGCACAGGTCTTCCAGAACTACCGCGCCCTGCAGCAAGCCGGGCTGGGCGGCGAGGGTAACCATGCCCTGGTGAAAGCCCTTGAGCGCTTGGCAGGGATGGAGATTGGTGACCCATCGGCCGATTAAAAGATCGTCTGCGTCACCGGCCCGATATGCTCCATAAACTCGGAGCGGGTCTTCTGATTGCTGCGGAACAGGCCGCGCAGGGCGCTGGTGCGCATCCGGGCGTTGGCCTTCTTGATGCCGCGCATGGCCATGCACATATGCAGCCCGTCAACCACGACGGCCACCCCTTGCGGGTGGAGCAACTCATCCAGCACGTCGGCGATCTGCCGCGTCATGCGCTCCTGTATCTGCAAGCGGCGCGCGTACATCTCGACCAGACGCGGGATCTTCGACAGGCCGACGACATGTTTGTCGGGGATATAGGCCACGTGGGCCTTGCCGATGAAAGGCAGCATGTGATGCTCGCACAGGCTGTAAAAATCGATATCGGTCACGATAACCATCTCGCTGTAGCTGACCTCGAAAAGGGCGCGATTGAGCAGCTCGACCGGGTCCATCGTATAGCCCACGAGCAACTCATCATAGGCGCGGGCCACGCGGGCCGGGGTACGCAGCAACCCCTCGCGTTCGGGGTCCTCGCCGACCGCCCGCAGGATGGTCGTCACCGCGTCCGACACGACATGCTTGCATTCGGCCGACAGTACGGGGCCGTCGGGCAGGTCGTTGGGTTCATCTTCATCAATTACATCTGGATAGGCACTATCAGTCATGACGGTGAGTATAGCACGCAGGTGAGGGTAATTGAAACGGGAATTATTAGGGATTGAGCCGTCCTCCGGTCGCCCTCTTGCCAACCGGAATCGCCTGTATTATGCTGTATTGCAGTCTGAGCGCCATCCGCAGCGAACACAGGAGACACCATGGACAGCCAACAACAAGACCAGAACGCAGAAGACCGTTTCCGCCAACGGGCATCCACGCGCGACGCGCGGGCCGACGATGCCGCCAAAGGCATCATCGACTTCACCGAGGCGATCCGCCGCGACGCCTTGCGCGACGCCCGGCGCGACATGCTCCACCCCAACGACGGGCTGGGGCTGGAGCGCATTCTGGGCGAGAGCGACCTGCTGGAGATCAACTATCTGGACATCGGCCGCCGCGCGGGGCGTTGTGTCGGCCGCATCGAGATCCGCAACATGAGCGGCCGCTCGCTGGGTTTCGGCACGGGGTTCCTGGTGTCGCCCAATCTGCTGCTGACCAACAACCACGTGCTGGCCTCGGCCGACCTCGCCCGTCGCAGCCTGATGGAGTTCGATTTCGAGGACGACGAGCATTTCAACCCGCGCACGCCCGTCCTCGTTGGGCTGGACCCCGACCGGTTCTTCCTCACCAATCAGGCCCTCGATTACAGCCTGGTGGCCATTCAGCCCGCATCGACGGATGGCGCCATCCCCACGTCCAGCTACGGCTATCTGCCGCTAAGCGACCGGCAGGGCAAGATTCTGATCGATGAGTATGTGGCCGTCATCCAGCATCCCGGCGGCGCGCCAAAGAAGATCGCCTTGCGCAACAACAAGCTGGTCGACCTGTTCGACACTTTCATCCATTACACGACCGACACCGACCGGGGCGCGTCCGGCTCGCCGGTGTTCAACGACCAGTGGCAGGTGGTGGGGCTGCATCATGCCGGGGTGAAGAAGCGCGATGCCAAAGGCCGGGTGCTGGCGGTGGACGGCAAGGTCTGGACATCCTCGATGGGCGAGGATCGCATCGCCTGGTCGGCCAACGAAGGGATCCGCATCAGTAGCATCCTGGCCGACTTGCGCAAGCTGATGGACGGCGAGGCGCTGACGGTTGAGCAAAAAACCCTGCTGGACGAGTTGTTCTCCGGCCCGGTCGCGCCGTCGCAGACGAGCGGACCGGCGGCGCCCATCGTGACCGCCGAGCGTGCCCCGGAGTTCTTCAATCGCGTGAAGGGCTACGAGGCCGACTTTCTGGGGCCGAAGGTCGATCTGCCGCAGCTGTCGCCGCAGCAGCTGGCCGACGCCGCGCCACGGCTGGACGGCCGGGGCCACGTGCTGGAATACGTCCACTTTTCGGTGGTGATGAGCAAATCGCGGCGGCTGGCCTTCTTCACGGCGGTTAATATCGACGGCCGCAAGACCAAAGAGATCAAGCGCGACCGGGACGTCTGGTACTTCGATCCTCGCATCGCCCGCGAGCATCAAATCGGGCCGGACCTGTATGAGGGTAACGACCTCGACCGGGGCCATCTGGTGCGTCGCAACGACCCGGTGTGGGGACGTTCGGCGGCCACGGCCAACGAGGACACGTTCCACTTCACCAATTGCGCCCCCCAGCACCAGCATCTGAACCGGCGCACCTGGCTGGGGCTGGAGGATTACATCCTGAAGAACGCCGACAAGTTCGACATGAAGGTGTCGGTGTTCACGGGACCGGTCTTTCGGGCCGACGACATGAGCTACCGAGGCGTCTATCAGTTGCCGGCCGAGTTCTGGAAGGTGGTCGTCATGCGCACGGCCGATCGCAAGCTGTCGGCAAC
>CAZZJN010000135.1:0-7184 GCA_964654505.1 uncultured Ardenticatenaceae bacterium | reverse complement strand
TCTGTCACACAAGCGGGTGACATTCATCCACAATTGGTTGACGGAGTCGTTGGAGTCACTTGCCGGCGGGGATCCCGGGCGGGTCATCCTCACCCTGGTAGACGCCGGCCACGGCCAGGTGAACCGCGTTGAGGAGGATGTTAATTCGTCGTAGCAAGCGCACATTCGCTTCGGGGCGGATATTGGTCGCCTCCGGCAGTTCGAGCGCGGTCTCCATCAGGCTGTCGCGAAAGAACATCGAGGCCTCCAGTGTGACTCGAAGGGGCAATCCCTGCTCCTTGGCATAGGTAGCATATTGGCGGCCGATGCGACGGGCCTCGTCGAGGATAGCGTCGCTATTCTCCTCGCTCGATTCACTGGAGAGATATTGGAGGGTCAGCCCCATCAGCTGCTGGCCCAACAAGCGGTTGCGGCTGCGATTATCATCATCGCCGAAGTGATCCAGCCAGCTGTCCTGGCGGTGGGCGATAACCTCGTGGCGCGCATTGGCCAGAGCTTTGGTCGCCCACAGACCGGAGAAGCCGTTGACATTCGGCAGCGCGCTTCGTTCGCGGGCAAATCGGGCCAGATCGTCGGAGGAGAACCGGCGATGGCCGCCCGGCGTCACCAGCACAGGGATGTCGCCGTTATTGGCCCAGCGCCGGAGCGTGGTCGGATGAACGTCGAGCAATCTGGCGGCCTCGCTGAGCGTTAACCAGCTGGTGGGGTGGTGATCTTCGTTTGCCATATGAAAATCTATGCAAAACCTGGCAATATGATGCGATTGTAACGACGGCCGGGAGGGTGTCAACCATTTTCGGCCGGATCGTGACGATCATCACGACAAATGACGATGATTAACAAACTTTTATGACAGCCGGCCCGGACATGCGTGAAGCCACTAACAAAAAAACCTCCGGTCAATGACCGGAGGTTTGGTGCAAAACAGGAGATAAGGGTCGCCCTTAACGGCTGCGGAACAGCTCGCGGACGATGATATTGCGCTGAATCTGGCTCGTGCCCTCATAGATCTGGTAGATCTTGATGTCGCGCATGAGCTTCTCAACCGGATACTCGGACATATAGCCGTAACCACCGAAGACCTGAACGGCGTCGGTCGTCACCTTCATGGCGGCGTCAGCAGCGAATGCCTTGGCCATCGCGGCGTGGATGGTATTACGGTCGCCGCGATCATAGTCCCAGGCCGACCGCCATACCAGCATGCGCGCCGCCTCAACCTGCATCGCCATATCGGCGATCATGTGGCCGATGGCCTGGTGCTGCCAGATGGGCTGGCCCATCGTCATGCGTTCCCTGGCATATTTGATCGCTTCGTCGAGGGCGCGCTGGGCCACACCGACCGCGCCGGCGGCTACGGTGGGGCGGCTCTTGTCGAAAACCTTCATCGTCGTCACAAACCCTGAGCCTTCCTCGCCCAAACGATTGGCGACGGGCACGCGGACATTGTCAAAGACAACCTCGGCCGTGTCGGATGCGTGTTGCCCCATCTTCTCGAAGGGCTTGCCCACGCTGACTCCCTCCCAATCGCGGTGGACGATGAAAAAGCTCATGCCCTTGTACCGGTTCCGCATGTCGTCGCGCAGATCGGGCTTGGTATAGGCCAATACCGTATAGAAGTTGGCGTTCGTTGCGCCGGTGATGAACGTCTTGCCACCGTTAAGGACATAATGATCGCCATTAAGTACCGCCGTGGTCTTGATTCCGGCCACGTCGGAGCCTGCCTCCGGCTCGGTGACACAATAGGCGCACAGCTGGCCATCGGCCATGCGGCCGCCGTATTCGCGCTTTTGTTCCTCGCTGCCGGCGATCATGATCGGCAAAATACCCAGGCTATTGACGCCGATCGCCGTGGAGATGCCCGAGCAGCCCCATGCCATTTCTTCAGTGACCAGGCTCTCCTCGAACAAACTCAACCCCAGGCCGCCATATTCCTCCGGAATAGCCATCGTCGTCAAGCCCAGCTCCTGTGCCTTGCGGACTATTGGCCAGGGGTATTCGTGGGTCTTGTCGTAATGCTCGGCCTTGGGCGCGATCTCGTTGCGGGCAAAATCGCGGGCCAGCTTCTGAATCATCTGATGTTCTTCGTTCAAATTAAAATTGATCGAATCGTAACCGTTATCGCTCATGCCGGAGTTCTCCTTTTGCGTGCCAGGCGTCATTCAGGTGGTTCTATATTTCAAAATCCCGGTCTTTCTCCGAGACTCAAATGGGCAAAGGATTATAACGCAATGCGTTATAATCGGCATTGTAGCTTACCCGCGGGCAGGCGTCAAGGCAATTATTTAACGCGATATTCGGGAGGCAACGGCCCCGAATTCAGCAGGGAGTTGGGGCGTAACCGGCCGGATGCGTTGTTAAGGCAGCCAATCACCTCCCGCTTGTTGTCGGGTCGCTGGCCGGGAGCGTGGATCTCACTGATATAGCTAAATCCTCGGTCGGCGCTGCCCCATCCCACCAGGCCGAAAGATTCAGCATAGAAATAGCTCTCTTCCGGCTCGCCATCCGGCGCCAGAAGCCATGACAACTCAATGACATTTTCCAGGCTAATACCGCTCTGGAAGGTGTAGCTCGGGTAGTACGCGGTAAATCGCAACCAACTCTTTTGGAAACCACTCCGGGCGATCTCACAATCTGATTTACGATAGAAGACGACATAGGGGTTGCGTTCATACAGATCGCCGACTCGCCAGACACGTGGACTCCAGGCCGATCCGGCCAATGTCCCGGGAATGTTACTCGAGTAGAGCGTATAAAATTCGCCATTCCCCGGGCTGGTGTCGGTACCGCGAGAGATGATGCCGTCCTTGACCCACAACTCCTCCCATTCGGCTGAGATTTCATTCCCCTTGGTATGGTAGAAATGGCCTGTCCCGATCTGGGTCTGGTGACGGGCTTGCGACCCGCTGTTGTGCATGACTTCGTACAATCGACCGTCGCCGATCATGAAGCGGGTCATTTCATAGAGAGGCGCCGGCGGGGAACCGAATACGGCTGGCAGGTAGACGGCATATAATGGCGGATCGCCATCCCGGTCAGATGGAGTCATAGTTCGATTATCCCGGATTTGACAGGCCGCTGAGGCAAGGATCGATAGTGATAACAGGGCAGTGATGAAACCGGGTTTTATCATTGATCACCGAGTGAGATCCATAGCGGCTCTATCATTGAAGGCGAGTTAATGCCCAACAGAGACAAGCCGCACACCTTGATAAACTGTTCTTCGGCCGTTGTTGATGCGGTATAATACCTCAACATCCTTGAGGAGCTAAGCCCTATGTCTGATTTATCACTCGACCCCGTTGCTCTACGCGATCGGTTCCCGGCGTTGCAGCGAACGGTCAACGGCCGCCCGGCCGTGTTTCTCGATGGCCCGGGCGGAACCCAATCGCCTGAACAAGTTATCGACGCGATGGCCGGCTATTTGAGGCGCGGCAGCAGCAATCTGGGCGGCCCATTTCTTACCAGTCGGGAGGCAAACGACGCGACCGATAAAGCCCGCGCCGCCATGATGGATCTGCTCAATGCCCGTCGTCCGGAGGAGATCGTCTTCGGCCAGAACATGACCAGTCTCACCTTCAGCATGAGCCGGGCCATCGCCCGTGAATGGCAGCCGGGCGACGAGATTGTCGTCACCCGGATCGATCACGATGCCAACATCTCGCCCTGGTTGCTGGCGGCCGAGGATCGTGGCGTGACCGTGCGCTGGCTGGATTTCCATCCTGAAGACGGCACCCTCGCCGTGGAATCGTTGCCCGGATTATTGAACGACCGCACGCGACTGGTGGCCGTCAACTATGCATCCAACGCCATCGGCACGATCAACGATGTCGCCCGAGTGGTCAAGCTGGCGCATGAGGCCGGTGCACTGACCTATGTGGACGCCGTCCATTACGCCCCCCACGGGATTATTGACGTCCAGGCCTTGGATTGTGATTTTCTGGTTTGCTCCGTCTACAAGTTCTTCGGCCCCCACACCGGCGTTCTCTACGGCAAATATGATCTGCTGGATAGCCTGAGAGCATACAAAGTGCGCCCTGCTCCCGCGTCTCCTCCCGGCAAATGGGAGACAGGCACCCAAAGCTTCGAGAGTCTCCGGGGGGTTGCGGCGGCCGTCGACTATCTGGCCGAATTGGGCGGCGAGGAAGGCTCCCGGCGCGAACGACTGGTTCGTGGCATGGCGGCGATCAAGCAGTACGAAGCGACCTTGAGCGAGCGGTTTTTGCATGAGGCCATCCGGGTGCCGGGATTGCGCGTCTATGGCCTCACTGACGTGGAACAATTGAGCCACCGCACGCCGACGTTCGCCATCAGTCTGGAAGGATATACACCGGAAGAACTGGCAACTCGCCTGGGCGAAGGCGGCTTCTTCGTCTGGCATGGCCACTACTACGCCGTGGCCGTCATGGAGCGCCTGGGCTTACTAAACCAGGGAGGCTTGGTGCGGATCGGGTTTGCCCATTACAACACGGCCGCCGAGATGGATGCGCTATTCGCCACCTTACGAGAACTGGCCGGCGGCTGATCCAAATGGCACACTAGTTCAGGCGGACATATAACTTCAGTTTCCCGGACGGGGATCCCCGAGTTGCCATGTGGTCGACTACTGAAAAACCTGACCCTAAATGAGTTTGGTTGACACGGCTTGGCACACATGCCATAATTTCCGCATATTATTTGCGGTTCACGACCGCCAGCCATCTTTAACCAAGGAGGTGGTGCATATGAGTAGTAGTTTATTCACCTGCACCGTAGCGCAGCCTCCTCGTGAGAGTCGGTAGCGCTACGGTGCAAAGCAAAGGCCCTGTGTCGAAACACAGGGCCTTTGACTTTTTCATCCCCCCTCTGTGGAGGTTAAAAAGTCCAGAGGAGATTCAGTTGCGTCGGGCGCGACAGGTCTCGCAGGTGGCGCCGTGTGATTGGACGGCCGGCTTTCGTTCGACTGGTTCCGTATCCAATCCTCGTACTTGGTGCCGTCCGGCATGGTCGCGTTGGCCAGAGATTTGGCCGTCGATAATGATTTAAGCGAGACACGAGTGCCATAGAGGAACGCGCCGGAAAGATCAGCCCCAACCAAACGAGCATCATCAAGATTAGCCCCGCTCAGGTTGGCCTCGGATAGATCCGCCTTCTCAAAATTGGCCTTGCTCAAGTCCGCCCATCCCAGATTAGCGCCGGTCAGGGTAGCCCGCTCCAGGTTGGCATACGCGAGGCGGCTCTCCACCAGATTGGCTCGCTCCAGATTGGCGCCGTTCAGGGCGACATGCTCCCCATGCGCTTTGTTCAGGATGGCCTCAGCCATCGTCGCGCCGCTGAAGATCGCCCCGTCAATTGTCGCCCCGGTCATATCAGTTTCTTGCATGGAACAGAGGCTCATGTCTGCCTCTTGCAGATTGGCCTCGGTCATATTAGCCAGGTCCATATTGGCGCGAGCCAGTTTGGCATTGGTCAAATCGGCCGCGCTGAAATTACCATAGCTAACATCCGAGTCCTGCAAATCTATCTCGTGGAGATAGGCCCCACTAAGATTAACCCAGCCCAGGTTTATCCCTTGCAATTGAGCGCCGGCCAATCGCGCGCTCGCCATAGTCCCGTCTGTGAGCCATCCCCGGCTGTCAAGTTCACGTATCGCCCTAACCGTCAGCCCCGCATCGCCGCTGGATACCTCGCGAATAAGTTGGGTTTTCAGGCTCAGGGCTTCACGCTCCAGTTGAGCCTCCTCCTGGGCTTTTGTTTGAGCTTCAAAGTAGGCGATCAACTGGGCATTGCGTCGGCGGCCAAGCACCTCGGTGATAGCCACCACGAGCGCCACCCCAAAAAGCACCAGTCCCATACCACGTGAATACTCATTCAGCAACATTCCCGACTGGTAACCAAGCCAACCAAAGAAGAGCGCCAACACCAGGAGGATGACGACGATTATCAGATAATTCGAGCCTTTTTGATTGTCGGCCATAGCGATGCATTACTCCATGGATACAACATACGGCGGCAAACAGGAGTCGCTAGTTGTCGATATCCGTATCATCGTTGTAATCGATAGTGATCAAACCTTGCTCAATCGCATCGACGACACTCATCTCGCCGGATGGAGGCGTCGTAATCGAAGTCAGGCGCCTGCTTGGGTTGATCTCAACCGCCTTTTCCACTTCTTCCATCAATAGTCGGGGCCATTTCTTGATGGCGTCGGCCTGGGCATTCTGGACGCGCCAGATGAGGTTACGATTGTCTTGCTGAAGCTTTTGAATCAAGTCATCGACCGCGGATATCTCCTCGCGCCATAATTTTTCACTACGGCGCGCGGCCGACCACTTTTGCTCGTTCTCCAGTTCAAAGGTTTGCCACTTCTGGCCGAAGTCGATCTCAAAATTCTTCAGCTTTTCCTGGATTTCAAGCAAGAAGCCATCCCAACGACTTTGCATGCGGTTTGATTCAAGGCGAAGCATCTCTGACGCCTCGCGCTTCTGCTGCTCCAGTTGTTTTTGCCAATGGGCGAAATTCTGGACCGCCATGCGGGCTTCCTTGTACTGATTGCTCAAAGTGATCCATTGCTGGGTGAAGCGCTCGATCGTGTCCTTGTTCTCATCCATCGTCGCTTGCCAACCGTCCAACTGCCGGCTGGTTTCTACCTGTTGCCGTTGGAGATCATCCGTGATTCTGACGATCGCATCACGGAACTCCGTCTGGTCACCCGTTACAGCCTGCAACCCGGCCTCGGTCTTCATCGCACTGTTGGTCAGCACCGTGACTTTCTCAGCAAGCGGGGAGAGGCGGCGATGGGTGTCATCAACAACCGGCTTCAGGTTGTCATTAATATCTCTGATTTGGGCCGTCAGTTCCTGGAGGGTCTTCTCCGAATCAATCAGGCGATTGTTCAGAGCCGTATTCGTGATATTGAGATCCTCAACCAAGGCCGACAAGGGGGTAAACCGTTCCTCCTGGGCGATGAGAAGATTCGATAATCGTAGCTCCTCGGCCTGCCGCAAATCCAACTCCTGATCAATCCGATCGATCATCGGCATCAGTTCCCGCAAAGGACCCAGCTTGCCGATATTCTGCTCCAGGTTATCGAGGCGCGACTCCCACATTTGCTGTATGCCGGCCATCTCGTCCAAATTTCGGTTGGGCAGTTCCGCAACCTTGAGGTCGATCTCGGTGGAGAGGGCATTCAATCGGGACATATTCTC
>CAZZJN010000134.1:0-7235 GCA_964654505.1 uncultured Ardenticatenaceae bacterium | reverse complement strand
CTGAACTGGCGGCTTCATCCCCAGGAGTTGGCCGACATCGTGCGCCGGATGACGCCCAAAGTCCTGGTCTATTCTGACGATGTGCGCGAGAAAGTGGCCGAGCTTCAGAGGCTCATCAATGGGCAGGCGCACGCCATCGGCAATTACCTGCACACCGAGGGCGAAGGGCTGCCGGGAAGCCTCCTCTTTGAGGCAGTGATCGAGGTCTCACCAGCCAATCCGGTGATGACCGAGGGTCTTGAAGCCGAGGATATCGCCGCACTGATCCTCACCGGCGGCACCACCGGCCAGCCCAAGGCGGCCATGGTGTCCCATCGCATGATCGGCTGGAACACCCTCAATACGGTTATCCATGATGTAACCCACAACGACGTCTACCTCAACGTCTTTCCGATGTTCCATACCGGCGGGTTGTTCGTCTACACCCTGCCGCAGATTATCTTCGGCGGCATGACGGTCCTCGTCCGGCAGTTCGATCCGGCCCGCGTGCTGGAATTGATTGAGCGCGAGCGGGTCACTATTTTCGGCGCGGTACCCACCATGTACCAGTTGATGGCCCAGGCCGCCAACTGGTGGCAAGCCGATCTGTCCTCGTTGCGCTTCTGCACCTCCGGCGGCGCGCCCTTGCCCGTTCCGCTGGTCGAGCATTACACGCGCGAGAAAGGCATCCGCTTCAAGCAGGGTTTCGGCATGACCGAGTTTGGGCCGGGCATCTTCGCCCTGGCCCCTGAGGACGCCATCCGCAAGGCGGGCAGCATCGGCCGCCCCAACTTCTACGTGGACGCGCGGATCGTCGATGACGCCAATAACTATTTGGGGCCGGACGAAGAGGGCGAGCTGGTGCTGAAAGGGCCGTCCTATTGCTCCGGCTATTTTGGCGATCCGGCGGCGAGCGCCGAGGCAGTGGACGAACGCGGCTACTTCCACACCGGCGACATCGCCCGCTTCGATGCTGAAGGATACTTCTACATCGTTGACCGCAAAAAGGATATGTTCATCAGCGGCGGCGAAAACGTCTATCCGGCAGAGATTGAGAAAGCGCTCTACCAGCACCCGGCCGTCCTGATGTGCGCCGTGATCGGCCTGCCTGATCCGAAATGGGGCGAGGCCGGCAAGGCTTGCGTCGTCCTGAAGCAGGGCGCCGGGGCGAGCGCTGAAGAATTGTTAACGTTCATGGCCGCCCGGCTGGCCAGGTATAAAGTTCCCAAAAGCGTCGATATTGTCGATAGTCTGCCGATATCGGCCGCCGGCAAGATCCTGAAGCGAGAACTGCGAGAATACTATTTAGTGTGATGAAAGGAGAAACAGATGTCTTCCATTCCTAATTTGCCCGGTATTTCGTCCCGAATGGTCCCTACCGCTCGCCTTAATACCCACGTCCTGACCCGTGGGGATGAGGGCGGCGAACCGGTGGTGTTTATTCACGGCAACGCTTCTTCCAGCATTTATTGGGAAGAGGTCATGCTGGCCTTGCCGGCCAACTATTACGATATCGCGCCCGACTTGCGCGGCTATGGTGACACCGAGGATCTGCTGATCGACGCCACCCGCGGTGTGAAGGATTGGACAGAGGATCTGAAGGCGCTCTCCGATGCGTTCGGTGACCGTCCGGCTCATTTGGTGGGCTGGTCGTTGGGGGCCGGTCCGGCGATGCAGTTCGCGTTGGATTACCCGCAGCTTGTGAAGTCGATCACCCTGGTGGCCCCCATCAGCCCCTATGGCTTTGGCGGCACGAAGGGCGTCGATGGAACGCCATGCTATGACGATTTTGCCGGCAGCGGCGGCGGCAGCGTGAATCCTGAATTCATCCGCCGCATGCAGATCGGCGACCGCAGCGATGAGGACCCCAACAGCCCGCGCAACGTCATCAACACCTTCTACTATAAGCCACCCTTCCGCGCCCAACGGGAAGAGGCGCTGCTCGATTCGTTGCTGCTGGAAAAAACGGGCACCGACCGCTACCCCGGCGATTTTGCGCCTTCGGGCAATTGGCCCAATGTCGCGCCGGGGGTCTTTGGCCCCATCAACGCCACCAGCCCGAAAAATTTCAACCTGTCCGGTATCGCCGATGCCGTCGTCAAGCCGCCCATCCTGTGGGTGCGAGGCGACAGCGACCAGATCGTCTCCGATACCTCCTTTTTCGACTTCGGCACGCTGGGACAATTCGGCTTTGTTCCCGGCTGGCCGGGTGGGGATGTCTTCCCACCACAGCCCATGATCGCGCAAACCCGCGCCGTGCTCGACAGCTATCAGGCCAACGGCGGCGTGTACCATGAAGTCGTCATCGCCGACGCCGGGCACAGCCCGCATATCGAGAAGCCAGAGGCGTTTCTTCAGGCTCTGGTGAAGTTTCTGGCAGGATAACAAGGAGTTACCATGCGATTAAACAATAAAGTTTGTGTAGTCACCGGCGGCGCGGCCGGTATCGGCAAGGCCACAGCGGCCCGCTTCATCGAGGAAGGCGCGACAGTTGTCATCTGCGATCTCAACGAGGAGCAGGGCCGGCAGACGGCTGCGGAAATCGGCGCCACCTTTTTCAAGGTCAATGTGGCCGATCGACAGGCTGTCCAGAAGTTTATCGATGCGGTGGTGGAGCGTTACGGCCGGGTGGATGTACTGGTCAACAACGCCGGCGTGCTGCGCGACGGCACCCTGGTGAAGGTCAAGGACGGTGAGCTGGTGAAGCAAATGTCCGAGGCTGATTTCGATCTGGTCATCTCCGTCAACCTCAAGGGCGTTTTCAATTGCACGCAAGCCGTCGCCCCCGTGATGATCCGCCAGAAGAGCGGCGTTATCCTGAATGCGTCTTCGATCGTCGGGTTGGACGGTAATTTTGGCCAGACCAACTATGTGGCCACGAAATCGGCTGTCATCGGCATGACCAAAGTGTGGGCGCGCGAACTGGGCCGTTCGGGCATTCGTGTCAATGCCGTCGCGCCGGGTTTCACGGCCACTGAGATGGTGGCCGCCATGCCTGAAAACATCCTGGACGGCATGAGATCCCACACTCCGCTGGGACGCCTGGGCACGCCACGCGATATCGCCAATGCCTACCTGTTCCTGGCGTCCGATGAAGCCGATTTCATAACCGGGGAAGTGCTGCGCGTCGATGGCGGCATCGTCGTGGGGACATGATCTGATTTAAGATCTCCTGCATCCAAGTAATAAGGAACGATAGCTGGATGGCCTACGAAAGCCGTTATCCATTGCACGCGGCCGATTTGCTCAGCCGACGAGCCGAATTGACCCCCGATAGACCCGCCTTGCTGGATATGCACACCGGCGTGGAATACACCTATCGGCAGCTCAACGAGCGGGCCAACCGGCTGGCCAATTTCATGCGCTCGCTGGGGGTTGAGAAGGGCGACCGGGTTTCCATCCTGGCCCAAAATTGCATCCACTACGTCGATTTGCTCTATGGGTTGGGCAAGATCGGTGCGATCTTCGCCCCGCTCAACTGGCGGCTGACCGCCCATGAGTTGACCTACATCGCCGGCGATTGCCGCCCCAAGGTGATGGTCTGTGGCCCTGAGTACATCGATGTTGTGGAGGTGTTGCATCGGGAGCTGGCCTTTCCGGTCATCGTGGGTATCGAGGGAGCGACGGCCAATGACGCTTCCGGGGTTCAGTTCGTCGCTTATGAGGATGGTCTGGCCGCCGCGGCCGATACCGAGCCCGAGCGCCCTCCGCTGACAGGTGAGGATATCGCCTGCATCCTTTACACGTCAGGGACTACCGGACGGCCGAAAGGGGCGATGATCTCCCACCGCCAGGTCTTGTGGAACAGCATTAACACGGTCATCAGTTGGGGGCTGACGGAGCACGACATCTCACCGGTCATGACGCCGATGTTTCATGCCGGCGGCCTGTTCATTTTCCTGACCCCGCTCTTCTATGTCGGCGGCAAGATACTGTTGGCACGTACTTTCGATAGCGAGGTGTCGCTGGAGTTCATCCAGTCCGGGAGATGCACGGTCGTGCTCGGCGTGCCCACGCTGTTCCAGATGTGGATGAACAGCCCCGCCTTTGCCGGCGCTGATTTCAGCCATGTGCGCTACTTCATCAGCGGCGGCGCGCCCTGTCCGGTCTCCCTGATCAAGGCCTGGCGCGAGGCCAAGGGCGGCTATTTGCATCAGGGATACGGGCTGACCGAAGTCGGCGTGAACTGTTTCACCATGACTGACGAGGAGTCCATCACCCGGATGGGGTCGGTCGGCAAGCCTATCTTCCACAGTCATATGCGCATCATCGATGAGGATGGCCGCGATGTGGCCCGAGGGCAGACCGGGGAGCTTGTCATCTATGGCCCTCACGTCTGCTCCGGCTACTGGGACGATCCCGAGGCCACACGCCATGCCATTAAGGACGGCTGGTTCCATACCGGCGATATGGCCCGGCAAGACGAAGATGGCTACTACTATCTGGCCGGGCGCTACAAGGACATGATCATCAGCGGCGGCGAGAATGTCTATGCCGCCGAGGTGGAATCGGTCTTCCTTGAGCATCCGGCCGTTAATGAGGCGGCGCTGATCGGCGCGGCCGACGAGAAATGGGGCGAAGTTGGCCTGATGGTGGTGGTGCTGCGCCCCGGTGGTGCGGCCACGGCCGAGGAGCTGATCGAGTTTTGTCGCGGCCGCCTGGCTCGCTACAAGGTGCCGAAACATGTCATCTTCGCCGAAGCGTTGCCCTATTCCCCCTACGGCAAGGTGATAAAAGCGGAGTTGCGCGAGAAATACATCAATCACCGAGCGTGATTGATCCCAGGAGGTTCACATGCCTTTTCTTCAATCAAACGACGTCAATCTGTACTATGAGATTCATGGCAACGGAGCGCCCCTGATTCTCATCCCCGGCCTCGGCTATGGCGGCTGGATGTGGCACAAGATGATCCCCGGGTTGGCCGAACAGTTTCAGGTCATATCATTCGACAATCGCGGATCGGGGCAGAGCGACAAACCCGCCGGTCCTTATACGGCACAGATGCTGGCGGCCGATACCGTTGGCGTCCTGGATCACATGGGGATTGAGAAAGCCCACATCATGGGGCACTCGATGGGCGGGTTCATCGCCCAGGCGCTGGCTATCGACTACCCCGATCGGGTGGACAGGTTGATCCTCTCCGCCACAAATTTCGGCGGCCCGCGTCATATCCCCATCACGCCCGAAGCGATGGCCGTGCTGGTCGATATGTCGGGCGATCCGGTTGAGCGATTGCGGCGGGGTATCGTCATCAGTTGCGCGCCCGGTTTTGCGGAGCGACAGCCTGAGGTCGTCGAGGAGTGGATCAACTATCGGATCGTCAACCCCATCGACCCGGCCGGTTATCAGGCCCAGCTGGCCATCGGCCTGTCGTTGATCCCGGAGGCCGCCTGCTTTGAACACAAGCTGGCCGCGCTGGATATGCCGACCCTGATCCTGTTTGGCGAGCACGACAAAGTGGTTCCCCCGGGTAACGCCGATTTGCTGGCCGGAAAAATCAAGTCGGCCCAAATCAGGATATTGCCTGACGCGGGACACTTCTTCCCCTTTGAAGTCCCGGATGAAGCCAACGCCGCCGTTGCGCGGTTTTTAGGCGGAATATAGGGACAGGCTGCTTGTTCTCATGATCTTGTAACCGGCCTGTAACCGGCCGATGCTATAACCAACATGCAGCTATTGCTGCAGAAAACCTTGACGAAGTCTGTAGAAACTTTAAATGTTGGAGGAGAATAGATGAATACTCGTCGAACAGTCTTTTTGCTTTTGTCTCTGCTGACCGTTCTGGCCCTCGCCCTGAGCGCCTGCGGCGGCACCGCGCCGGTTGAAACCGTCCAGCCGACGGTCGAAGCGGTTGTCGAAGAAGTTGTCGAAGAAGTGGCTCCCACTGAGGCCCCGACCGAAGTCCCTGCTGTGGAGCCGACGGAAGCGCCTGCTGAAGAGCCTACCGCCGAGACCGCGGATCAGCCCTTTGCCGGCGAAGATCTGGTGATCGGTCTGATGACCGACAAGTCCGGCGCGCTGGCCATCTATGGCCCCAGCCAGACGAACGGTTTCTATCTGGGTCTCGAGTACGCCACCGGTGGCACGATGGAAGTCGCCGGCCGTCCGATCGTCGTTGTCGAGAAGGACAACGCCAGCAACCCCGAAACGGCCGTCCAACAGGCTCGTGAACTGATCGAGGCCGAGGGCGCCGACATCCTGGTTGGTAACATTTCCTCAACGGCCGCCCTGGCCACCATCCCCGTCGCTGAGGAAAACAATGTGATCCTCATCTCCGAGCCTGCGGCCGCGCCGCAGATCACGGGCGACAACTTCAGCCCCAACTCGTTCCGCACCAGCCGCACCAGCTTCCAGGACGCTCTGGTCATGGGTAATGGTCTGCTGGAGATGGGCGACACGTTTGTCCAGATCGCTCCCGAGAACGCCTTCGGCATCGGCTCGGCTTGCTCGTTCTACGCGGTCGTCTCGGCCGGTGGCGGCAAGTTCGTCACCAATGACACGGCTGAGGGTTGCGGCACGGTCTACGCGCCGATCGACACCACGGACTTCACGTCCTACATCAACCAGCTGCTCGATTCCGACGCCGATGTGCTGATCGTCACCTGGGCCGGCGCGGGCTTCGCCCCGATGTTCCAGCAGATGAGCCAGCTCGGCGTCTTCGATGAGATGGTCGTCGGCACGGGCGTGGGCGACAACCAGACCCTGGCGGCCGGTTATGCCGACGCTATCGGTGTGGTCGGTGTCCAGGTCTATCATTACTCCCTGCCGAACAACGAGATCAACGATTGGCTCGTTACGCGCCACATGGAAGAGTACGGCACGCCGCCCGACCTGTGGGCTGCCGGCGGTATGATGGCCGCCATCATGGTTGTCGATGGCCTGAAGGCCAGCAACGGTGACGCCAATGCGGATGTGCTGCGCGCGATCTATGAGGACAACTTCACCTTCGAAGGCCCGAAGGGTTCGGTCATGATCCGCCCGTCCGACCACGTGGCTCTGCAGAACCTGTACTTCGTCCGCGTGACCAACGTCGACGATCCGGAGTTCCGCTTTGTGGAACTGGTGAAGGAATTCGGTCCGGAAGAAACCGCGCCGCCTTGCATGCTGGTGGGCGATTACGCCGCTCGCTGCCAGTAAGCCTGTTTCATGATATAAAGGGAGGGAGACGGAAATCGTCTCCCTCTTTTTACATACGCCAGGTTATTGGGGTGGATTTGTCAACCCCGTGGGGCCGGGAACTGACTTATGGATGATTC
>CAZZJN010000133.1:0-7279 GCA_964654505.1 uncultured Ardenticatenaceae bacterium | reverse complement strand
GTCCACGTCGTCATGGGTCACCTGGCGATGGATTCCGTCCTCTCACAGGCGCTGCATCAGAACAGCTCGCTCATTCTCAATCTGGGTTTGACGGGGCTGGAGCGCGTTGTGGTCACCATTGTGCCGCTGCAAGTCCATCGCGATGATGATGACGAGGTCGAGGATGGCCGTCCTGTGAACCTCAATGTCATGACCGGCAAGGATCTGCGTCGTGCCCGGCAGGAACGCGAGGGACGCGAGCGGGAGGCGGCGCAGGCCAAGCGGGATGCCAAGACGCATCGGCCGCCGCCCGGCAAGAAAGCGGCCGGCCCGGACGCGGACTAACCTGTAGCTGTAGCACAAGCTGTCAGCTTGTGAAAGCCCCCGAACGCAATCTAACAGTTTGCGCCACAGCTAGAATCCGGGATCGCCGAGGTGGGCCGACGCCCGAAAACCCAGCGTGTTGAAGCAAAACAGCGGCTCCACGTCGATGCGAAACGTGACCCGCAGGTTGTCGGCCTCGCTGGGCCAACCGCCACCGCGCGCCACCCGCGTGCGGGCCGCGCCGCCGCGCCCGTCAAACCACGAAGCCGTCCACTCCCACACATTGCCGGCCATGTCGCCCGCGCCGAAGGGGCTGTCGCCTGACGGTGAGAACTGCCCGGCCGGGGTGGTCGTGCCGTGGCGCATGGCGAAGTTGGCCCGGCTCGGCGACGGCGCTTCGTTGCCCCACGGATAGAGACGGCCGTCGGTTCCGCGAGCGGCTTTCTCCCACTCCTTCTCGGCCGGCAGCCGTAGCCCGGCCCATTCGCAGAAAGCCTGGGCGTCCAGCCAGCTGACGCAGACGACGGGATGATGCAGCCGGTTGTCGATCGAACTGCGCGACCCCTCGGGCCGTCGCCAGTAGGCCCCTTCCACGTCGAGCCAGCGGCCGCCGGCGCGATCGGACGCCCACACCCGCGAATAGCCCTCTTCCTCGGCCGTCGTGCGATAGTGGGTGGCTTCGACAAAGCGGGCGAACTGGGCGTTGGTCACCGGGCCGCGGCCGATCCAGAACTCGTTGAGGTTGACCGACTTCTCGGCCGCTTCATGCTCGGGGTTGGGGCGACGCGCGCCATAGAGAAACTCGCCGGCGGGCACGCGAACCATCTCGATGCGCGACCGCTCGTGCAGTCGCCGGTCGGAGAACAGCTTCATGGCCCGGTCGGCGCCCTTGCCGGCGGCGGCGTTTGACCCGTTGCCGGACCAGGGGCGGGGCGGCTTGCCTTGCAAACGGGCCAGCAGATGCTCCAGCCCGCGGCCGTAGTCGTGGAAAGGCACGCTCTGGTAGGCCGTCCACAACGGCGGTGGGCGGCTGGGGGCCACGTCGAGGGGGATGAAGCGCATTGCCCGCTGGTGTTCCATGCTGATGGCCACGTTGGTCTCGGTCACCACCCAGGGGGACGCGGCCGCGGCCGGAGTCTGCACCAGCAGGTAGGTGCCGCTCTCCTCCAGGCCGCGATTGATGGCCTCCACCCACGTCTCCCCGGCCATGATGCTGTCGGGCGCCATCCACACCGTGAAACCCGACCGCCGCAGATCGGCCGACAGCCGGTGGGCGAAGGTGTCGTCCTCGTGGGCGTGGCTGATGAACACCTGATTTCTGTCGCGGTTGCGGGGCACGGGGATGCGCGGGATGGGCGGGGACTTTTGAAACTCGCGCTGGTAGGCTCGCGGCTGCTCGCGCACCAGCACCGCCTCCAGATCGGCCAGCCGCCCGGTTCGCTCCATATGCAGGATCAGCTCGCGGGCCTTGGCCAGCTTGGTGTCGCCGGACAGATTATCGTAGTCGATGAACAGGTTGAAGCACAGGGTTCTAAGCCCGTCGAGGGTGTAGTGCTGCAACAGAAACTGGTGGAGGGAATTGCGATCTTCGGCCATAATCTTGTTGTAACGTTACAACAATTGTGCCTCAGCCCCGTGCCGACCGCAACCCGTCGGGGGATCTTTTTACATTGGCCCGCCATCATGAAAGAAGACCGGGGGCGCCTGGTTGTCCCATTGCGCCCCCGGCCTTCCTGATGTTCCTCGCGGCTTCCACCGTTATTATACACTAAGCATGCGCCGGAGCGACAAGCGGTTTCAGACCGGCCTCGATCGCCGCCCGTCGCGGCTCCAGAAACGGCGGCAGGGCCAGCTTCTCGCCCAGATGCTCGGGATCCTCGTCGGTGGCGAAGCCGGGGTCATCGGTCGCCAGTTCGAACAGGATGCCGTTGGAGATGCGAAAATAAAGGGACTTGAAGTAGAACCGGTCCACCAGACCCGAGTTGGGCAGGCCCGCGCGGTTGAGATGGGCCGTCCACAGGCGATGTTCGGCGGCGTCGGTCAGCCGGAAGGCGACATGGTGGACGCCGCCACGCCCCAGCCAGGCCCGTTTTTCGCCGGGCTGCACCAGCACGTGGACTTCCTTGCCCGGCCCGCCGCCGTCCATCTCGTAGATGACCATCTCCTCGGCCGCGTTGTCGGGGTTCGGCAGGCGCTCGGCCTCGGTAAAGTTCAGGATGCGGGTCAGGATCATGCCGACCTGGTCCAGCGCGGGCACGCTCAGGGTCACGCCGTGGAAGCCGCGAATGGCGAACGCGTCGGGGATGTCCGGGCGCTGCCAGACCTCGCCCTCGAAGGGCGCGCCGCCGTCGTCGACCAGGATCAGCCGCTGGCCTTCGGGGTCCTCGAAGCGCAGCAGGTCGCGGCCGCGGAACGATTCGATCGACCCCACGCGCAAGCCCTCGGCCGTCAGCCGGTCGGTCCAGAAGTCCAGCGCCTCGCGGCCGTTGACGCGGAACATAGTGTTGACGATGCTGTCGGTGCCGCGGTTGTCCGGCCCGGTCTGCGGCCAGTCGAAGAAGGTCATGTCGGTGCCGGGGCTGCCCAGCTTGTCGGCGTAGAACAGGTGATAGGCCGACACGTCGTCCTGGTTGACCGATTTCTTCACCAGGCGCAGGCCCAGCACGCGGGTATAGAACGCCAGGTTGGCCGGGGCGTTGCCGGTGACGGCCGTCACGTGATGTAAGCCGTGGAGTTGCATGTCTGTCTCCTCAAGGTGGCATTTGCCGCCCACCTGTAAATTAGTTTGATATCAAATAGTTTAGCATCAAAGTTATATTTGTCAAGGGGGAGTGGATCATGGTCATCGGGCGGATTGTTGCTATCATTAGCCGGCAGTCACTTTTGTTTTTGGGAGCCAACCATGAAGATTGTTACCGATTCCGCGGCCGACTTGACCGCCGAAGATATCCTTGCCCATGACATATCTGTCGTGCCGCTCTACATCCAGTTCCCCGAGGGCGAAAAGCGGGCCGGGGAGATTAGCCCCGACGCGTTTTATGATCGCCTGGAGGCCATGCGGCCCAATGTGCCGACCACCGGTCAGCCGTCGCCGGAGGATTTCGCCGCCCTCTACCGCCCTAATTATGATGCCGGGCAGGAGACCCTCTCCATCCACATCTCCTCCGGGCTGAGCGGGACGGCCAACACCGCCCGCGTCGGGGCAGCCCAGGTGGGCGAGGGATCCATCCACGTCGTCGATAGCCTGACGCTGTCCGGCGGCTTGCGCTATCAGGTTCTCGCCGCCGCTCGCGCCATTGATGCCGGGCTGCCCACGGCCGACATCCTGGCCTTGCTGGATCGCGTGCGCACCTCCACCGAAGTGATCTTCACCCTCGACACGCTGGAATACCTGGCCCGCGGCGGCCGCATCGGTCGGGTGCAGGCGCTGGCCGGTTCGGTGCTCAACATCAGGCCGATCATCAACGTCTCCAAGGCCGACGGCAAATACAACACGGTCGGCCGCAGCCGGACGATCAACCGCGCCCTCAGCGATATCATCGCCCACCTGGCCTCGGTCTTCGGCGACAAGGAGCCGCTGTGGGTGTCGGTGATCCACGGCCGCTTCGAGGAAAAGGCCAGCCAGCTGACCCAACTGGCCGAAGCAGGGCTGCCTGTGGCAAAACTGGAGCTGTTGCGCATCTCCCCCGTTCTGGGCGTCCACACCGGGCCGGGGGTGGTAGGCATCGCCGCCATGCCGATGCGGTTGTTTGACGAGATTTAGCCGGGTCGCACCGGAAGTGTGGGGTCAGGTAGCCGGGAGGACGCGGACGATGGTTGACTTCCCGGCGCCGACAGGGCCAATCAGAACTATTCCGGATCGCTCATCCAAGGATGATGGATGAGCGATCCGAAATACCAATAGTTAGCGTGGCACAAGCCTGATCGTCGCGGCTCGCGCCCCATCCGTCACGACCGAGTCCACATAGGCGGCCGGATAGCTTCGGTACTTGCTCCAGTAAGCGGCGTCGATCCGATCCTGGATGGCGGGATCGGATTCCTCCACCATTGCCACGTCCTTCACCACGCCGCCGGCCGAGATGCGTCCCTCGTGTCGCGTCAAAACGCCGGAAAACCAGCCGCTGCCTCGCCCCTTGTGGGAGCGAACGTAGAGATCATCGCCGACTCGGACGACCCAGATCGTCACCGCTTTGAGCAGCGAGCCGTCCGCCCGCGTCGGCGCGATGTCCAGTTCTTCGGCCGTCCCAATCTTGTCCAGTTCGTCATTCATCCAGTTGGTCATTGGATTATCTCCTTTCTGGTATTGCTCCTCGCTGACATGTTCCAGCCACGTCACGACCTGGCCCTCGAAGGCCTCCTGGATGGCGAGGTGGCTCATCCCCATGGTGGCCGTCGCCCCGTGCCAATGCTTTTCGCCCGGCGCAAACCGCACCACATCGCCGGGATGCACCTCCTCAACCGGCCCATCCCAGCGCCGCACCCAGCCGCAGCCCGCGGTGATGACCAGCGTTTGGCCCAGCGGGTGGGTGTGCCAGGCCGTTCTGGCCCCCGGCTCAAAGGTAACGCTCGCGCCGCTCACATGACCCGGCTCTACTGCATCGAACAGCGAATCCACCCGCACCGCGCCGGTGAACCATTCGGCTGGGCCAACGGCCGAGGGTGTTGTTCCAATTCGTTTGATTTCCATTTCATGTCTCCTTAATCTCTCGCGAAGACCGGGACGAGTTCGAGTGTCGCCCGCGACGGCCCGGCCCGGTCGATGCTGCGCTGCCAACTGCCGTGATACTTAGCGCGGTAAGCCTGCTCGATAACGTTCTCGTCGATGTCCGGGGCGTCGTGGAAGGCGACCGCCACCTCCCCGCCCGAGTACCGGAACCGGCCGGCCCCGTGGGCCCTCGCGGCGCGGAACCAGGGCTTGTCAGGTCCGTCCGTTGATCGGACGAACACACTGGCCCCAACGACCACGGCCCATATGGTCTGGCCTCTCGTGTACGAGCCGTCGTCGCGCCGCGACGACACCGGTACCACGCCGGGGCGGTGGATCTGCTCGAGTTCGTCGGCGGTCCATGGGCGTTCGCTCGGTAACTTCGTCTGATTGGTGGCTGGCATGGCTGTCTCCTTCGACTTTCAAATTATGTGTTGAGTCTGACCTGGCCCATTCATTTCGAAGCGACCACAGACGCTGCCGGCTATACTGGAGGCTCCGTGGCGGCATCGGACTGACCGAACAACGCCCTTTCGACGTCCGCAATTTCAGGCGCGCGCAGCAGCGTGCCGCCCGGTGTCAGCACGACAGGAAGGTCCTCGACGGACAACCCCAACTGTGCAAGCGCTTGCTGCGTGCCTGCGGCGCTGGCGTCAGCAAGCTTCGTGCTTAGCCCCCGATTCCCCGCCCATTCCCGAAGCTGTTGGGCTTGCGGGTCGCCGGCGAACGCGAAAATGCACAGGTCGGCCGCCAGTTCCCGGCCGATGACTTCCCGCATCAGGAAAGCGCGGGTCACCAGGTCGCGCAACTCAACATCCCCGCCAAGCAGGGCACGCAGCCGGCTGGCGGGAACGACCACCACCTCGCCAGGCCGGATGACGACGGCCGTCCGGATGACGGGCTGGTCGCGGAACAGATCGAGCGCCCCCAGAAAGCGCCGCGCGCCATGCACCCGGACCACGCGCCGCCCGGAACCGCCGACGTAGCCGACGACCGCCACAGCCCCGGAAACCACAATGTGGAGGTCATAGCCAGCATCTCCGGGCTGATACAGGGTATCGCCACGGGCCACCCGCCGGCGCTGGCCCACAGCCTCAAATCGAGCCAGTTGTGAGTCGTTCAACCGGGGATGGTCGCCGCGCTCAGGCGTCTCCGGAAGGTCCTCCGGCAGAAGGGGCATCTCCTCATCCGGGTTCCAGGCTTTCGGCCGGGCGAGAACCGGCGCCGGTTCCCTCTCCTGTGAGGAATAGCCCAAACCGTCGCCGGCGGTTGCCAGCAGGGCGGCCGCCAGCGATTCGGCGTCGTGGGCCCCGGTGTGACGCTGGCCGTTCACGAAGAAGGTGTGGGAATCGTCGACGCCGCTGGCCAGTCCCGAAGCGACATCCTGCTCAATCCGTCGCCGGTACTGGCCGGAGCTCAATTCCTGCGCGAAGCGACCCATGTCCAGTCCCAGGGCGTTCGCATGGTCGATGAGGTCGACCGCAGTTACCCCGCCGTACCCATACAGCAGGTCGTGCATCTCCCAGAACTGGCCCTGCGCCCCGGCCGCCTCCGCGGCTTCGGCCGCCAGATAGGCGTTCAGGCGCTCGGCATTCGGGAAATGGCGATAGACATAGCGCAGCCGGTCGCCGAAGCGTTCGCGCAGGTCGGGGAGTATCCCCCAGCCCCGGAAGGGCGCGTCGAAGTCACCGAACCCCACCAGGGTCAACGGCGCATCCACCGGCCCACGGATGTGGTCGCGGGCCACATCGACCGCGGGCTGGAGCGGCAACGAATGCGTTTCCGGCTTTGGCGACCGGCGCTCCGCCAGCCACAACACCGCGAACCCCGCCAGCGCCGCCAGCAGCGACGCGGCGAGAATGCCGACACGCGCCTGGTTGGCGAGTTCCTGGTCGGACACGGAAAGATCGACGATCAACATCGAGATAGTGAAGCCGATGCCGGTCAACACGGCCCCGCCAACCAGATGCGACTTGGTCAGACCCGGCGGGAGGTCCCCCAGCTTCAGACCTACGGCCAACGCGCAGCCCAGCAGGATGCCCAGCGGTTTACCGATCACCAGCCCGGCGATCGCCCCGTGGGTGACCGGGGACGTGGCGGCGGCCGCCAGCGAGGTCGCGCTCAGCACAACGCCCGCGTTGGCCAGGGCAAACAGCGGGACGATGACGTAATAGGTCCACGGCCGCCACATCTGCTGTAGCCGTTCCCCCACGGGCACAGAACGCTCGATCGACAACCGCGCCACATTGGCCGATGCCGGTTGCGGGTTCT
>CAZZJN010000132.1:2906-7341 GCA_964654505.1 uncultured Ardenticatenaceae bacterium | reverse complement strand
GCGTTCATTCGCATTCATTCGCATTCATTCGCGTTCATTCGGGTTCATTCGCGGTCCAATATTCTTCATTCGATTACCCTGATACCCCACCTCTCTCACCTTGGAGACCGCCCAGGATTTGCTACAATCCTGCCTGAGCGATCCCGGCCCATGACAAACTCCCTGCCCAACCCCAGCCCGACGGCCGGCCCCGGTCACCTATGATCCATTTGAAGCGAATCCTGCTGCTGGGCCTGTTGCTGACGGCCGCCTGTACTCCCACGGGTGGAACGACGGAGGCCGTCCCCGCGACTACTCCGTTGCCCGCCCAAACCCGACCCGCGCCGGTGGTGGAGCAAATCGCCGGCCCGACGCCCTCCGCGCCCACCATGACCGCCGTCGCCGCACTGCCCGAACCCGATGACGACGCCACCCCGCCGCCCATGACGGCGACGCCCGCGCCCTCGGCCACCCCCGAGCCGTCGCCGACGCCCCTCGGCCCGACGACGATCAACGGCGTCCCCCTGAGCGACATCGCTCCCCTGCCGCCGGAGACGATCGCCAACGTGCAGGCCATCTACGCCCGCGGGCAGACGCTCGGCCGCGACCCCAAGGCGTTCTCCAAGCTGGGCGACAGCACCCTGCTGAACCCCCACTTCCTGGGGCCGTTCGACGCCGGGGATTACAATCTGGGCGAATGGGGCTATCTGCAGCCGTCGATCGATCGCTACAAGGGGTCATTCGCCCGGCATGGCGTCGGCACCCATCCCGGCCTGCATTCGTGGACGGTCTTCGATCCGATGTGGGCCGACAAGAAGTGGTGCGAGCCGGGGGAGCATGCGCTGGCCTGCGAGGTGCGCCTGCAGAACCCCAGCGTGCTGTTCGTGCGGCTGGGCAGCAACGATTCCGGCTCGCCCAGCGGCTTCCGCTACAACGTGAAGCAGGTCATCGAGTTCGCCATCGCCAACGGCGTCATCCCCATCATCGGCACCAAGGCCGACCGCTTTGAGGGCAGCAACGAAAACAACGAGATCCTGCGCGAGCTGGCCGCCGAATACCACGTGCCGCTGTGGGACTTCGACCTGCTGGCCGAGACGCTCCCCGGCCGGGGGCTGGACAAGGACAACATCCACCTGATCATCGACGAGCTGCCCCACGACTTCACCGACCCGGCGGCCTTCCAGCGCGGTCACGCCATGCAGGATCTGTCGGCGCTGGTGGTGCTGGATCAGATCAGAAGGGTAATTGAGTAGATCTCGTTCACCCAGGCGGCGTCCATCCGCGACAGGCGCGCCTTGGTCAAATTCCGGCGCACGATCCGGCGCACGTCGGGGTCATTGACGGCCGCCCATTTCCGCAAGAGAGCCTTGCCCGGCTCCGGCGCGGCCACGATAGCTACGCTCAAGCCATAGCCCAGCCCCTTGCGCAAGGCGATGAAGCCGTCGCTCCGCCGATCGGCCGCGTTGGGCACGCCGGCCATGATGCCGTCCAGAATCGCCAACACCTCGGCGACGTCGGCCGGATTCCCCAGCAGCGGCGGCTCGCACAACGCCGCCACGGCCGCCCGCTGCTCGTAACGACTGCCCCCGGCCCAGCGGCGCATCTCATCCAGCAGCGCGCCCATGTCGGCCGCGCCCCAACGCTGCAAGGCCATAGCCACCGCCTCGCGCAGCCGCCAGCGAGGGTCATTGGCCGCCGCCTGCAGCCGGGGCAGCACCGCCCGGTCGCCCTCGGCCAGCAGCCGCCCCAGCCCCAACGCGCCACAGACGGGCAGAAACTCGGCCGGGGTGTTGGTTGGCGCGACCTCGGCATCCAGCGCCAGCCAGCCCATGAACTGATTCTCGTCCCCCTCGTCGGCCGCGGCGCGGGCCAGCTCCAGATTGGCGCGCGCCCCCGGCAAACGCGATTCGGCCAGCAGGAACGACTCCCAGTCGCACATCTGCTGCAGGTGGGCGCGATATAGTTCAATTTTGCTCATGGGAGGGATTGTCTGCCCTGTCGCCCCAATTGTAAAGGCATTTGCCGCGCCTCCCCGGCGATCCATCCCCGCAGCCGCTGCTCGTCGATGAACGGCTGGAGGATGTTGGCCGCCGCCCGGATCAGCAGATCCTCATAGCGCCGGGTGTCGATGGAGCGGGGATCGGGCGGCATGGGCGAATCCCAGGCCCACACCCCCGGCTCCCCTCTGGTGTAGAGAAAGCGAATCGACTGGCCCGGCCGCAGGCGCTTGCCCCCGGCCTCCAGTTGGGCCATCGCGCGCGCCGCCGGAGAGGACGCCTTGTACTCGTCGGGCAGGCGGCTGACGCGCTGCGTGATCAGCAGTTGCGCCGGCGCGACATCGCCCGCGTGCAGCCCGGCCAGCCGCTCGCGCAGCAGCCCGACGACGGCCGGCAGCTGCGTCTCCGGCGGCCGCCCCGGCTCCGCCCCGGCCAGCTCCCGCAGGATGTCCGTCTGCGCCTGGGCGACGAAGGGCGACGTATCGTGCCGCCGCGCCTCAACGCCCCGCAGCTTGATGGAACCGTCGCTGAAGACGCCGTAGTAGCGGTTGGCCACCGGGATGCGATCGTCCTGTCGCGAGGGCAGAAAGGTGACGAAGCGATAGATGCCCTCCAGCGCAATGGGCAGGCCGGTGCGCGCCGTGACCTCCTCGATCACCGTTTGAACGGGGACCACCGTCTGGACGGGGGCCGCCGCGTCGTCGTCGGGCCGGATCCACAGGCCGTCGACATACATGTGCAAGACAGTGTAGCCCGCGTCTTCGGCCGCCTCCTTGGCCCGCAGCAGCATCTCGCGGCTGTAGGCCGTCACCGCCTCGTGGCCCTCGATGCGGCCGAAGCGGGCATTTTTGTAGCCAAGATAGCCGAAGCAGACGACCAGCAGCCACTTGAGCGCGGCCGAACGCGCCTTCAGCGACTTGTAGCGGCAATCGAGCGGGTGCATCTCGGCCATGCGCCGCTTGATGGCGATCCGTTTGGCCAGGAGCGGCTTGAGCGTCGCCGGAACCAGCCCCTCGCGGGACTGGTCGACGGGGATGCCCAGCTCGGGCACGATGGCCGCCCCCTCGGCATGGACGCCGACCGTCTCCGGCGAGACGTTGAACCGGGCCATGATCGACGGGTACATGGAGACGAAATCGATCTCGGCCACGTTGCGGTGGACGCCGATGATCGGCTGGTAGACCAGGCCGCCGCGGTCGGCCCGGATGAGATCGCGGGCGGATTTGAACCGCTCCACCTGCTGCTTCTGATAGGGGACGAGGACGCCCCGCCGCAAGGCGACGAGCATCTGCATGGCGGTGATGCCCGCCCCCGGCGACTTGCGCGCGATCTCCTGCACGGGCAGGCCGGTCACGCGCGCCTGCTCGAGCGCGCCAATCAGCCCGTACTCCTGGTACATCATGGCGTTGGTCGCGTCGATATGCCAACGGCCGAAGAGATGCACCTGTTCCCCCCGATAGACCACCTGGCCGTAGGTGAAATAGCTGTTGGCCTTGCGCCGGATCGGCGGGCGCGTCGGGTCGCGGCCCGGGTTGAAGTAGGTCAGCCCCAACCGGCTCTGAATCGTCAAAAGCAGGGGAAAGAGCCAGGTGTCGCCCCAGCGCGTCAGAACGATATCGGGATCGTGCCGCTTCAGGACGGAGTGGATGGTGTCGAGCAACAGCCGCTCCGGCTGTAGGTCAACCCGGATTTGCCCGCGCTCGTTGGCGATCTTCAGGCAGGTCGGGTCGCGGTGGAATGGGTCGACATCCGGCTCGATGAGCAGGGTGCGCAACGGGGGCGGCTCGCTATCCATGTCCCACGGCGTGTCGAGGGGGATGATCGACTGGATGATCCCGTTGTCCCCGGCCGTGACGTGGCAGCGCGCCAGCGGAAACAGATCGAAGGCGGCCGCGTAGCGCAACGACAGCGGGATGTCGGCGTCGTAGTAATCAAGCTCGGGGAATTTGGCCCGGACGTCGCGGAACAGCGGTTGCAGGGCGGCCGGTTGGGGCACCTGAACCTCCAGAACATCCAGCGGGCCGGAGAACAGTTCCGTGCACTGGGTTCGGCGCAGGCCAACCGGGACGGGGCACGCCCGCAGGGTGCGCCACAACTGCCGCAAGCGGGGAAACGCCCCGGCGACACGGAACGCCACCGGGAAAGGCTGCGAGAATCGGTGGCGGCCGCCATCGTCCCCCAGCAGCCAGATGGTGACGCCCTCCTCCCCGGCATAAACATCCAGGAACCAGCCGGTGACCTCACGCATCGAGGGCCTGCTTCAACCGCTCTATCTCCTTGGCCTGTTCCAGGAGCATGGCCAGGAGAATGACCTCAAAGGGCAAGGCGTGATTGGCCTGGCTGATGGCCGCCGTGTGATAGAGCGCCGAGGCAAAGAGCGCGTCGAAGACATGCTGGTCGCTCCGCCGCAAGGTGCGCCGAAAGTTGGCGAACGCGGCTTGCTCGCTCAGGATGATTTG
>CAZZJN010000132.1:0-2806 GCA_964654505.1 uncultured Ardenticatenaceae bacterium | reverse complement strand
TTGAGGGGAACGCTCTCGTCACAGAAGGTGGCCAACAGATTGAACACCACGTGCGCCACGGCCGCGGCCGAGGCCTGCTCAAACAGGGAGACGACCTGATAGCAGGTGAAGGCGCGCGCCACTTGCAGGCGGCCGAGCACACGATCCAGCTCGACGGTGTGGCGGCGGGCCAGCCGGGCGACTTGCCAGGCGTCGAACTGGTTGCCGGCGTCGAGCACGCAGACAGGCTCGGCCAGAGCGATCCGGGTCGTTACGGCCAACATGACCTCTTTGGGCGGCCTGTAGAGCAACACGATTCCACCGGCCCCGATGACGACGGGTAATTCCCACATGCCCCCACGATAGGCCACGGCGCCCTCGGCGGCAATCCCGCGAGCGGGCGGTTTGGGGATGTAAAGGGGGGCCAGTCCCGGGGGACGGGGCGCGCTTCGGGGGACTAGTCCCGGGGGATGACCCGGAGAGCGATGGCCCGCGGCGTCACGGCTGCGACTCCAGCCAGAGGTGGAAGTCCCAGTCGCTCATCGCCAATCGCAGCTCGGCCTTGCTGGACACGCGGTATTTTTCGAGGATGTTGCGGATGTGGGAGCGGACGGTATTGACCGAGATGACCAGCCGGTCGGCGATCTCCCGATTGGTGTACCCCAGGCAGGCCAGGGCCGTCACCTGCTGCTCGCGCTGGGTCAGCGTGTCCCAGATGTAGTCGGTTTCCGCCTGGGCGCGATCATCATGGGCCAGCGCGTACAGCGTCTCCGATACCAGCGCCGGGACGGTCTTGCCCCGGGCGGCGGCGATCTCCGCCAGCATCAGGTACAGATCGGCATCCAGGCGAACGATCTGCCCGGGCCACAGCCGGTGGGTTAAGAGGATTTGCTCCAGAAAAGACATGACGAACTTCGGCAATCGCCAACCGGTACAAGAACATATGTTCTCATACCCTGCCCGAATTATAGAGGGCAACCCGCCAGGGGGCGTGAAGAAAGCGTGAAGATTGGACGGCTACTTTGGTCTGGAGATATGGAAGGACGCGGGGGAAGGGTCGTCCCTGAAACGGACCGAAAGGTACGCCCGGAGGGACTCGAACCCCCAACCACTTGGTTCGAAGCCAAGTACTCTGTCCGATTGAGCTACGGGCGCAAAAAAAGCTGACGAGACGCCCCATCAGCTTTCAGGGCGAGTGGTGGGATTTGAACCCACGATCTTCTGGGCCACAACCAGACGTGTTAACCCCTACACCACACCCGCCATGGATGCATCGAACCGATACGTAAGGAACTAGTTTACCCTGTTTGGGCGCCGGGGGCAAGAAACCCGAATTCGCGGGTCAAACCGCTTCGGTTGAACTTCTCCGCCTGCGATGCCATAATTGCCTCCAATGCGCGCCATAAGAATACCCTGCTTCGTTACAGGCTATTCCTTGCCAAACCGGACGCATATTTAGGGACACCATGACACAACTATTCTCCGACACGCATCCCAAAATGGAAGCCCTGCAAATCCAGCTATGGCGGCAGGCGACTCCCACGCGCAAAATGGACATGTTGGCGCAATTAAACAGGGCGGCGCGGATGTTGGCGATGACAGGTTTGCGCGCGCAGTTCCCCCAACTTGGCGAAGACGAACTGCGTCTCAAACTGGCGGGCTTGTTGCTTGGAGATGAAATAGCGCAAAAAGTGTACGGAGCGCATGGAGAATCCGAACATGCAAAATGAGCCTGTGGAAGTCACGCTCAAAGTAACAGGCGTGCTTGAACGTCTCAACGTTCCCTATCTCATCGGCGGTTCGCTGGCCAGCATCCTGTATGGCATGGTGCGTACCACGCAGGATTCCGATATTGTCGCTGAAATGCGTCTTGAGCATCTTCGGCCGTTTGTTTCCTCATTGCAGGATGAATTCTACCTGGACGATGAGATGATTGCCGAATCGATTCAACGGCATTCAAGTTTCAATATTATTCACCGCGAGACCATGTTCAAAGTGGATGTATTTATTCCGCGACCGCGCCCTTTTCTTCAATCGCAACTTGCCCGCGCCAAAAAACAGGTCTTTACCTTTGAAACGGAAGTCAGCGCAAAATTCGCCAGCCCCGAGGATACGATTCTTTCCAAACTAGAATGGTATCGCATGGGCGGCGAGGTCTCCGACCGTCAATGGCGCGACATTCTGGGTGTGCTGAAAACCCGCGCGGGCGAACTCGATCCGGGTTACCTGCGAAAGTGGGCCCACGAACTTGAAGTCAGCGATTTATTGGAACGCGCCCTGAACGCAGTCTAATACAGGGGCAAAACACGTGACCACGCTTGTGGACCGGCGCCGCCCGTTGCCACCCGAAGGCTATTTGTTCTTCGCGCCGAGGGCCGAGCCGAGACCGACGCCGATGGCCAGCCCCATGCCGATGCCCAGAGCGAGGTTATCCATGATCACGCCAAAAGCCGCGCCGAGGGAAATCCCCAGCGCGATGCCCATGCTCAGATAGGCCGCTTGCTTGTTTTCCGGCTCCTTGGGGTCTTTTTCGTCCATGTTGGCTACTATCTCCCGGTCATATGATTTGAAGGCCTGCCCTTGCGGAAAGGCGACCTCCCCATCATCTTACACACAAGGAACCGATGACGCCAGACTGCGATAGCTATCGCGGCCGCCGGATCATCATCCACAGCCGCAGCGGGTGGCCTATTTTTCCTTGCGCGCGATTGCAAAAAGGTGGGCGGTGCGGGAGGGTTGCTCGTCGAGTCCGCGCGATTCCCAACGGTTGATGAGATTGCCGGCCATCGCCTTGGCCGTAGTCAACGGCCGGCGCGGGGAGAATAAA
>CAZZJN010000131.1:0-7413 GCA_964654505.1 uncultured Ardenticatenaceae bacterium | reverse complement strand
GTTAATCAATGTCTTAGCCGACGATCGCCAGAACGTCAGATTCCTTGAGGATCAACAGCTTCTTGTCGTCGATCTTGACTTCCGTGCCGCCATACTTGGCGTAGAGCACGACGTCGCCGACCTTCACATCCATCTCGATGCGCTTGCCGTCATCATCGCGACGGCCGGGGCCGACAGCGATCACTTCGCCTTCTTGCGGTTTTTCTTTGGCCGTCTCCGGCAGAACGAGACCGGATGCGGTCATGGATTCGCGCTCGCGCGGTTCGACAACCAGGCGATCGCCAAGCGGCTTGAGTTTCATAGCCATGTCACTATCTCCTTTTCAACGATAGATTATAGATTTGCCAGGTTCCAGGCGTTGGGGAGTTAAATCCTTAGCACTCGGTAGATGGGAGTGCCAAACACCACGAGGATTCTAACACAGGCAGGGGGAATGTCAAGAGTATTTTAGCAATCCCAAGCACGGAGTGCCAATTTGGCCGTCTCTACGGCTCTGTGCCCAACGACGCCCGGCGACACTCGATCAGACCCTCGTTGGCCGCCGCCACCAGCAACTCGTTCGTGGTCGCGCCCAGCACCTGCTCGAACAGCGGCGTCGCCAGCGCGCAGTTGTTCAGGTCGTCGCGGATGTAGGCCGAGGCCAGCATGTTGAAAAACCGCGCGTTGAGATTCGTCGCCCGGCCGTAGAGCGTCACCGCTTTCTCCAGCGCCTTAATCGCATCCTGGTAGTTGTTTTGCTGGAAGTAGGCCTCGCCCAACCGGCCCTGGGCGCGAGCCATCTCGGGATTCAGCCGGGTGGCCTCCAGCGCGTTTTGTTCGGCCAGCGGCACGTCGCCCAGCTGCAGGTACATATAGGCGCGGCCGTCGAACGCTTCGGCGTTGTTGGGATCCACGTTGATGGCATCCTCGAAGCTCAGCAGCGCGTCGGGGATGCTGCCCGTGCCATAGTAGTTATAGGCGATCCCGTTGTGGAGATCGGGATTGCCGGGGTCCATCTCCAGCCCGCGCTGATACTGCTCCAGCGCCTCCGAGTAGCGTCCCTGATAAGTGAAGACCGTCGCCATGTAGAAGCGGGCGATGGGATTGTCCGGCTCGATGCGTACGGCATCGTCGGCGAGGAGTTGGGCCTGCTCGTATTTCTCGGGATCGCCCTGCAACACGGTGCCGCCGGCGGCATAGGCCAGGGCGGTCGCGTTGTCGGGGTTGATGTTGATGGCCTGGCGGGCGGCCTGGGCGGCGTTGGCATACTGCAGATTGGCCGCGTTGGGGTCGCCGCGGTCGCTCAGCCGGCCGCCCTCGGCCAGATAGGCGGCCGCGGCCGCCGTCCACACGGCGTCGTTGCCCGGCTCCAGGATGGTGGCTTGCTGGGCTCGCTCCACAGCGCGTTGGGACATGCTCTGACGCACCAGCAAGTCGATCTCGCGAATGTAGAACTCGACATTCTGCGTGTCCTGTTCTATCGCCAGGTCGTAAAACCTGATGGCTTCCTCAAAGGAACCGTCAGCCCGGCTGCGTTCGGCCAGAATGGCGAGTTCGGTTGACGAGCGGGTCGGCTCATGCGTCGGGGTCGGCATGATCGCCTCGCGCACCTCTTCAGCGTTCTGGATGATGTAGAGGCTGACGGCGATGCCGAAGATGACGAACAGGACGAGCAGGCAGGACGGTCCCCGGCGTGGATAGCGGGGTGGCTGGCGATTAATTATCATACAGATCAACCTGCATCATAGCAATGGCCGGATGTGCGGGCAAACCTGCTCACTGTTGATTAAGCCCGGAGACGACGCGCGGCCGCCGAAAATGACATGATTAATTATGTCATTTCAAGTTGCGTCAATCCCGGTTGCGGAACCGCCACAGCAAACCGGCCGGATAACCGGCCATTTTGGCGATGTCGCCGACCAGGCGGATGATGAGGATGAGACCGAAGGCGCGCAACCGCTCCGGCGGCCGCCAGCCGCGCGTGCCGGTCCATAGGCGCTCGGCCGGTCGTCGGGTGTAGGCTCCCACGCCCAGCGCCAGGAGCGCCCATCCGATCCATCTCTCGCGCCAGATCAAGCGCAGGAGGAGCGGGATGCCGATCAGATAGGTGGCGTAGCGGATCGCGTGACGCTTGATCCACAGATTGGCCTTCCCGTCGCCGCGGGCGTAGGCGTAATATTGCCGGTAGAAGGAGCGTAAATCGGATCGCGGCCGGAAATAGGCCACTGCGCCGGGCACGAAGGGGAACGGGCCGTACCGCTCGCGCAGGGCCATATCGAAGACGAGGTCCTCGCTATGCTCCAGCCATTCGGGATAGCCGCCCACGGCCGCCCAGGCGCTCTTGCGATAGGCCACCGAACGGCTGGACGGCAAAAAGGTCTGCGGGTCGATGTCGTCCAGCGTGGGCAGCACGGTCGAGCCCATGACGACCTCAAAGTCGGTGTAGGGGTCGGCCTCGAACCAGCCGCTGACGACCTGCACCGATTCATCGGCGAAGGGGGCGACGATCTCCTCCAGCCAGGTGGGAGACAGCACGACGCCGGCATCGGTCCCGGCGATGATGTCGCCGGTGGCCGCGGCTATGGCGACATTGCGCCCGCGACTGATGTTGCTCCCCGGCTCCGCCACGACCCGCAAGGGCAGCCATTGGCGGTATTCATCGAGGACCGCCAGGGTGCGATCGGTCGAGCCGCCATCGCAGATGACGACCTCGTCGGGTTGGCGTGTCTGGTCACAGATCGAGTCGAGCAGCGGCCGGAGCGCCTCGCCTTCGTTCTTGACGGTGGCGATAATCGATACCTTCATGTTACTATCTAGCAGTATGGAACACTGCTTGGGGCGTTTCGTTGCTAGGCGCGGTCGTTTTCCCGCGGTTCATGACAGGCAGGGGGCGAGCTTCGATGGATGCTGACCGGATCATCGAATTGCTGCTGCACGGCAACCAGCTGAAGCGGACGACGCGCACGGGTTGGGCCCAGCGGGGCGTGCCCTCGCCGGAGAGCGTGGCCGCCCACAGCTTCGGCGTCGTGTACGCCGCCTTGCTGTTGTGCGAACTGGTGGAGGAGCCGGTCGATCTGACGGCCGTCCTGGCCATGGCCGCGCTGCATGACCTGCCGGAAGGGCTGACGACCGACATCCCCAAACCCGCCTGGCGCTTTCTGCCGGAGGGGGCCAAGGCCGCCGCCGAACGCAAGGCCATGGAGCAGATCGTCGGCGAATCGCCGGCCCGCGCGCGCTGGCTGGCCTGGTGGGAGCAGCTAAACCGCAATGACACGGCCGAGGCGCGGCTTGTCCACGACGCCGACAAGCTGGACCAGTTCCTCCAGGCCTATATCTATGAGTTGCAGACGGGTAATCGCCGGCTGGCGGAGTTCTGGAGCGTGCCCCATGTCTTTCATTTCGCCACCGCGCAGGCGGTTTACGATGCATTGCGTCTTCGGCGAGACGGATCCGACACGCCGCCAAAACTTTAAGAGCGCGCCTGATTACCCCTTCCTGAGACAGAATTGCCGGCCCGGCCCGTATTGGGCAGAATACGAGATGGTTTAGCTATGCCGATCCGACGACACTTATTCGCTTTTACGCTCATCCTGCTGGGGGTTATGCTGTTGGCGCTGCCCATCCGGCTGATGGCCCAGACGGCCGAGCCGCTGCCTACTCCGACCCTGGCGGCCCCGCCACCGGCGGCCCCGACCGGGGCCGACCCGTCCGCGCCCCTCATCCCGAAGGTCCACACCGTTCAGGATGGCGAGAACATGACCATCATCGCCGCCCAGTATGGCGTCACGGTCGATGAGATTCTGGCCGTCAATAATCTGGCTAATGGCGATTTACTGCAGGTGGGGCAGGAGTTGATCATCCCCGGCGGCACGGGCGAGGCGGTGGCCACGTCCTATACGGTCGTGCCCGGCGACACAGCGGCGGCCGTCGCCGCCCTGTTCAATACGACTCTGGCCGAGATCATCGCCACCAACCGGCTGATCATCGCCAACCCGCCGCTGCTCAGTGGCCAGACCATCCCGGTCATCAGCCGCACCGGCTCGGCCGCCGCCCAACTGGTCACCGGGCAGCCCTATCTGGTCGCGCCGGGCGACACCTTGCTGCTGGTGGCCCTGAGCCATAACATCACCCCGACGGAACTGGCCCAGGCCAACGGCCTGACCGTTGACTCGCGCATCTTCCCCGGCCAGCGGCTGCGCATCCCCGATGGGTCGGCCGTCTATCGCGACTTGCCCGAGGGCTGGCTCGATCTGCGGGTCAACCAGCCGTCACTGGCTCAGGGATCGACGCTGTCGATCTTCGTACGCAACATGTTGCCCGGCACACCGGCCGGACGCTTCGAAAACATACCGCTCCATTTTGCGCCCTTTGAGGACGGCTATCTGGCCCTCGTCGGCATCGACGCCTTCACCGAACCGGGCGTCTACGAGCTGGAACTGTCGGGTGGTGACGAGCGCGATCTGTGGCAGCCGTTACGCGCCCTGATGACGGTGGCGGATGGCGGCTATGGCACGCAATACATCGAGATCGGCGACGAGTTGAGCGGCTTGCTGGATCCGGCCGTGCGCGCCGCCGATGATGCCTTTCTGGAGGGCATCTACGCCGTTTTCAGCGGCGAGAAACATTGGAGCGACGTGTTCCAGGCGCCCCTGACGACGACGATCATCTCGGCTGACTACGGCGGGCGACGATCCTACAACGGCGGCCCGATTGAAATCTATCATACCGGCATTGACTATGCCTCCGCCACGGGAACCGACGTGCTGGCCCCGGCGGGGGGCGTGGTCGTGTTTGACGATGTGACCGAACTGCGCGGCAATGTGATCATCATCGATCACGGCCTGGGCGTCATGACCGGCTATTACCACCTGTCGGAGTCACTGGTCGACGTGGGGCAGGTCGTCGCCACCGGCGAGGTCATCGGTCGCGTCGGCTCGACCGGTCTGTCCAGCGGGTCGCACCTGCATTGGGACCTGCGGATCATGAACGTCCCGGTGAACCCGGCCGCGTGGCTGCAGGCGGCCATTCCCGGCCCTCGCTAGGGGCGGGCTTCAGGCATGCGCCGGCGACCCCCGGCCGTGTGGCCCCGCGACATCATTTCCTTAACATTGGCAAGCGACCGCCCGACGGGTATAATCAGATGGTTCTAATGAACCCCGGAAGGCATAGCCCCGGTACAGGAGCGATCGGTGAATCAGACTCAAATACAGACGGCGGAGTATTGGGAATCCCAATTCTCGCTCTCCGATTCCGACCTTGAGCAAATCTACAACTACTTTCTTGAAACGGGAAAACCCCAGACCTCGGCCGGCTTGGCTGAGTTGATCATTCAACATCGGGTGCAGGAGCGCGAGAGGGAGCTGCGGCGCGTCATGACCGGCCGCACCGTTTACCAACCGCAGCGCACCTATGAAGTCGGGGAGGAGTTGATCTTCCCGGCGCTCAAGCTGGCCCAGGGCGTGGTGACCGGCGTGCGCGAGGGGTTCAACCCCGATTACGGCCAGTTCAACGTCATCGAGGTCGAGATCAAGGGCAAGTCGCGTGAATTTGCAGCCGACTTCAAGGAACAGCATCTGCTGAATATCGACAACGGCGACGACGAACTGACCGCCCGGATGATCGGCGATGCCCGGGACATTCAGGCGGCATATGGCCCTATCGTGGCCAAGAAGATCGGAAAATCCCTGCAAGGGCGAGAGGACTTCATCAGCGTCGGCAATCGCTGGTTCGTGAAGTCACTCCTGGCCGACATCAACATCGGCCATCTTCATCTGACCGAAGCCATTCTGGAGGTGGCCGACGGCGGCCCCCTGACCACGGCCGAGATCCTCCCCCAGCTGGAGCTTGATCCCGACATCGATCCCTCCGTGCAGGACTTCTCCCTGACGCAGCAAATGCTGCTCGACGGCCGTTTCGATGAGGTGTCGTCCTATGGGGCGCCGACGTGGTTCCTGCGACGTATGGAGCCGGAGGGCGTCCAGACTATCCCCGAACGGCTCGCCTACCTGCCGGTCGCTTACGATCGCGGCGTGCTGAGTCCGCAACAACTGTTGCTGGAGCAGGAACTGGATGACGAATGGTCCGATCTGCCGTTGGTCGAGACGACCGGTCCCACCCAAATCACCCTGTCCTATCCGCATCGCTGGGCCGGAACGCTGCCCATCAACTCCCGGACGCGCGCCCTGTTCAATCCCGATCGATCGCCGCGCCAGCGGATCATCCTGATGGATGATGAGACCGGCGAGCGCATCCCGGCCTGGGTGGTGGCCGAGGGGCGCTATGTGTATGGCCTGTCCCAATGGTATCGCGATAACCAGATACCGGTCAGCGGGTTCATTCACCTGCAACCCGGCTCCGAACCCGGGGTCATCATGCTGGGCTACGACCGCCGTCGACCGCAACGCGAATGGGTGCGCCTGGCCGTGGTGAAAGACAACCGGATTCAGTTTGAACTGAGTCGTCGCTCCGTTCCCTGCGGCTATGACGATCTGCTGATCGTCGGCACGGACGTGGTGACAGCCATTGACGCCCACGCGCGCCGGGCCTCATCGCCCTCTACATCGGTAGCGGGTTTGCTGACCGAGGTATTCCCGACCCTGGCCGGATTGACGCCGCAAAACACCGTCCATGCCAAGACGCTCTATAGCGCCATCAACATGTTGCGACGGTTGCCGCCCGGACCGATCTTCGCCGAACTGGTGCGCAATCCCGCGTTCAAACCGGTGGGCGACCATTACTGGCAATATGCAGGCGCGGCCTAGCGCCGACTGCTGACGAGGAGACGTTATCTTTGTCCAAAAACCCGCGGCCAATGATTAAAACGGCAAACTTGCGCCGTGTGACACCCGATACCAGGTTCTATATTGACTATTCCTGGTGGGAAGAGAGCCATCTCGATCTGAAGACCTATCTGTTGACCCGGCTGTCGCTGGGCGGCGAGGCCGGGCAGGAGATAGCCGCCGATCAGGTCGATCTGGTCGATTCAAAAACCGGCGAGGTGCGCCAGGTCGATTCCTTCCAGTATCTCGTGCGCAGCTACTTCAACCGGCATGGCAACGACCTGGCCACGCAAAGCTCCCTGGTGGATGCCGTGTTCAGCGTGCTGCTAGCCAACGGCAACGAACCGCTGACGGCGGCCGAGATCGCCGAGCGGGTGCAAAGACAGCCCGACCTCATCGCCAAGACCTTCGGCGGGCCGCAGATCTACCACGGCATTCGGCCGCTGTTTGACGAAGATTAGCTCCGTCGCCGGATGGCCGGCAAGTCGGCGCACCGGATCCCTGTCCGGTAGCGGCCGCATCGGTCGGAAGGCCAGTGCCATAAACGGCCGCTCCCGCCCAGGGTTTTTCAGTAGTCGGTCATGGGAACAGTTGAGGGGCAATGCGGGCGTCAAAGGTACGTCTGGCCGATGCGAGATTGCTGAAAGCGCACGCT
>CAZZJN010000130.1:5935-7498 GCA_964654505.1 uncultured Ardenticatenaceae bacterium | reverse complement strand
TCTTGCGGGATGGCGCTGGCTCCGGCGATGATGTTGAACAACAGGTACCATTGCGTGCCCATCAGCATCAGCAGTACGGCGGCCAGGTTCATCCCGCCCGGCAGCCCGATCACCACCAACAGGATCACCGGGAAGAGGGCGGTCGCAGGGATGGAGGCCGTCACCTGAACCAGCGGTTGCAGGAGGGTGGCCAGCCGCCGGTTGGTGCCGATGGCCACGCCCAGAGGGACGGTCCAGGCCAGAGCGATGGCCAGAGCGAGCGTCACCCGCAGCAGGGTGGCGAGCAGGCCCAGCGCCAACTCACCCCATTGGCTGAGTAGAATGCTCCACAGCATCAGACCGGCGCGATACAGACCGAACAGCACCGCCAGCCCCGACAGGACGGCGACCAGCGGCCCGACCCATTTGTTGCGCGCCTCGCTTTTCCCGGCGGCCGAATGCACGGGAAAACGGCGCATCATGGCTTGATCGATTCGTTCGGTCAGCGGGTTCAGCAGGTGGTCAAACAGCCAGTTGACCAGCCGGGCGTTGCCGGCCAGATCGTAGAACCAGGAGGTCGGCGGCTCGTCGTTTTCCACCGAACCCACCTTGAAACGGTCCGACCAGGCCAGCAGCGGCCGCCAGACGAGCTGGTCGAGCAGCACCACGGTCAGGATCAGCGCGGCCAGCCCCCAGCCGACGGCGGCGATATTTTCCTGGCCGGCGGCCTCGTGCAGGTAGGCGCCCAGACCGGGCAGGCGGAAGTCGCGCGAGCCGACGGTGAAGATCTCGGCCGCCATGAGGAAGAACCAGCCGCCGGCCCAGGACATCATGCTGTTCCACACCAGGCTGATCATGCCGAAGGGCAACTCCAGATTCCTGAACTGCATCCAGGTGTTCAGGCGGAAGATGCTGCCGGCCTCGCGTAGCTCCTTGGGGATGGTGGTCAAGGACTGGTACCAGGCGAAGGCCAGGTTCCAGACCTGGCTGGTGAAGATCAGCACGATGGAGGCCAGCTCGGCGGCGACGTTGATCGGCAGCACCGCGCTGAGGCCGAGGAGGACGACGGGCAGGAAGGAGAGGATGGGCACGCTTTGTAGCACGTCCAGCAGCGGCATGAGCAGTTGCTCGGCGCGCCGGTTATAGGCTGCGGCGCGTCCGTAAAGCAGGGCGAAGACGATGGAGAGCGCGTAGGCGGCCGTCATGCGGCCGACGGACAGCAGGGTGTACCAGGGCAGCGCAGACGGGGCCAGCGAAATCTCGGGACCCTGGATGACCTGGGGGGCATCGAGAGCCAGGCGGACGCCGGCATATAGCAGCGCGGCCACCAGCGCCAGGGCGAGTACATCGCCCCAGGTGAAGGCTTGTTCGCTTCGTTGAGTACGAAAAGTATTGCGGGGTTGCGCCATCTGGACTGCGTCTCCAGGTTCAGGATACCCTGGACGCACCGCGGCATGTCCAAGGCTACATCAGAGAGTTAGGTAGCGATCTGTGATCGTCCGGTGAGGGGGGATCAATATCCGCGTCGCCGGCCACATCAGGGTTTGAAGACAGAGCTAACATGGGCTTGATTATAACCCTTCA
>CAZZJN010000130.1:0-5835 GCA_964654505.1 uncultured Ardenticatenaceae bacterium | reverse complement strand
AAGAACTCCGGCGTGGCCACCGGGCAGAGGGGGACGTCGTTCGTTTGATCCTCTCCCGGCGACGTGGCGTCCTTGGTGAACAGGAAAAACGCCGCAATGCCCAACACCAGAACGACAAGGAGCACAACATGCGTCACTGTCAGTTTCACGGCTCTACCTCCTGTGGCTGATTAACGAACGGTCTCGGGGTCGACGATGTACTTCCACCAATTATAGTCGATGCCGCCGGACGAGCCGGTGATGTGGGGCAGCAGGTTGAACCACCATTTGTGGTGGAGGCGGATGTCGCCGTTGCCCCAGTCACGGCAATCGACCCACTGCGCCTCGCCCTCGAGGTTGGGGAAGTTGGGCCAGGTGCGCCAGCGGCTGAGCACCCGGCGCTTGTTGCCCCAGTCGTAATCCCGCTCGCTGTTGGGCGCGTAGTGCATCCAGCCCACCTCGGCCTGGCCCGGGTTTTTGAACTCGTGGCGGAAGAAGCGCTCCCAAAGATTGTCGTCGCCCTTTTTGTGTCGGAAGGTGTGCTTCATGATCGACTCGGCGCGATGGCCGAAGTTCTCCAGCATTTCGCCCACGCCCCGCTCATAGCTGAAACCCATGATGGTGAAGCGTCGCGAAGCCTGGCCGGTCTCGGTCAGCGGCGGCGAGTTGCACCAGAACGCGCCCGGCCCGGCCATGATCGACTCGTAGTAGCCGGCATAGGGAAAGGCGAACAGCCAGAACTCGTCGACCTTGTTCTCATCGACCTGGGGGATCATGTTGAACTCGTCGATGAGGGCGTAATAGTCAACCAGATCGGGATCGTGGAAACCCTTGCGCGTCTTCCAGGCGTTCATGTAGCTGTCGGCAGTGTAGGTGAAGCCGTCGGCCTTGCGAGGGAACTTGTCGACGGTCGTTTCGCCGACGACCTCGTAATTCAGATAGCCGTGGCTGCACTCGCGCAGGTCGCTGATGTAGCCATCGACGAGTTTATCGACCTCGTTCCAGCCCTGGGCCTTGTTGAGGGGCTGGTTGCCGGCGCCGGGGATGCGCGGGTTGTGGATGATGAGCGAAACCCGGCGCGTCACCGGATCGGGATTGCCACCGGGCGGCTCGTCCACGGCTTCCTGATTCAGGAAGTCCAGTCCGCGGTCGATCAGGTCGCCAAGATTATCAAGAAATCCGCCCTTCTTTTTGGCCATCACCACACTCCAGTCGTTGAAATAACGCGGGCCTTGCTGTGGCTAGGAGCCGGCGGCCGCGCGAGCCAATAATTCTTCCAATGCCGCCAACAAGGCGTCGGTATCGGCCCGATTATTATAACCCTGAATCGAGATTCGGATAAATGATCTGCCGCCCCACTGGATACAGGGGATCTCCACCCGATATTGGTCGTATAGCTGCTTCTTGAAAGCGGGCAGGTCGGCGATGGGGGGCAGGGACGCGGCCGCCATCTGATGGAAAGACGTGTGGTCGGGGTAGAGAAGCGGCAGGCCGGTGAGATGATTGATCCGGTCGATGGTCTCGGCCGCCAGGGCATGGCAACGCTCCCGCACGGCGTCCCAATCGTGTTGGGCCTGAAACTCAATCGCTGCCGGGGTGGCCAAATAGGCGGCATAATCGTTCGTGCCCGGATATTGGAGGTAGTCCAGAAAATCGCTGCCGAAGCTGAAGGTTCGCCCTTCGCCCCAGCCCCAGCCGACGATGAGCGGCCGGATGAGGGATTGCACCTCCGGCCGGGCATGGAGGAAGCCGCTGCCCTTGGGCGAGCACAGCCATTTGTGGCAATTCCCGGCGTAGAAATCCGCGCCGACGGCCGACAGATCGAGCGGTATCTGCCCCGGCGCGTGGGCGCCATCGACGACGGTCAGGATGCCGGCCCGGCGGGCGCGGGCGCAAATCGCCTCGACCGGGAAGCGGACGGCCGTGGGCGAGGTGATGTGGCTGATGAAGATGACCTTCGTCCGCGGCGTCACCCCGGCCCAAAGCTGCTCCACGATGCTGTCGTCATCCGGCAAGGGCAAGGGGATCGGCCGCCGGATGTAGCGGAAGCCGCGCTCGCGACTCATGAAGATCCAGGCGTTCTCGCACGCGCCGTATTCGTGGTCGGTCGTCAGCACTTCGTCCTCCGGCCCCAGGGCCAGGGAGCGGGCGACGACGTTGACGGCGAAGGTGGCGTTGGGCACGTACACCAGGTCATCGGCGGCGACGTTCAGGTAACGACCAAGCGCGGCCCGGGCCTCGGCCAGGTAGCCGCCGATGTCGCTTCCCAGGAATTGCACCGGTTGCTGTTCCAGCCGGCGTTGCCACATTTGCCGGGCGTCAAAGACCGGCCGGGGCGTCGCGCCGAATGAGCCGTGGTTGAGAAAAACGATGTCGGGGTCGAGCAGGAAGTAGTCGCGGAGGGTGTTGGTCATATGGGTTGGCCGTTTGTTATCCGAGTATGATGGAAGAGATTAGATCATTATGGCGCGGCCGACGGCGTGCAGGGCGGCATTTCGTAGACCCAGTACGTCAGGTCGCTCGCGGCCAGAATGGGGCCGGTGAAGGTTTTGATGAGGCAAAGCTGCTCGGTCATGGCCGTGAAATGAGCCATGTCTTCGGCCGACAGCCGGTTTTCACTTTGAATGATGTCCGAACCGATCACATAGCGAACCCCTTGCTCGCGGTAGGTATCCAGGTCCTGATTGTAATGGCCGAAGTTTAGCAGGGGCGGCCAGACCGCGGGATCGACATAAGGGGGAAACCGGTCGTAGGCGATCACGGAGCCGGGCGGGATGTTGGCCTCAATCCATTCCTTGACGACGGTTCGCACGTCGGGGCCGCGCAGGTTGCGGATGGCTTCGGCCGAGCGCGCCGCCAGAGGAGCCAGCACCAGAAATGCCAGCAGTCCGTAGGCCAGTGCCTGATCGGCCGCGCGGCCCGGCATTCGCCGGCGAAACCAGCCCAGCGCGGTTTCCAGCGCCAGGGCGACCCACACGCAGGCGACGGGAGCCAGCGGCATCCACGTTCGCGATTCGCGCGCAGTGGTCGAAAAGGCGGTGAACAGGACGGCCAGGGCGAAAATGTTGATGATCCATCCCCGTCGACCCCAGCGAAACAAAGCGATCGGCAGCCCGATCGTCCCCGCGATGGCCAGGGCGGCATTCCGATCGGTGAACAGATAGTTGAGTTGCCAGCGCCAGGTTGACCCCATCCGCTCGTAGCCCGGCTGATTGTAGATCCTCAGATTGGCGGCGGTGAAGTGGATGAACTTGGGCAAATCGAGCAACGCGTAGGGCGTGGCCGCCAGAAAGCCGGCGGCCATGGCCAACGGCCCGCCGATCACCCTGAAGCTGAGCAGGTCATCCAGGCGACGAACGCGCAAGAGAGGCACCAGGAGCAGTGGCAGGGCAAGCAACACCCCCGGATACTTGGTGGAGGTCGCCAACCCGCAAACGAAGCCCGCACCGATATAGGCCCAGGGGGTGTCGCTGTCCCAATTGTCATAGGCGCGGACGAGCAGGTAGAGGGCCAGGGCGCACAGGGTCGTCAGCGCCATGTCGGTCGTGGCGTAGTGGGAGTGGACGACGAAATCGGGCAACACGGCAGCGACGGCCGCGGCCAATAGTCCCATGCGGCGATTGCCGTTACCCATCCGCGTCGCCAGCATGTAGACAAGGACGACCAGCAGCAAACCGAAGGCGACAGAGAGAAAACGCCCGGCGAGGACGTATTCGGGATGGGGGTAAATGCCGGGATACCAGCCGCGTTCGGGGATGATGAGTTCGTCGAGGCTGCCAATCCAGCCCGTTCGTGCCGATTGCAGATATACAAGCAGGTGGGTGAAAGCCATCAGATAGATGAAGAACGACCCGTAATCCATGCGTAGCGGGTTGAGGTCGCCCGTCTTGATGATGTTCATGGCTGGCAGAACCAGCACATCCTCGTCGGGGTGGTAGACATAGGGCAGGGCGAAATTGATGGCCGACAGGCGCAACACGGCCGCGACGAGTAGGATCAGGCCCAGGATGATCGCATGGCGATGGGTTCTCAACAGTTTGTTTGGACTCAACAATGCGGCTCCCTTATGACTGAACGCAAGTGGCGTAACGACTGAATTCTTTCTTTATGTCTACTTGATGATTGCAGGATATTCGACCTAATGTTATTGCATTGTGTACATTAAGACGATGATGATAGAGCAATCGTATGTAGATGAATCGTCGTACGGGCGGGACAATCGGCGCGAGAGCCTTTGGCTGGGCTAGGTAGGTGATTCGCCGATTGTCTCGCCCCTCTGGGTTGAGACAAGGCGGCATCTGCGTGATTCTGCAAAGAGGAGGATCATCGGCTGCCTTGCCCCACCCGTACGGCATTTGGCCTATGCGCGTTTGTCCTGCTTAAATTGACGTGTCGCCCGTTCTTCGGGATAATCCATTATCGATCGCACCGTTTGCCCACCCTGTCGGATTCGGGTCAATTAAACCTGTTAAATCCGGGCGATCTGTGGTTTACTTCCGGTGAGGATTATTATGGAGTTTATACCACCCACTATCGATTATGCCGTCGTGTGGCCGTTTATGTTTGTGGCCGGGACAGGCATTTTGTTGATGCTTCTCGATCTGCTCATTGGCCCGGAGCGCATGAAGCGGCCGGCGCCGATCCTGTCGATCGTCGGATTGGTGGCCGCGCTGATCGCTTCGGTCGTCTTGTGGAACGACGGCCGCTCCTCGTTCAGCGTATCCGGCGGCTCGCCCATGATGGTGGCCGACAACTTCGCCGTCGCCCTCAACGTCATTTTCGCCGTCACCGGCATCCTGACCATCCTGCTGTCGGTCGACTACCTGCGACGGACGGGGCACGACCGGTCGGAGTTCTACATGCTCATGCTGTTCTCGCTCAGCGGGATGATGCTCATGGGCATGGCCAACGATCTCATCCTCATCTTCCTGGCCCTCGAATTGCTGTCGATCCCGCTCTATATCCTGGCCGGGCTGGCCTGGCCGCGGCCTGAATCCGAGGAGTCGTCCCTGAAGTATTTCATCGTGGGCGCGTTTTCCTCGGCCATCTTCGTCTATGGCGTGGCCCTGCTCTATGGGGCGACGGGAACGACGTCGCTGCCCGGCGTTGTGGCCGCGGCCCAGAGCGGCACCACGATGCTCCTGCTGGCCGGGGCGGCGATGGTGCTGGTCGGCTTCGCTTTCAAGGTCGCCGCCGCTCCCTTCCACATGTGGACGCCCGATGTCTATGAGGGCGCGCCCACGGTCGTCACGGCCTTCATGTCCGTGGGGGCCAAGGTCGGCGGCTTTGCGGCTTTGTTGCGCATCCTGATGGTGGCCTTGCCGACGCTGAGCAATACCTGGGACACGGCCATCGCCATCATGGCCGCCCTGACGCTCATCATCGGCAACGTTCTGGCCATCGCCCAACCCAACATCAAGCGCATGCTCGGCTATAGCAGTATCGCCCATGCCGGCTATATCCTCATCGCCGTCGCGGCCGCTTCCCGCAACCCCGACGGCATCAGCGCGGCCCTCTTCTACATGTTCGCCTATGTCTTCACGAACCTCGGCGCGTTCGCCATCGTCGTGGCCATGGAGCGCAAGGAGGGCGAGGGGGTCATGCTGGAAGATTACAAGGGACTGGTGAAGCGCCATCCGTGGATCGCCGTCTGCATGGCCTTCTTCATGTTGTCGCTGACGGGCGTCCCGACGACAGGCGGCTTCGCGGCCAAGTTCTTCGTCTTTCGCGCGGCCATTGAGGCCCAGGGGCTGCTGTGGCTGGTTCTCATCGGCGTCATCACCAGCGTCATATCCGGCTATTACTACCTGCGCGTCGTCTTCTACATGTTCATGTATGACGGCGAGCACGAGATGG
>CAZZJN010000129.1:0-7610 GCA_964654505.1 uncultured Ardenticatenaceae bacterium | reverse complement strand
TGGTGGCGCAAATGCGCCCGCCTTCGAGCGCGGACAGCAAGGCCCCGCCCATGCCCGTGTCGGCCAGAGCGTACACGACGGCGCCATGCAACACGCCGTTGGGGTTCATTAGTCGCGGTTCCAGTTCAATCGAGCAAACGCTCTCCCCGTCGCCCCAGCTATCGAAGCGCAAGCCGATCAGGTCGGCAAACGGATTGGGGTGGGTGGTCAGGTCCAGCACTCTTTTGTCCATAGCGCGGATTATAGCAGAGAGGCGGCGGTAATAGGGCGTTGGCATCGGGCTATAGGGCACAAAAAAAGCCGGGCTTCCGCAGGGGAAACCCGGCTCGCAAAACCCTGTTTCAGTCGATTGCGCCTACTCCTCGGTCGGGGGAGGCGTGGCGGCCGCGGCCGCCCGCTCCCGCCGTCGCAGTCGCTTGATGAGCCAGAAGAGCAGGATGAACGGGAGCAAGATGACCAGCAGCACCGGCAGCGCGAAGATTACCAGCCAGATGGCCGTGTTGGCCAGCATTTGCAGCATGCCGATCAGCGCCTCGACGGCCTCCTTGGCCACGCCGGTTGGCTGCCACCCGCCCACCTGAATCGGTTGGGCCAACGCGTCGGGGGTCACATTGACGGTGATGGACGAGTAGGCCGCGGACTGCTGCAGATATTGCATGCGACCCTTCAGCGACTCGATCTCGCCCTCCACACGACTTAGCTCCACGTTGACCGCCAGGGCCTCCTCCACGTTACGGGCCTCATCGAGGAAGGTACGCAGCCGGGCGGCCGTCGCTTCCAGATTGCCCAGTCGGGCGCTCAGGTCGACGAACTCCTCGGTCACGTCCTGGCCGGAGGTGCTGAGGCTGGTGACCTTGACCGCCAGCCCGGAGATGGCATCGAGCACGCTCTGGAAGCCCTCGGCCGGGATGCGAATCTGGATGTAGCCGGTCTTGGTGTCGTTGCCCGACTGGTAGACTTCGCTGCTGACGACCCAGCCGCCGCCGTTGTTGGCCAGGGCGGCGATGGCGTTCAGCGCCTCCTCGGTATCCGTGGCGACGATCGACATATTGGCCGTGCGGATGATGAGCCGCTCCTGCCCGGACGGCAACTGATTGGTCACGCCCTGGTCGAACGCGGACGATTCCGCCACGGCCGCCAGTTCTCTGTCCATTTCCGGCGCGGCCGGCATGGGAGCCGCCCCGGCATACTCCTCGGTTATGGCCTGTGAACTCCGGCCGGCACAGGCGACGGCGGCCAACGACAAGACGATCAAAGTGACGAGCGTTAAAATTCGGCGTTTCATGGTTTCCCTTCCTCAACAATCACGATTTCGATGATCTTCTGTCATAGTGACGACCACCGGTCACGGAATGTTCCGCTTGTGTCCAGCTACATGCCGTAATCCAGCCGCTCGATCAATCGCGACGGCATCCTGTAACCTTTCATTCGTCGTTGGGTCTCGGCGATGTCGTAGGGCACGCGGTGCATCTCCCAGGTATGCGTCTCGTCGTCGAACAGCGCGTAGGCCGCGCGAGGATCGCCATCACGCGGCTGGCCGACGCTGCCGGGATTGATGATCATACGCTCCCGGCCGAGGGTCATATCGATGATATCGCCGTCGGCCGGCAGATTGAGTTCCAGGGTGGCCGATTCCTCGTCCAACAGGAACAGGGCCGGGATATGGGAATGACCCACCAGGCAGGCGGGTGTGTCGAACCAGGCGAAATTCTCCAGCGCCGTCTGCAAGTCGAGGATGTACTCCCACACCGGATGGCGCGGGCTGGCGTGGGCCAAGGTGAAGGGAGGGGCCACGCTCAATGGCGGCAGGCCGTCGAGGTAGGCCCGGTTCTCCGCGGTCAGCGTCTTACGCGTCCAGTTGACGGCCCAGCGCGCGTCGTCGTTGAACTCCTCGGTGTCCAGCTTGCCGAGCACGGCCCAGTCGTGATTGCCCGACAAAGCGACCGCCGGCTCCAGTTTGCGCAGCCGCTCGACGCATTCATTGGGATTCGGCCCGTAGCCGATCAGATCGCCCAGAAACCAAAGACGTTCCCAACGGCCGCGGGCATCTTCCAGCACGGCTTCGAGGGCGACCCAATTGGCGTGAATATCAGAGAGGATCAGGGTTCGCATGAGAGTTAATGACTACCGGTTGACGTTATGTGATTGATGAATAGCAGGTTGATGCGCCACGGTTCATTCTTCGGATGCGTATATCATACCATCAAAGTATAATTGACGATCAAGCTTGCGGTAATGCCGGTTTCATGGTCGGCTCATATCGGCCCGCAACCGGGCCTGGTTGCGCAAGAGTGACTATTATAAGGATAACGAGTTAGGGCTTTCTCAAGCATATGGCGATCCTGGACGAGCGAACGCTGGATTTTGTCAGCACAAGCCTGGCCCAGACAGAGCGCCTGGGCATTCGCCTGGGCGAGTTGCTGGAGCCGCGCGACTTTGTTTGCCTGTCGGGAGAGTTGGGCGCGGGAAAGACGGCGTTGGCCCGAGGCATCGGTCGTGGCTGGGGGACCCCCCTGCGCGTCACCAGCCCGACCTTCGTGCTGGTCAACGAATATCCCCGCCCCAATGACGGCTGCATTCTCTATCATATCGATTGCTACCGACTGGAGCGCGCGGCCGATGTCGAAAGCGTCGGCCTGACGGATATCTTCGACAGCGACGCGGCGGTCATGGTCGAATGGCCGGAGCATATCGTCGATCTGCTGCCCGCCGACCGTCTGTGGATCGGCCTGATCTATGACAGCCCCACGCGCCGCCGGATGCGCATCAGCGCCACGGGAGAGCGCTCGTCCGTCCTGCTCGTTGATTTTCGCAAGAACGCTTTTGGCGTCTGAGGCGCCGACCGATTCACTATGACACGTTTGATGCTCGCTCCGCTTATGAACAATACACCTCACCAAGGGGCTCGACCGGAGGCTCGATGATCCTGGCAATCGACACCGCCACCGACTGGGTGGGATTGGCCCTGCACGACGGAGGCTCCGTCCTGGCCGAGTTCGGCTGGCGCAACCACCGCACGCAGACGATCGAGCTGGCGCCGGCAGTGGCCCAACTGTGGTCGCGCGCCGGCGTGACGTCCGACGATCTGGCCGCGGTCGCTGTCGCCATCGGCCCCGGCTCCTATACCGGCTTGCGGGTGGGACTGGCGGTGGCCAAGGGGATCGCGCTGGGCCAAAAGCTGCCGCTCATCGGCGTGCCCACGCTCGATATCGTCGCCACGGCCGTCCCCGCGGCCGATACAGACCTGATCGTCGTCGGGCAGGCGGGCCGCACGCGCCTGTGGGCTGGGCAATATAGCTGGAACGCCAAACGCGGCTGGGAAGCGGTCGGCGATCCGGTCATCACGCAATGGGACGATCTGCTGGGCCGGGTCCAGGTGCCGGTGACTTTCGCGGGCGAGATCGACGCCGCGGCCGCCAAATCGATCCGTCGAATCAACCGCCAGGCCGTGATCGTCTCGCCCGCGGCCGGGGTGCGACGGGCGGCCGTGCTGGCTGAGATCGGCTGGGGCCGCTGGAAGAAGCAGCAGGTGACCGACGCCGGCGACCTCGCGCCACTCTACTTCCGCGAGCCGGCCTGACAGCGCATGCTGATTTTGCCGTCTCCCTATTTGCTGCGGCCGATGGCCGTGGCCGATATCCCCGCCGTTTTGGCCGTCGACCGCCTCTCCTTCCCAACGCCCGGCACCGAGTTGCTCTATACCAATGAGTTGGTCAATAACACCCTGGCCCATTATCAGGTGTTGGTGCGCCACGATGAAGCGGGCGAGCAACTCGCCGGTCACGCCGGCTACTGGCTTATCGCCGGGGAGATCCACGTCAGCACCATCGCCGTCCATCCCGACGAGCGCGGCCGCGGCCGAGGGGAGTGGCTGATGCTCAACCTGCTGCTGGAGTCGCTGGCGCATGATCCAATTTTGGTGACGCTGGAAGTCAGGACAAGCAACGAGGTGGCCCGGAATCTCTATCGCAAGTATCGATTCGAAGAGGTCGGGTTGCGCAAACGCTACTATCGCGATACGAACGAGGATGCGATATTGATGACCGTCGACCTGGCCACGCAACCGGATTACCGGCTATGGCTTGAGGAGCAGGCCGAAGCTCTGGCGGCGCGAGCGTCGGCGGACTGAACCGGGCGAGACTGTATAATAATCATGCAGGTTGAACGTTCAACCTGTGGTATACCGAGACAATCAATGAACAACGAGAATTTACTCATCACCGGCGGAGCCGGGTTCATCGGCAGCAACAGCGCCGACCATTTTTTACAGCTAGGCCACGCCGTCACCATCTATGACAATCTGTCGCGCCGGGGCGGCCGGGCCAATCTGGACTGGCTCCACGAGCGCTACGGCAGCGAGCGCCTGCGCGTCATCGAGGCCGACATTCGCGATTACGACCGGCTCAGCGCGGCCGTGGGCGAGGCCGTGCCGAATGTGGTGCTGCATCTGGCCGGGCAGGTGGCGGTGACGTCCTCCGTCGTCGATCCGCGCGAGGATTTCGAAATCAACGCGCTGGGTACGTTCAACGTGCTGGAGGCGGTGCGCACCGGCGCGCCGGAGGCGGCCCTGCTCTATGCCTCCACCAACAAGGTCTATGGCGGCATGGAGGATGTGGGCATTGTGCGGCGCGGCTCGCGCTACGCCTATGCCGATTTCCCCTATGGCATCCCCGAAGGTCTGCCGCTGGACTTCCACTCGCCCTATGGTTGCTCGAAAGGCGCGGGCGACCAGTACACGCGCGACTATGCCCGCATCTACGGCCTGCGAACGCTGGTGCTGCGCCAGTCGTGCATCTACGGCAAGCGACAGTTCGGCGTCGAGGATCAGGGCTGGGTGGCCCATTTCGTCATCGCCACGGTGTTGGGGCGGCCGATCTCCATCTATGGCGACGGCATGCAGGTGCGCGATGTGCTCTACATTGACGACCTGGTGGCGGCCTATCAGGCGGGGATCGACCGCATCGACGAGTTGAGCGGCGAGATATTCAATGTGGGCGGCGGTCCCGACAACACGCTGGCCGTCTGGAGCGAGTTCGGGCCGCTGTTGGAGGAACTGGCCGGGCGGCAGGTACCGATCCACTACGGCCCCTGGCGGCCGGGAGACCAGCGCGTCTTCGTGGCCGATATTCGACGGGCGGAGCATCTGCTCGGCTGGCGGCCGAAGGTCTCTCCGGCCGAAGGCATTCGGGCGCTCTACGCCTGGGTGGCGGAGAATCCGGGGCTGTTCGATCCGGCTCCCTGAGCGAACGCGCGGGGCTCCCGATTCATACCATCGCACCATCGAACGTGGTATCTTTAGATTAATTCATCCGATTGGAGACTTTCCCATGACCGATAACCAAACAGCGGCCGCGCCTCGCATGGCGACGACCGATGATCTCTACTCCTTCCACGTCCCGGCCGACCCGCAGGTCTCGCCCGACGGCCGCCATGTGGCCTTCACCGTCCAGCGCGTCGAGCGTGAGACGGAGAAGAAATATACCAATCTGTGGCTGGTCGGCGTCGATGACGGTCAACTGCGACAGTTCACCTGGGGCAAGCAGTCCGACAGCCAGCCGCGCTGGTCGCCCGACGGCCGCGTCATCGCCTTTTTGTCCAATCGCGGCAGCGAGGAGCAGGCGCAGATCTATCTGCTCCCCGTGGACGGCGGCGAAGCCCGGCCGCTGACCGAACTGAAGGGCAGCATCGGCAGCTACGAGTGGTCGCCCGACGGGACGAAGTTCGTGGCCCAGTTTCGCAAGAAGGACGCCGACGCCCTGGAGCGCGAGAAGGACGAGGGCAAAAAGAAGCTCGGCATTTCCTTCCGCCACATCACCCGCACCGACTACAAGTTTGACGGCATGGGTTATTTGCCCAAGGAACATTGGCACGTCTGGGTCATCGACGCCGCCACGGGCGAGGCGAAGCAGCTGACCGAGGGCGACAAGGACGAGACCGAGCCGCACTGGTCGCCCGACGGCCGCTCCATCCTGTTCAACTCCAATCGCAGCGAGCGACCCGATATGGACCTCGACGCCACGGAGCTGTATCTCATCCCCGCCGAGGGAGGCGAGATGCGACAGATCGAGACGCGCCCCGGCCGCAAGTACGCCGCGACCTTCTCGCCCGACGGCCAGCATTTGGCCTGGCTGGGTCGGGACAAGCCGGGTCGCTGGTATCAGAACGCGCGGCTCTACGTGGCTCCTGTTGACGGCGGCGAGGTGCGCGATGTCAGCGAGAGCATCGACCTCCATCTGTCTCCATCCACGAACGGCGATATCTTCAACGGCTCCGGGCCTTACGCGCTGGTCTGGTCGGCCGATGGCCGGCGAGTCTATTCCATCGCCTCATGGCAAGGCGACGAACCGCTGGTCTCGCTGCCCGCGTTTGATTCGGACGGCATGGACGGGTCACAGACCCGCCCCTACGATCAGGTTATTCCCGGGCCGGGCGTCGTCGGCGGCTACACCTTCGACCGTGAGCGGCGGCGCGTGGCTTATCTCTGGGCCACGCTCGGCGATCCGGCCCAGTTGCTTGTCCGGGACATCGACGAGAGCGGCGCGGCCGGCGAGCCACGGGTGCTGACGACACTCAACCCCTGGCTGGCCGAGGTTGAGGCGGGGGAGATCGAGGAAGTGTGGGTCAAGACGGCCGACGGCTTTGACCTGCACGGCTGGATCCTCAAGCCGCCCGGCTTCGACCCGTCGCGCAAGTACCCGTCCATTCTGGAGATCCACGGCGGACCGCAGACGCAGTACGGCAACATGTTCATGCATGAGTTTCACTATCTGGCCGCGGCCGGTTATGTCGTTTACTGGAGCAACCCGCGCGGCAGCCAGGGGTACGGCGAGGGCGTGACCGGTGCTATCTATGGCCAATGGGGCACGGTCGATTATGATGACGTGATGGCCTGGACCGATTACGTGGAGCGTCTGCCCTACATCGACCCGGAGCGCATGGGCGTCACCGGCGGCAGTTACGGCGGCTATATGACCACGCTCATCATCGGCCGCACCCATCGTTTCAAGGCTGCCGTGGCCCAGCGCGCGGTGAGCAATTTCATCAGCTTCTACGGCTCCAGCGACCTGAATTGGGGGCTGGAGAACCTGGCCGGGACGCCGCCGCCGTGGGAGGACATCGAGATGAACTGGGCGCAGTCGCCCATCAGCGCCATCGGCAACGCCAAAACCCCGACGCTGGTGATTCATAGCGAGAATGACTATCGTTGCGACCAGGAGCAGGGCGAGCAGGTGTTTATCTCCCTGCGGAAGCTGGGCGTGGACACGGAGATGTTGTTGCTGCCCGGCGAGTCCCACGGAGTCAGCCGTGGCGGGCGGACAGACCGGCGGGTGGCGCGGCTGGAGTATATGCTGGGGTGGTTCGAGAAGTATTTGAAACAGGATTAATTCTGTGAAATCCTTGGCGCATATTCGCGTACAATTGGCGAATGGTAGCTATGAATTATCGCGCCACGCATTTCGCCGTATCGTTGAGCGGAATATCAGCGAGCTGGAAATACGCGAAGCGGGCCATAATGTTGTCATCATTGAGGATTATCCTGCGGACAAGTATGCTCCAAGCTGTCTTCTCTTTGGGTATACGATAGCTGCTCGGCCTTTGCACATCCAGGT
>CAZZJN010000128.1:5015-7611 GCA_964654505.1 uncultured Ardenticatenaceae bacterium | reverse complement strand
GCGAGAAGATGCGCTCGCGGTCGGTCATGGGCAGGCGACGCTGGTACCACACGAGGTAGACCAGCAGCCCGACAGCGATGATGGCCGACACAACCACGTCGAACCGGCCGGGGGCGATGCTATAGATGATCAGGCCGGCCGCCCAGGTGAGGGCCATGATGATCACGGGCCAGACGATGCTGTTGCGAAGCTCGCCGCGCGACGGGTGCGTGCCGGTTCGTTTGCTCGATGTTGGGGCTTTATTGGCCACGTCCTACCTCATTGACTTTCGCGCCCGATCACTGGACAATACGCGATTGTTTTCATCACCGGCGGCCGCGGCCGCCCGTGATTGAATCAGCTAATCTGTCAAACTAAAATCGATCATAAGGCAATCCATTAGATGACGCAACCCTCAATTCCCGGCTTTCGCGAGGTTCCGCGCACCGGCGTGATCTACGTCATGCACCGCGCGGCCGAGCTGGGCTTCACCTATGACGCCCCCGACTGGGCCAATCTGGGCCAGGGCGCGCCGGAGACCGGCCCCCTGCCCGGCGCCCCGCCGCGCATCGGCCAGGTCACCATCGACCCCCGCCGCCATGAATACGGCCCCATCACCGGCCAAATAGCCCTGCGCCACAAGGTGGCCGAGCTTTATAACACCCTCTATCGCCAGGGCAAGCGCAGCCAGTACACCTGGGAGAACGTCAGCATCTCCGGCGGCGGCCGCGTGGCGTTGGCCCGCATCGCCGCCGCGCTGGGCAACATCAACATGGGCCACTTCCTGCCCGACTACACCGCCTACGAGGAGCTGCTGAGCATCTTCAAGGCGTTCATCCCCATCCCCATCCTGCTGGAACCGGACCTCGGTTATCACGCGCCGCTGGAGATGGTGAAGCGCGAGATTCAGGGGCGCGGGCTGAAGGCCATGCTGCTGAGCAACCCGGCCAACCCCACCGGCCAACTCATCGAGGGGGAGCGGCTGGCGCGCTGGACGCAGCTGGCGCGCAATTACCGCTGCTCGCTCATCCTCGACGAGTTTTACTCCCACTACATCTATAACGGCCACGAGCCGGGCCAGCCGCCCAAGATGGTCTCGGCCGCGGCCCACGTGGAAGACGTCGACCGCGACCCGATCATCATCGTCGACGGGCTGACCAAAAACTGGCGCTATCCGGGCTGGCGCATCAGCTGGACGCTGGGGCCGGCCGAGGTCATCTCGGCCATCGCCAGCGCCGGGTCGTTCCTCGACGGCGGGGCCAACAACCCGTTCCAGTCGGAGGTGGCCTCGCTGCTGGAGCCGGAGAGCGTCTATCAGGAGACGGCCGCCATCCAGACCGCCTTCCGCGCCAAGCGTGACTACATGCTCGACCGGCTGTACAAAATGGGGATCACCGTGGAGGTGGAGCCGGCGGGGACGTTCTACGTGTGGGCCAACCTGTCGCAACTGCCGCCGCCGCTCAACGACGGCTTCCAGTTCTTCGAGGCGGGGCTGGAGGAGAAGGTCATCACCGTGCCGGGGGTGTTCTTCGACGTCAACCCCGACAAGCGCCGCACCTACGCCCGCTATCGCCACCACAGCCGCATCAGCTTCGGCCCGGAGATGGAGACCGTGGCTCGCGGGCTGGACGGGCTGGAACGAGCCATCGCCCGGTGCCGCAACGATTGATCCCCCTAAACGGCAAAACCCCAGGGGTCTCGCAAGATCCCCGGGGTTTCCATTGGCTCCAGTCCAGAGGTGATGAATAAGTTCTCCGGCCGGATCAGCCCGACCGACCGTCACACACGGATACTTTAATGGAAGCCGCCGGATTCTCCTAGTGACAATTGTCACACTCAAAATACGACAAATGTCACTCTCTGCGCCCGGACGGGTCAGGGATAGTTGGCGGGGATGAGCGTCAGGGGGTCGATATTGCTCCCCAGCCGCTTGTCGAAGACGTTGAGGTGGGTGTGATAGCCGCAATCGCGCCCGGCGCAGGAGTTGCCGTAGATGTCGAGGGTGTAGCCGATGTTGCTCTCCGTGCCGATGGCTTGCCCGGCGGTTACGGCTTCGCCCACGACGGCCGAATAGTGGCCGTGGAGATAGAGGACAGCGTAGACGTCGTTCTCGATCTGGATGAAGGTGTTGCCCCACTGGTCATAGCCCGTGCCCGTCACCGTGCCATTGATGATCGACTTGATCGTCGCTCCGTTGCCCGCGGCGATATCGACGGCGTAGTGGCCGTAGGATTGGCCGTGGATACCTTGCGTCAGGACATACGTGTCATAGGGCGGCACGATCTCCGGCGGGGGAATGTCCGGTAGCGTTGCGTCAGGGATCGGGACGGGCGTCGGGGCCGCGGCCGCGGGGTTGCCCTCGCCTCCCCAGCCGCGCACAATGCTGGCGGTGAAGAACAGCAGCAAGGCGATGCCGGCCAGGGTGAGGCCGTCGATGCGTGGTGGTCTTGTCACAAAGCATAATATAGAACATTTGTGCGGGTTGTCAAGGGGATTTAGGATAACCGCGGGGCAATCGCATGAAGAATGTGGTTTAACGCGAGCTTACGCGAATGACACGAATGAACGCGGGTTGAGGTGGTTTACCGCGAATGAACGCGAATGAACACGAGTGAAC
>CAZZJN010000128.1:0-4915 GCA_964654505.1 uncultured Ardenticatenaceae bacterium | reverse complement strand
ACGCGAATGAACACGAGTGAACGCGGGTTGAGGTGGTTTACCGCGAATGAACGCGGGTTGAGGTGGTTTACCGCGAATGACCACGGATGGGACGGTTGCCCGGTTGCCTGACCCAAGCAAATCCACTGAATCCGGACAGACAAAGGGGCAAAGCGGCGACGAGGGTATCATCGTCGTGCAGGTCGTCGTCGTTCGCCGCCGACAAGGACCCGGCCCATCCGGGTGAGACGCTGGCCCTGCCGCCGTTCCTGGAGGGGCGGCGGGAGCAGATCGAGGCGGGGTTGCGGCCGTTGAAAACTAACCAGAGCGGGCACGTGTTGCCCCCTCCAGTCACTCCCGCCTGTTCGCTTTTCCCGGCCCATTTAGGGTCTCGCCCCCATGACATCAGGAAACCTGACAATTTAGAATGAGGCTAATCAGCTCAGTATTTTTCAAGATCCGCGCAAAAGGAGAAGAGACCAAGTGAACACACATCAGGTGAGGAAGTATTTCGGATTATTTTTTTTAGTGGTTTCGATGGGCCTGATAGTCGCCTGCGGGCAAAGTAACGCGACGACGCCGGTCTCCACGGAACCACCAACGATCGAACCGACGGACAGCGCACAGGTGGAGCCGGCGGAAGAGCCGGCCGCGCCAACTGAAAAGACGGCTGCGGAAGAAACCGAGCTCACCCGCGTCGAAAACGGCGATGGGCCGCCTTTCTACGCCCGGTTCGGCGAGAATGAGACCTTCGGCGACAGCGAATGGGTGGCAATAGTCTTCTATCGCGATCCCGCCTGCGTGCCGGATGAGTTCAACCTGAACGATTTCTTCGACTTTCCCGGCGATGCCGGCCCCGGCGCGTTCGGGTGCCAGCCACCGACGACCGACGTCGTTGAATATTGGGCGGGTGAACCGGGTAGCGGCCCCGCCCCGGCCCTGTCGGAGATGACCGGCCGCGGCGCGGTTCCGGTGTGGTTCTTCACCAGAGCCGACATCGACGCGGCGAAGTCCGACGGGGTTGCGACGATCACCGAGCTGGAAGGTCTGGCGTCGCGGCGCGTGGGGTCGGCAGCGACCTTCACGGAATACCTGAAGCCCAGCCAATCGAATGCAGCCCCGCTCCTCCGGTTCATGGCCGAAGGCACTCTGGAGGACGGCGGCGCGTTCCTGGTCGATGTCAGCTACGGCGACCCGGAGGTGACTGACCATACGACAATCGAACTGCCGTAGGGAATGCCAGTGGCAGGTAGCAAGTTGCAAGTGCGAGGCTCTTCGGTAAGCGCCTCGCACCTGCGTTGACGCTGGCCATTCTCCCAGACATTTCCCGACCGGATTAGGAGCAAGCCACCATGAAAGCAGGAAAATGGGAAAGGTATAATCTACGGGTCACTCCATACATCACTTATTAGGAGAACATCGATGAAACCGTTATTTGCCCGTATCAACACCGTACTGGCCTGGGTCGTTTTTCTGGGAGGGGTCTCGCTTTTCTACCTGATCGCGCTGTCCGTCTTCGGCGGGGCCGACGCATCGCTCCATGCCCGTGTTGGAGTAATCCTGTTCCTCGTAAGCCTGGTTCTGGGAATCGCGGCCCTCATCTCCCGCAGCAGCCGGCTGAACCTGATCCTGTCGATCTCGGTCCCGCTCCTGTTTTTTGTTCAGGGCTTGCTCGTCCACCTGCCACCTCTGCCGCCCGCGGTCAGGGCGCTGCATGCGCTGAACGGCCTGGCGATCATGATCATCTGCTATCTGCTGGCCAACGGCCGGGCAAAGGCGACGGTGTAGACTGCGCTATGAATAAGTTACTCCTGGCCTTAATGCTATTCGGGTTGTCGCTGGCGGCTTGCGGATCGTCGTCATCGTCTGACCCCTCGCCGCCACCAACCCCGCCGGCTTCCACGCCCCCCGCGCGCGACTACTGGCCGACCGATGGCTGGCGCAGCGCCGACCCCGCCACATTGGGTCTGGACCCGTCGCTGCCGGCCAAGCTGGAGGCAACCGTCGTACGCGAGTTACCCTATCTCAACAGCCTTCTCATCGTCAAGGGCGGCTACCTGGTACACGAAGCATATTTCAACGGTTATAGCCCCGACGACCCGTACACGCTCAACTCGGTCACCAAGAGTGTCGTGTCGGCGCTCTACGGTATGGCAATCGCCGATGGTACAATCTCCGGCCCGGACACGACCCTTGGCAAGGCGCTGCCGGCCACCTTCGAAGATGGCCGGTATCGCGATTTGGCCGGCATCACGCTGGGCGATCTCCTGCGAATGCGCTCCGGCATCGCCTGGGATGAAGGGAATCTGGAGCAAGATCTGTCGGCTGTTGCCATGGAGGGCGGTCCCGAAGCCGGAATTGAGTTCTTCAACCGGTTGGACATCACCAACTACGTGCTGCAAAACGGCGTCGCTTTTCGGCCGGGCGAGGCCTGGAGTTACAGCTCTGGCGACTCCAATTTGCTCTCGGCCGCGTTCAGCGCACTCTCCGGGCGATCACTGGAAGAATACGCGGCCGAAAGGCTCTTTCCCGCGCTCGGCATCACCACCTGGGACTGGATCGAGGACGCCAACGGGGTGAATATCGGTGGCATCGGCCTGCAACTGACGCCGCGCGACATGGCCAAATTCGGCTATCTCTACCTGAATCGGGGAATGTGGGACGGCCAACAAGTCATCCCCGCCAATTGGGTCCATACCTCGGCCTATCCGCAATCCGAAGGTCTATTCACCGGCAACAGCCGGACCATGCCCATCGAGTGGTACGGCATGCAATGGTGGAACTGGAAACCGGATGTGTTTGCCGGGCACAGGGCGATCGCGGCCCAGGGCTATGCAGGCCAGTTTGTGATACTGATACCCGATCTCGACCTGATTGTCGTCACCACGGCCGACACGCTCGTCCCGCCGGATGTGGCCGAGCAACAGATGGCCTTAATCTACGACCTGATCAAGTTCGACATTTTGCCGGCGGCAGGCGACCCGGAGGCGGCCGATCCCTTCTGGGCTATTCCGGATTACGCACAACAATCGACCACACTCCTCCATACTATCGGCGTGGATGGGCGCGACCAAACGCTCCTGTTTGACGATCCGGGTTACGTCCACTGGGGCGCGGCCTGGTCGCCCGACGGGCAGCAGATCGCCTTCTCGCGCGGGAAGAACAATGGCCCGGTCGTTCCGGGATCGCCCGCCAACGAGCTGTATATTGTCGACACGGAGGGGGCCGGGCTGCGGCAGCTGACTCATAACGGCCGCAACAACTACCTGCCCGCCTGGTCGCCCGATGGGAGCCGCATCGCCTACATATCCGGTAGAGCCGGGTGGAACACACACGAGGTGTTTGTGATCAACGCCGACGGCAGCGGCGATACGAACCTGACGAACAACAACGTCCAGGAGTACGGCATCGCCTGGTCGCCCGACGGGAGCCGGATCGCCTTCGGCACCAAGCTTGGCGGCGACATACAGATCTACACGATGAATCCCGACGGCACGGACCAACGGCCGTTGCCTACCCCGGCGGCGGGCATGGCGCCGTCCTGGTCGCCGGATGGGACACAAATCGTGTTCGCCACCGAGCGGAACGGCAATTCCGACATCTTCCTCATGGACGCGGACGGCGGCAACCAGCAAGCTCTGGTCAGCGGCGAAGCATGGGATTATGCGCCGGTCTGGTCGCCGGACGGCACACAGATCGCCTTCACCTCGACGCGCGACGGAGACCCGGCCATCTACATAGTTCCAGCGGATGGCGGCGAACCTGAACGAGTTAGCGGCCGGAACATGGTCGCCGACATCTCCTCTTGGTCACCCGATGGGCAACGGCTGGTTTTCCATAGGCAAGAAGCACTGCGGAAAGGAATATTAGACTGGTTCAGGTAGTAAAAAGAGCGCATACTTTAACCGTGCATCTCAGCTTCACGCATCAACGACAACCCTGGCGAATTCCCAGCACAAGGGCTTATGCCTAACGAAGTGATCACCCACATCGACCAGGTAACGCCGGAATGGCTGACGGCCGTTCTCCGTCGTAGCGGCGCGTTGTCCGGCGGCACAGTTGACGCATTCGATGTCGATGCCGGCCGCGGCAACTGGTCAACCAGCGGCGCGTTGCGCCTGCGCTACTCAGCCGACGCGGCGGGCGAGCGGCCCCCGCACCTGTTCCTTAAGCTGGTTAACACTGACCTGGGCGACGGGGAGTTCTTCGGGCCGTCGGAAGTCGACTACTACACCTGTGACTACCTCGATGTGCCGGACGCGCCATTGCTGCGCTGCTACGACGGCCTCTATTCTCCCACCCAGCGGCGCTACCACCTGCTGCTGGAAGATATCTCACCGACGCATACGATCGCCTGCGAGCGGACACCCTCGCTGGAATACGGCCTGGCCCTGGCCGACGCGTTCGCCGTTATCCACGCCCGCTGGTGGGGGGCGGATCGACTGGCCGAGGCCGGGGGGCCCATCCACGATGCCGCCCACATCCGGCGCTTCGTCGCCATCGCCGAGCCGGGAGCCGGACACATTATCCGCGAGTTGCCGGGCGAGCTGTCGCCCCACTGGCCCGGCATGATCCACGACCTGTTCGCCCGCCACCCTCAGGCGATGATCACCCGCGGCCGCGACCTCAACGGGTTCACCCTCATACACGGCGATGCCGGCTGCTATAATATAATGGTCCCGCGCGACGGCTGGCGTCCGCTCTATCTCATCGACCGCCAGCCGTTCGACTGGAGTCTGTCGACGTGGCTGGGGGCCTACGATCTGGCCTACGCCATCGCCCTGGATTGGGATGTTGAAGCCCGACGTCGCTGGGAACGGCCTATCCTGCGCCACTACCACGAAGCGCTCATCCGCCGCGGGATTCAGGATTACGGTTGGGAACAACTGTGGGATGATTACCGCTTATGCGTGGCTATGGGCGTCTATATTGCCGT
>CAZZJN010000127.1:0-7729 GCA_964654505.1 uncultured Ardenticatenaceae bacterium | reverse complement strand
CGCGTGCAGGAAGACTTGCTCAAGCGAACACTGACGTTACAGAGCGAAAACTAGGACGAGACCGAACCAACAGGCGCGAAGGTAACCGGCGGTCGAGTAGTTAAAAAACGCCGCCGGACCAGTCCAGCATCAATGCAGACAAGGGTGTGCCGGCCGTCACCTCGGTCACACCCTCGGGGATCACCAGCAACGCATTCGCCCTCACCAGTGACATCATAATATGAGAGCCCTGACTACCGGTTGTCAGGGCCACATAACCCCGCTCATCCCGCGTCACCACCGCCCGCAAATAGCTCTCCCTTCCGTCCGAGCGAATATCCTCCAGAAGGATAGCCTGCACGCGCGGCCGTTCGAAATCGGTGTGGCCACCAAGTTTGAGGATGGCCGGGCGAGCAAACGTTTCAAACGAGACCATCGCCGATACCGGGTTTCCCGGCAAGCCCAGATAGGGAATTCCGCTATAGGAGCCAAACGCCAGCGGCTTGCCCGGCCTCATGCGCACGCGCCAAAAAACGACGTCTCCCGCACCATCCAGCACCTCTTTCACCTTGTCATACGCGCCGACAGAGACTCCGGCCGAGCTGATCATTAGATCGACCCGCTCGGCAGCGGCCGCGTCCAGCCTGGCGCGAATATCGGCTTCTTGATCGCGGGCGACACCCAGCATCACCGGCACTCCCCCCAACGCCAGAACCTGTGCTGCCTGCGCGTAGCTGTTGCTGTTGCGGATCTTGCCGGGCGACAGGTCGGCGTCAACATCGACCAGCTCATCGCCGGTGGAGAGTATCCCCACCCGCGGCCGCCGGACGACTGACACGCGAGCTATCCCCAGCGACGCCAGCACGCCGATCTCCTGCGGCCGCAAAACATGGCCCGCCTGCAGCACCGTCATCCCGGAGCGGATATCTTCTCCCGGATGGCGCACAAAAGCTCCGGCTTCCACCGCGCGTTGTATGAATACTACCCCCGGCAATGGCCGATCGCCCCCCCGCCATGGTTCATCCGTATCCTCAACCGGCACAACAGAGTCGGCTCCCGACGGCATTGGCGCGCCGGTCATGATGCGCGCGGCCGTTCCCGGTTGAATAACGACAGTGGGGGTGGCCCCGGCGGCGATATCGGCCAGCACGCGCAAGCTCACCGGTGTACTCCCGGACGCGCCCGCCAGATCGGCCGCGCGCACGGCATAGCCATCCATCGAGGAATTGGCAAAAGGCGGGAGATCATCGCGAGCGATGATCGAGGCGGTCAGAACCCGGCCCAGAGCCTCAGCCAAAGGCACCTCTTCGGCCCCTAGAACGCTTATTCGCCCCAGTACAAGGGCCAGGGCCTCGGAGACGGCTAAATCCTCAGTACGAGCCAAAACGGCCCCTCCCTCAGGCGGCCAGGCGGCCGTCCATATCAAGCTCAGGCGCGGCCGCTTGCATGGCAGTCAGCACGTTTTCAATGTGCTCCCACAATTCCAGGCGTCCGTCGAAACAGACCCGGCTGAAATCAGCCACTACGGCCGTCACGTCATCGCGATCCACCCCGGCGGCAAAGCGGCGATCTTTCCATTTTTTGCGGATCGTGCTGATGGTTACATCGGCGATATTGCGCGAAGACTTCACCAGGGTCGCGGCGATGATGAGGCCGGTGATCTCGTCGCAGGCCAGCAGGGCATAATCGATGGGCTTTTCGCGCTCGACACCTGTCCCCTCCGTGTAATGGGAGAGGATGACGCGGATGGTTTCCTCGTCCCAGCCCTCGGCCCGCAGAATATCCGACCCCTTGCCGGGGTGCTGGTCGAGATTAGGGTGAATCTCCCAATCAAAGTCATGGAGTAACCCGACCTTCTCCCAGTAATCGGCATCCTCCCCCAGTCGGCGGGCATAATCGGCCATAGCCACGCTCACGGCGAGCATATGCCGCCGCAGGCCGCGCTCCTGCACATGACGACAGACGATGTCCCAGGCATCCTGCCGGGTCTTGGCCTTATTCATCGCCGGATTGAGCATCCTTGCCCCCGGGCTGTTTGGCGCCGCAATCACATCCCCCATTTTCATGTTTGGAGCAGCCGGCTTCGGCCTTCTTCTTCAGCGCCTCCAACTCCTCTAGAGGTTCAAGCTCGCGACGAAAGACCTCGTGAACGGTTTCCTCAACGAGCACCATGACGGAGTCACGCAACGGCCGCACATCAAGGACCCGACCCTCCCCGTGGGGTGTGCCGATGGTCTTGCCCACCTTGGGCAATTGCTTTTTTGCCTCAACGTACTGCTCATACTCATAGACGAGGCAGCAACGCAGGCGGCCGCACATGCCGGTGATCTCCTGAGGGCTGAGCGAAATACCCTGCTCCTTGGCCATCTTGATGGAGATAGGGCTAAATTCGGTCAGGAAGGTGGAGCAGCAGCGTGGAACGCCACACGCGCCATAGCCGCCCATCATCTTGGCCACATCGCGCGGGCCGACAAGCTGCATTTCGACGCGCGTCTGGAAGGTTCGGCCGAGGGCGCTTTGCACGCCACGCAGATCGAGCTTCTTGTCCTCGGTCGTGTAGGCGATGGTCAGCCAGGAGCCGTCAAAGCTGTACTCGGCTTTAACGAACTTGGCGTCCTTGATGCCGGCCTTCGACGCTTCTTCGCGGCAGGTGATCAGGGCGTCAAGCTCTTTCGATTCCCACACCTGCTTCATGACCAGATCGCGGGGGGTCGCCTTGCGCTGAACGGCACGCAATCCCTTTTGATGATGGACTTCTTTCGGCTCGATGAAGGCGATCACCTGGCCCAATTGTTTGCCGCGCTTGGTCTCGACGACGACATGGTCGCCCGCAACCAGATCCTTATGGGAGCCTACCTTGAAGTGGTAGAGCTTCCCGAGTTTTTGAAATCGAACCCCTATGAAATCAGAGGTTTCTCCGGGAGCCATCACAGTGGCCATAGGCCTGTTTCCTCACAGTAGTAATGAGAAGCATCCACAGATGACACAGGATTCTCGATCGGCCGATAGCTGCATCGGTCCTAACCAAGCCTTGTGCCATTTACAATGGCTTCTCTTTAAGGTGTTAATGATTATTTATACCGAAGAGGCTGCCTTTTACGCAACCTGCCAAAGAAAAAGGCGAGCGATCACCATGCGACCACTCGCCCCCCATTCTTCATTCGATTCAATCGCCCCGATTAGCCGATCATGCTGATCGGGATAACGTTTTCCGCCTGAACCTGCAAGGTCAGCACGCTGACGCGCGCGGCCACACGTTGGGCAACCTGGCGGATGGCTTTGGCCGCGTCCGAGTCCGGGTGGGCGACGACGATGGGCCGGCCGCTATCGCCGCCCTTGCGCACTTCCGCCTCCAGCGGGATCGAACCGAGATACTCGGTGTCATATTTCTTCGCCAGCTGCTCGCCCGCGCCTGTGCCGAAGAATTCACCGCTCATGTTCTCGATGACACCGATAATCGGCACTTCGAGTTTCTCAAAGGTCTTGAGACCGCGCACCGCATCGGCCGCCGCAACCTGCATGGGCTGGGTGATGACGACGGCTCCCGATAGCGGCAGAACCTGGGCCAGCGTCAATTGGGCATCGCCCGTGCCCGGCGGCAAGTCGACAACGAGGTAATCCAGCTCGCCCCAATCGACATCGGTCAACAATTGACGAATGGCGCTGTGGAGCATGGGGCCGCGCCAGATGAGCGGCTGGTCGGGCTTGACCAGGAAGGCCATGGAGATGAACTTGACGCCGTAGTTCTCGGCCGGGATCATCTTGCGATTGACGGGTTTGGGCATTTGATCCTGCCCCATCATCATGGGCACGTTAGGCCCAAGGATGTCGGCGTCGAGCAAGCCGACGCGCGCGCCGTCCATCGCCAGCGAGATCGCCAAATTGACGGCTACCGTGGTCTTGCCCACGCCGCCCTTGCCGCTGGAGACCGCGATGGTATTGCGGAAACTCTGGCCGATCTGGTCGCGGATACGCCGGTCGGAAGGGACGTTTGAATCCCAATTGATCGTCACCTCGCCGATTCCAGGCACGCGGGACAGGGCGGCACGTGAATCCCCTTCCATCTTGCCTCGCAGCGGGCAGGCGGGGGTAGTGAGCATAATCGTGAAGGTGACGTTGTTGCCGTCGATCTCCAGATTGCGAATCATATTGAGCGAGACAAGATCGCGATGCAGATCAGGCTCGATCACAGTCGAGAGCGCCGCCATCACCGCGTCGTTCGTCACTCCCGACTGCTTGACTTTATTTCCAAACATGAGGCTAAACTCCCGGACCGCCTTAAGAGAAATCGCTCCGGTGGAGCGATTCCGGCAGTCATCTAATCAATTGGCGAACCGCGCGAGTTGCTCGGAGCCAATATCAAAAACCCCGGCGGTCAGGTACGATTCTCATCCGGCCGCCAGGGTTCTGAACCATCAAATTAATAATACAATCCCTTATAGTAAAGCTGGCGAGCGGCCGCCTCGGAGATTCGCTCCTCGCGACTGTCGCCATCCTTGTCTTTCTTCCTGGTCTTGGCGGCTTCGGCCATCTGTCGCGCAAGTTCTTCGGCCTCGGCCTTCTTCGGCGCGATCTCGCGCCAGTAGCTGAGCGGCTTGCTCAGGCGTTCCTTGTCGTAAATATGGGCCGTATTCCGGTCGTAGCTGGCCAGTTCGTAGTCGTGATCCATCTTGATCGCATCGAAGGGACAGAACTCAGCGCAAAGACCGCAATTCATGCAGATATCGATGTCGATGAAAAACTTCTCCGGCTCCGGTTTCGGCCGACCATTGGGTTGCTTGCCTCGCTCGATCCAGATGCATTGGGGCGGGCACACCTTGGCGCAGATACCGCACGACGTACACCAGTCATGCCCCCAGCGCTGACCGGGCGGCGGATCATCCGTCACCAGAAACGGCACAAAGCGGAATCGCTCCGGGGTGTCCAGTTTCTCTTCGGGATAGAAGACAGTCTTGACGCCCTCGCCCAGTGGCCCCTGGCGAACCGCAAAAGCCTCGGCGTTATAATAACGACCACCCTTGCCGGCCCACTTCAGATCGTCGACGTAGCTGTTAATGAAATGGCGGAGAACAACCCCCATTCCCTTAAAAATACCTAATCCATACATAAGAAGAACTCCCGTTCCATCATGCGGGCGTAGCGCCCCACTACCGATCGACCTCACCGAGAACGATATCAATGCTACCGAGGATGGCCACGACGTCGGCCACCTTATAGCCCTTCGACATGGGGCCGAGGGCGGTCAGATTGATAAAGGATGGGGCGCGGACGTGGTAGCGGTCCGGATTGCTGTTGCGACGCTTGGTGGTCACATAATAGCCCAACTCGCCCTTGGGGTTTTCGACGCGGCCGTAGGATTCGCCGGCCCGAGGAGCACGCACAGCGTATTGCGGCTTCTCCCCGTAAACCGGCGCGCCCTGGGTTTGCTTAAGGCGGGGCAGCACCTGCTCCAAAATCCTTATACTTTGACGCATCTCGTCTACACGGATGAGATAGCGGTCATAGATATCACCGTTGTAACGGACAGCCACATCGAAATCGAGGTGCTCGTAATAGGAATACGGTTCCGCTCGGCGAACATCATAGGGCACGCCACTGGCGCGCAGCAACGGGCCGGCCGCGCTCATGGCGATGGCATCCTCAGGAGTCAGAATGCCGACGCCGATGGCGCGGGCGCGAACGATCTCATTGTTGGTCATGAGAACGTCGCCCTGGTCGATCACCTTCGGCAGCCGATTATAGACCAGTTCCTCGAGGTACTTCATGGTCGGCGTGCCGCGAATTTCATCCGGCAGATCATAGGCAACGCCACCGAACCGCATGAAATTGCACATCATGCGCGATCCGGCCGAGGCCTCGAACACGTCCATGATTAGCTCGCGCTCGAGGTAATAATAGAGCATCGGCGTCTGCAGCGCGCCCAGGTCGTTGAGCAGGAAGCCCAACGCCCAGAGATGGTTGCTGATTCGCGTCAACTCAACCATCAATATCCGAATCCACTCCGCCCGCTCAGGGACCGTCAGGTCGAAGAGTTTCTCAATGGCAATGGCGTAGCCCAAATTATTCGACATCGGGGAGAGGTAATCCAACCGGTCGGTATAGGGCATGTTCATGATGAACGTGTTGCGCTCGCCGATCTTCTCATGATTGCGGTGCAGATACCCCATGACGGGCTTCAGGTCGACGATCGTTTCGCCATCGAGCGTGACGACCATGCGGAACACGCCGTGCGTGGACGGGTGTTGCGGCCCCATGTTGATCGTTACCTTGTCGGTTTTCAGGCCGGGGGTGGCGTCTCGCGAGTACGACAAACCGAGATAGACGTCGGTCTCGATATCATACTCCTCGCCGGTGGGTAACCATCCGGGTGGATACTGCACGTTTTTGCCGTAGGGATTATTCTCTTCGGCCCGGATGACATGTCCATCCGGCCAACGGCTGCCGAAGGGCTTGTTCTCATCCTCGAAATACGGCTCTTTCCAGTCCTTGCGCATCGGGTGACCCGCAAAGCCATCCCAGGTCAGGATGCGTCGCAAGTCAGGATGGCCCAGGAAGTTGAAGCCATACATGTCGAAGGCTTCCCGCTCCTGGAAGTCAGCTCCCGGAAATACGGAAACCAACGAGGGCAATACCGGCTCATCGCGGTTGACTTGCACCTTGAGGACAACCGGGCCGCCGCCACGTTCGATGCTGTAGAGATGGTAGACCACCTCCATCTTGTCCTCTTCGATTAAATCCACGCCGGTGACACTGGACAAATAATTGAAGCCCAGATCATCGCGCAGGGTCCTGGCGACTTCGGTGATGGAGTCGCCATAGACGATCAGGCCTTCATAGCCTTCGCGCGTGTCGTCGGAGACGACATTGGGGTGCAGGTCCTTGAGTTTAGCGGTCGCTTCCTGGGCAGGAGTCAGTACGATATCCGGGTCCTGGGCGTCCGCGGTAGGTTCGAGAATTGTATCGCTCATCACTTCTCCGGTTACTTTAGGCCAACCGCCATTGGGTTACTATCAGGCGGCCGCCCCTTCCGCTTCCACGCTTTCGGCTTTGGATGCGGCCGCGGTCTCATATTCGGCGGCCTTGGCCCGGATGACGTCCAGTTGACGCATATCAACCAGGTCAGGGCCCAGCACGGGCACGGGGTATAGACCGGTCGTCGGATCATCCTTGCGATACCAGGGCACGGTGGCGATGGATTGCTGGTCGATCTTCTCTTGCAGGGCGATGAGTCCATTGACCAGCGCCTGCGGAGTTGGCGGGCAGCCGGGCACGTAAACGTCGACAGGCAGGAACTTGTCGATGCCGTCCACGACGTTATAACCCTCTTTGAAAGGACCGCCGCCGGAAGCGCAAGCGCCCATGCTCAGCACGTAGCGCGGCTCGGGCATCTGGTTATACAAACGAACGATCGCCGGAACCATCTTCTTGGTGACGGTGCCGGAGATGATCATCAGGTCCGACTGTCGGGGGGTGGCTCGGAACACCTCCATGCCGAAGCGGGCCAGGTCATAACGGCTCGAGGCCGTGCAGATCATCTCGATGGCGCAGCAGGCAAGGCCGAACGTAACCGGCCAGATTGAATTTCGCCGCGACCAGTTATAGACCGGGTCCAACAACTTGGCGATGTTGGTGATGAAGACATTGTTGCCCACCTCATCGGGGACGGGGATATCCCCGTTGGCGGCTCCCGTATTTGCTACGGTCATAGCTATGTCGCCTCCTCATACCAAACGGTTAAAATATCCAGTAA
>CAZZJN010000126.1:0-7770 GCA_964654505.1 uncultured Ardenticatenaceae bacterium | reverse complement strand
TCCTGTTGGGGGGTCATCCCGGGCCGACGGCCCAGGTGTTGGCGGCGATCTTCTGCGCCGTCCACCAGGTGTGTTGGCCTTGCGTGCCGGTGACGAGAACCGTTGCGCCGGCCCCGGCCTGGTGGGTGATGGCTTGCTACAGCTCCGCCCAAAAATTCATGTCGGCCCTATTTTCTGCCACACGACTCTCGGTCTGCGCGCCGAGCATGATCATCAGGACGTGGTAGATCTCGTTGAGCGATTTGGGGGCGAAGGGCAATTGCAGCCCCTCCTCCACCGGCTTCAGGCCGGGCACGTTGCTGCTGAAATCGGGCAGGACGTCGACAGCGATGATCTTCGTCGCCCCGAGGACGTCGCGGGCTACATCGACGGGCACGTTGTCCAGCACGCCGCCGTCAACGAGACGATAATCCCCCAGATCGACCGGCTCGAAGACGCCCGGCACGGAGATGGTGGCCCGCACGGCGTCGATAACCCGACCGCCTTGCAGGACGACCGGACGGCCGGTCAGGATGTCGGTCGCGACCATCGCCAGCGGCAATTGCAGATCGGCAAAGGTCAGCTCCTCGCCCAGCATGTCGGCCATGAAATTATAGATGCGGCGGCCACGAATGCTCAGCCCGGCGGCCGAGATGTTGAGGTCCACCAGGCGGATCTGCTCCGTGATGTGGCTTAGGCGGGCGATCTCCTCGTGGACGACCGCAAAGGGGACGCCCGCGGCATAGAGCGCGCCGACCAGCCCGCCCATACTGGTTCCGGCGATGCAGTCAATGCGGATGCCCTCCTGGGCCAGCACATGCAGGAAGCCAATATGGGCCAGCCCGCGCGCGCCCCCGCCGCCGAGAACGACACCCAGACGGGACTGCGGCTTTTCGGTCGATTTGCTCATGCTCATTCCCTCACTTTTCGACCCGGCGTTTGAAGACACAGAGATAGTAATGCGCCCAGTTCCAGGTAGCGGTATTGTAGCCGCGACCGAGGTCGCCCTGTTTGCCCGCCATTTCGGCCGGGACGAGACTGACCAGTTCCCATCCCTCGCGGCCGCAGTGGCTGAGCCATGCCTCCAGCGTGAGCGGGTCATATTTTGGCATCTCTTTCCAGCCGCGATCCGGGTATTCGGCCTGGACATAATTGATGACGACCTCGTCTTCCTTATCGAGGGTGAAGATCCGCGTCAGATATTCCCATTGGATCATGGTTCTGCCTCCGCCTTGATTATAGCCTAACCTGCCTGCCGAAGGGGGAATATCCTTTGGTGTGCAAGGGCGAGTTTGAAACCCGCCCCTGCATCTCGCTCACCGGCCAATTTTCCGCGACCTGTGGGAAATCTGGTAAAATTACCCGTTGATGAACGCCGCCACGAAAATCCGACGTCTGCTCATCCTCCTCCTCAGCCCGCTGTGGATCGCTTTGGCCATCATCAGCGTCGGGGTGGGCATGGCCGTCTTTTCCAACGAGTTGCCGACGGCGGTCATGCTGACGATGGTCGAAACGGAAACAGCCGAGGGAGCACAACTGGTCGTGCTGTTGTTCAGGGCGCTCTTAATACCGTTCCAGTTGATCTTCATCATCCTCGTGGCGGGGGCCGCGCTGTGGGTCTTTCGTCGTCGGGAGCGCATCGCCGGCTGGGTGCTGGGCAAGCCAATCGTCGAACGGATGACGGCCGCCGATCTGGATGGGAATGACCTGCCGGTCGTCTTCCAGTCCGAACGCCACGACACCTTGCAACAAACCCTGTCCAGCGTCATCGCCATCCTCGCCATCGCCACGACGCTGGTTCTGGCCTTGGGGCAATTCATCTCCCGGGCGGACCTGGCCGTCGTCGTCGCTGCGCTGACCAGCAGCCTGACCTGGGGCGCGCGGCTGCCCATCGGCGACCTGCTGGGCGGCATCAGCAACGTCCTCGAAAGCAATCTGGCGGTGGGCGATCGCATCACCTACCGTCAGGTCGATAACACGATCGACGGCATCGTGGAGACGGTCGATCTGCGGTTCCTTTCTGTACGTGCCCACACCGGGGAGTTGACCTCCATCCCTTTCGGCGAACTGCGGGTTTTTCGCAACTACAGCCGCGGCAACACCATCGGCATCTACGTTACCTTCCCCGTCGCCGCGAGCGAACTGCGTCGGGCCTACGAGCTTCTGGCCAACCTGGCCCCCCGGTCGATGGAGCTGGTGCCCTTCCTGCTGGAGCCGTGGCAACCGATGGCGCCGGACGGGATGTTGGGCAACATTGTTGACATCTCCCTGTTTGCCATCACCACCATCGAACGACAGGACGACCTGCAGTTGGCCTTGCATTCGCTGGTGCAGAAACAGTTCGCGGCCGCGGGCATCTCGCTGGCCAGGAACATCAAAGTAGTGACATGAGACGACGACTGATTTTCATTCTGCTGGCGCCCTTCATCATCCTGATCGGTCTGGTTGCGCTGGCCATCGGCCTGCTGCATGCGGCCAACATCAGCGATTTGAATATCATCCAGTCGGTGTTCGGGTCGGCCGCGCTACCGCCGGTGCTGGTGGAAAATTTCGGACTTGTGCGCTTTCCGCTACAACTGGTCTTTGTGGCCGCCATGTTTTTGCTGGCCTGGCTCATCAGCCGGCAGAGCGAGAGGCTGGCCGGTTGGTTTCTGCGGGCGGCACGCTACGATCCGCGGGTCATTCTGGCCGCTGATCTGCAAGAGAAAGATCGCGAGACAGAGGATAACGGAACATTTTTCGAACGTCGCCGCCAAACCGTGCAACAGCTGGTGGCCGGGTTCATCACCTTCCTCGTCTTCACCCTGGCCCTGGTCCTTTCGCTGGGGCAATTCTTCAGCCTGACAAACATGGCCATCGTGGCCACGGTGGCCGCCAACGCCTTCGGTTTCGCTGCCCGCGATTATGTGGGCGATCTGCTGAACGGGATCAGCAATCTGTTCGAGAATCGCTTCAATGTGGGCGACAACGTCTCGATCTTTCGCACCAGCGACAAGGTGGAGGGGATCATCGAGCGGATGACGGTGCGGACACTGAGCATCCGCACGCGATCGGGCGAGCTGATCAATGTGCCCCAGGGCGAGGTGCGCATCCTGCGCAATTACACCCGGGGCAGCTATTCGGGCGTGGACGTGATCTGCAAGGTCTACGCGGCCGACCTGCCGGCGGCGATGGTCGAACTGCAAGCTCTGGCTTTGGAAGCGCCCGACCGGTTGCCCGACTGCATCGAGCCGTGGACGCTCGTCTCGCGGGACGGGACGCTGGGCAGCGCGGCCGAGATTCGCATTCACGCCCGCGCCGGCTATGGCCACGGCTCCGGGCTGCGGCTGCGGATCATGATGCTGGTGGAGGAACGACTGACGGCCGCGGGCATCCCGCTGGCCAATTAGGGACCCATCTGCCGGCGATTGGCGCTCATCCAGCGCACAGCGAAATCGACCAGCGGCCGCTGCGGCATCAGGCGCGCCGTCCCCCGCCCCACCCGACCCACATGGGCCAGACCCGTCTCCCGCTCGAACGCCTCGCCGATGGCGGGAAAATCCTCGTCATCGAGGGCCTGATCGCGAAAGGTGACCCATTGGCGGCGGCCGTCCACCAGCACCGGCGCGCCGTCGACTTTTTCGACCTTCCCTGGATAATCGGCGCGATACTCGGCCAGATGGAGCGAGGTGTTGTGATCGTGGCCGACGCCCAGCAACAACACCCAGCCATCGGCGTCATAGAGGCGAGCCAGCGGCGACCGCTCGCCCAGGAGGCAGTCGAGGGCGTGGTCGCGGGTGATTGCCCCGGCCAGCGGTCCACGCGCGGCAAAGGAGGTCTGCGGGTGATCGCTGCGCACCACGCCACGCATCCGGCGGAAGGTTTCGGGGATGGCTCCCATGCCGCGCGTCGGGGTGATGTCTGGATCATAGGCGGGCATCGTATCGCGGATGACCGGCCACCACGCCTCGGGAACGGGTGGGTTACCCCACCGGGCGGGGTCGGACAGATCAGTCGAGTGGGTGGGCATGACCAGCGTTCCCTCGCGGTCGAGGGCCATCTCCAGGGCCAGAATCACGGCCACCGCCCCGCCCGACACCCAGCCAAGAGCGCTGAGGGAGGAATGGACCAACAGCGTCATCCCCGGCTTCAGACCGAGGGCGAGCAAATCGGCGCGCAGTGACTCGATGGTGGACGGCGGCCCGCTCCCGGCCTTCTCAACCGCTTCCCATTCTCCAATGCTGGTCATGACCAACGTCCAATCGTCAGCCTACAGCCCCTCGATTCGGCCATAGGCCTGGAGGGCGCATAGATTGCGCAAAATGAGAACCCCGCGCCATTCGCGATCGGCCGTATCCCAGGCATCGGGGTCGATGAAGTCCCATGTCCAGTTCGGCGCCCAACTGCCGTCCGGCTGTTGCTGGTCGACGAGATAGTCAAGATTGGCATCGATCGCCGTCTGATCGAGCACTCCCGCCAGCGGCGAGGCGGGGGTGCGGACGACATCCAGCGGTTGCAGTCCATAGCCGCCCCACTTGGCCGGCTCTGTTACAACTGAATCAGGCAAGGCGCGGCGCAGCTTGTCGAGGATGCGCTCGTAATCCTCACGACGCAGTCCGCCGGTCTCCAACAGATCGATGAAACTGAGCAGGTCGTGCATCGTCATCCGCAGTGGGGCGCGCAGGAGATCATCGACAACGGCCCGGAGCGCGTCCTCGATGAATGGTGACGGCGACAGGCGCGGGTACTGCTGCAGATGGGCCACCACTGCGGCACGCGGGTTGGCCCAGAAGCCGCCAAAATTCTCGGCCGAATCGGCATAGCTCCACCACGGCGCGTGAGGGGCGTTTTCGATGTCGGGCGGCACAATAGGCCAGCGCCCGGTTTCGGCATCCCAGGCATCGACCAGGTAGGCCAACGCAGCCGGCAGGCCCGGCGTGGCCTCGTCGGCCTGCACCCGGCGCATGATGTCGAGCGCGGTCACGGTGCCTATAACCGACGACGCCCCTGAGCGAAGGTCCGGTTCGATACCGTGGCCAAATCCGCCGTCGGCGTTCTGATAGGGAACGAGGGCGGCCAATACGCCCGCACTACTGCCATTCTCGAAATAATAGGCAAACAGTGCGCTTTCTACCGACCGGGCTTTCTCACGGATGAACTGCGAAGCACGATCAAAGGCGGCCCGGCTCAGGGTTTTCGCCATATCAGCCTTTACGTAGCGGTAGTGGCCGACATCGCTCAGGGCACGCGCGGGACCCAGATGCCGCCGCCGACAGTCAGCGGGCCGGGGTTGGCCTTCTTCAGGATGGCCGTCGTCGTGCCGTAGCGTTGGGCCAGCGATTCCCAGGTGTCTCCGGCCACCACCTGATATCTGACGACACATGGCGGGCCGGTGATCGATCCCTCGCTGCCGATGTTGGGGATGGTCAGGACCTGATCAGGATAGATATAGTCGGGGAACGGTATCCAGTTTGACCGCAGGACGCCGCTGTAGGCCGTGCCGTAGCAGCGCGCGATCTGCAGCAGCCATTCGCCCTCGCTGACCGTGTGGCGAATTGTCGTGCCGGGAACCAGTCCGCCGCCGGTGCCGGGAGCTGCGGTAGCCCCGGGGGCAGGGGTCGCGGCTGGAGCCGCAGTTGCGCCGGGCGCGGCTGTGGAGCCGGGAGCAGCGGTAGCATTCGGAACGACCGTGGGAGCGGGGGGCAAGGTCGCATTGGGATCAACTGTGGCGTTGGGATCGACCGTTGGAGCAGGAGGTAATGTCGCATTGGGATCGACTGTGGCGTTGGGATCGACCGTGGGGCCTGGTGCAACCGTGGCGTTCGGATCGACAGTCGCATTGGGATCGACCGTGGCGTTCGGGTCAACAGTAGCATTGGGGTCAACCGTCGCGTTCGGGTCAACCGTCGCGTTCGGGTCAACCGTGGCGTTGGGATTGGGCGTGGTCTTCACCAGGTCAGGCGTGGCGGTGTCGGTCGGCACCAGGGTCGGTGCGAGCGTTGGCGTCTCGGTCATGGCCGGCTCGGCCAGAATGGGTTGGCAGGAGACGGCCAGCCCCAATACCAGCAGGACGAGCAGGACGAAACCAAGCCCAACCAGGACAATCTGTGAAATTCGATCCAGGACCATGACACCCTCCAGACCATAAAACCGTGAGTTTATGTAACGTTGATGATTCCGTTATGATACCGGAAAGATTGTCGGATCGCAACGGCCGATTTTCAGGCGATCCGATTGCCAATCCCGGAGAGTTCAAGGTACACTATGAATGTCCGCAATGAGGGTTCGCCCGATTGAGGGCCACCCATCCGCAGGACTTTCCAACCCAGCCCGACGGCCGCCGATCCATCACGATCCGGCCGCCACAATCGGGTTTCGGTTGGCCACTATTTCCTTAACATTGGGAGAGCCAAAATGATTGACAAGATATCGACTGCCGACAAACCGGCCGACCTGCCCGAGGACTTCCCGCGCGGGACGGCGCTCCTGTACAGCCCCCTGTTGAACCGGGGCACGGGCTTCACCGAGGCCGAGCGCGAGGCGTTCGGCTTGCGCGGCCTGCTGCCGCCGCGCGTGCTGCCGCTGGAAGAGCACGCGGCGCGCATCCTGAAGAACTTCCGGCAAAAGCCGACCGATCTGGAGAAATATGTGTTCCTCATCGGCGTCGAAGACCGCAACGAGACGCTGTTCTATCGCGTGCTCATCGACAACATCGAGGAGATGATGCCCATCGTCTACACCCCGACGGTGGGGCTGGCCTGCCAGCAGTACGGCCACATCTTCCGGCGGCCGCGGGGCATGTACATCTCAGCCGACTACCGCGGCCAAATCGCCGAAGTGCTGGAGAACTGGCCCATCGACGACATCCGCGTCATCGTCGTGACCGACGGCGAGCGCATTCTGGGCCTGGGCGACCAGGGCGCGAACGGCATGGGCATTCCCGTGGGCAAGCTGTCGCTCTACACCGGCTGCGCGGGCATTCCGCCGTCGATGACCCTGCCGATCATGCTCGACGTGGGCACGGAAAATGCCGCCTTCCGCGAAGACCCGCTCTACATCGGCCTGCAGCAGCCGCGCCTGCGCGATAAGGAATTCGACGATTTCGTCGAAGAATTCATGCAAGCCGTGACGGCGCGTTTCCCCGACGCGCTGGTGCAATTCGAGGATTTCGGCAACCGCAACGCCTTCCGCATGCTGGAGAAGTACCGCGGCCGCTACCGGACGTTCAACGACGACATCCAGGGCACGGCGTCGGTGACGCTGGCGGGGCTGTTTGCCGCCCTGCGGCTGATCGAGGCCGAAGGCGGCCCGCGTCGCCGGCTGCGCGACGAGCGGCTGCTGTTCCTGGGCGCGGGCGAGGCGGGCGTGGGCATCGCCGATCTGGTCGTGTCGGCCATGGTCCACGAGGGACTGACGGTCGAAGAGGCCCGCGATCGCTGCTGGTTCGTTGACTCCACCGGGCTGGTGGTCAAAAGTCGCACCGATCTGGCGGCTCACAAACTGCCCTACGCTCACGAACACCCGCCGCTGAAGGAACTGTCAACCGCGGTAGAAGAGCTTCGGCCGACGGCCATCATCGGCGTCTCCGGCCAGCCGCGCACCTTCACCCGCCAGATCATCGAGCAGATGGCCCGCTACAACGAGCGGCCGATCATCTTCGCCCTGTCGAACCCGACCTCGAAATCGGAATGCACGGCCGAGGAGGCCTATACCTACAGTGGCGGTCGAGCCATTTTCGCCAGCGGCAGCCCGTTCCCATCGTTCAAGCTCTACGGCAAGATGTACCATCCGGGACAGGGCAATAACGCCTAC
>CAZZJN010000125.1:0-7877 GCA_964654505.1 uncultured Ardenticatenaceae bacterium | reverse complement strand
CCGAAGCTCGCTTGTCCCCGTCTAACAAAAACAAATAGACAACGCAACCGAAAAACTCGGTTTGACACAGCCCCAGCAGTTCGTTATATTACACTCTGACTGGTGTGCGTATTGCTGGGTCCGATTCGCGGCCGCCTGGACTTACGAAGTCAGGGCGGCTTTTTTTTATGAACGGGCGGCCGGTCTGTAGAGCGTATTGAAATTTGGAAGCACACCGGTTCAGGAGACCTGTTTGAGTAACGATTTGGTAAAGCAAGACGACCACGCCGGCAACGATCTCGTCGTCGCCGACGGTCTGGTTGTCAGCCTGGCGTATGTCCTGCGCCTGGATGATGGTGAAGAGATCGACTCGGCCGCGAGCGATGATCCCCTTGTCTATTTGCACGGTGCCCAGAATATCATTCCGGGGCTGGAGCAAGCGCTGACGGGCCTGAAAGTTGGTGACGCTCGCAAAGTCAGCGTCAATCCCGACGACGCCTATGGAGACGTCGACCCGGATGCCTATGAGTTGGTACCCTACGATGCCTTTCCCGGAGATGTTGATCTGGAAGAAGGCATGGGGCTACGCATGGTTGATAACAACACCGGCCAACAGATGGAAGCCTATATCACGGAGTTGCGCGATGATGGCGCTCTTCTCGATATGAACCATCCCCTGGCCGGAGAAACCTTGCATTTTGAGATTGAGATCGTTGGTTTACGCCGGGCGACATCGGATGAAATCGCCCACGGGCACGCCCATACAGCAGATCACACACATTAGTATTCTTGGGGTTTGAAAAAGGAAGATGAAAAAGCTTTACGTTGGTAACTTGCCGTTTGACACGGACGAAGAACAGGTTCGCGAGTTGTTTTCCACCTACGGCGACGTCCACTCGGTCGATATGATCAACGACCGGGAGACAGGCCGTTTTCGTGGATTTTGCTTTGTAGCAATGGACAACTCCGAAGCTGACGCGGCTGTTGCAGCATTGAACGGGTATTCACTCGGCGGCCGTCCGCTGAAGGTGAATGAAGCCAAACCGCGCGAAGAGCGCCCGGCCGGCGGCAGCGGCGGTCGTGGTGGCTACGGTGGCGGTCGACCCGACAACCGCAATCGCGGTGGTGGCTACAACCAGGGTGGCGGCGGCGGTGGCTACAACCAGGGCCGCGGCGGCGATCGGGATCGCGATCGTAATCGCTGGTAGGAATCGGATTACTGACTGTCAGACGGCGTAGACCATTCATCCAGACGGTGGCTGCCGGGAATCCCGGCAACCACCGTTTTTAGTTTTTTCAACCCGCCACTCCGGCGGCAGCGCGCAACTTCCGTTCGGCGCGAGCCTCGTCGCCAAAGAACCACTTCTCCACCAGAATGGCTGAAATATAGAACCCTGTGACCCCCATGAAAACGTAGGCGAAGCCCGACGGCCCGTGCGCCACCTGCAAGCGACCGCTGACCTGGGGCATGATAAACCAGCCCACCTGAAATACAAGCGTGGTCAGACTGATGGACAATGCCTGGGCCTGCTCCGGCACGCGCTCCAGAATGAAGGTGCTATAGACGGGATTGCTCAGATTCATGAGCGCCAGCCGAAAGATATAGGCGATCCCGGCCAGCACAAAAAACACTTCGGCCCGAGCCAAACCCGCCGGAACCAGCCACGCGCCCAAACCCAATGTGATTAGAAAGGGGATGGACATCGCCTGAGTCAACATGACTGTGCGAATCTTGCCCATCCGGTCGGCCATGGGCGGCCCGACAAACTGACCGACGGCCATAGCCAGCCCGGCCAGCGCAAAGACGATGCCGATAGCTGCGTCGGGCTTCCCATAAACGTTGCGAAAATAAACGTTCATGAACGGCTGCATGAGGCCCGCCCCCAGACCGATGAGCAATGACGGCAGAAGGACGATGCCGAACAAACGCCAGTAGCGCCGTAGCTGCGTCCAGGGCAGCTCGGCGGAGGCGGCCACTTTCCCCCCAGCGGTGATGAGGAACAACGGGATGATGGCCAGTGCGCCGACAATCACCATCGTCGCCAGCGATGTTCGATAGGCCAGCGTGTCCATCGGCCCCACGCCGAAGATGGACGCCATGCGACCGGGCAGAATACCGGCCAGCAAGTTACCAAAGAAACTGGCGACGGTCGACAGGCCCGCCTGGAAGCTGAAGGCCCACTGGCGGTCGGCCGCTCCGGTGTTGGCCATAAGGAACGGGGCAGCGGCTACCGTAGTCAGACTCATGGACACGCCGGCCATCATGCGAAAGAAGATGAGCGCCTCGCGCACGGGAAAGAGGACGATGCCCAGATAGGCCATCATACCGATGATGCCCCCGGCCACCATGACCCATTTTGCCGAATAGCGCTGGGCGATCCAGGCCGAAGGCAAGGCCATGGCGATGGTGGCGAAAGAAGCGGCCGAGGTCAGCGTCCCCAGGAAGGCTTCATTATAATCAGGCCCGAGGCTGAGGACGTAGAAGTTGAAGATAAACAGAAAGACGCCAAAGGCGAAACCGGTGCCCATGCTGAACAACAGCACGTACCAGACATTGCGCGAGAACAAGCGCAAATGGGCGATATAGGACGATGCGGCTCGACTGATTCGGTCGAGGAACTCGTTGGCGGATGGGGGCATGAAAGGCTCCGGTCGCTCCTCCCTGGTTCAATGGAAAGGCGAGTTTGTTAGATGATTATCTAACAAGCAGTATACACGACCGGATTAGGAAAAGCTACCCATCAATTTATTCGGTTTCGTAGCCTTCTTCAATCCAGGCCACAATGCCGCCATCCATGTTATGAACATTGGTGAAGCCCTGGCCGCGCAAGAATTCGACCACTTGCCCGCTGCGGTTACCCGTGCGGCAGGTGACGATGATCGGTTTGTCGGTGGGCAACTCGCTGAGGCGGCCGGGGATTTCTCCCATAGGGATGAGGGTGATGCCGGGGATATGGCCGGCAGTATATTCGTCAGGTTCGCGGACATCCAGCAGGAGGATGTCGGGAGATTTCAGCAAGGCGTAAACAGTGTGAACATCGACGGAAGGGGTCAGAGCGGTAATATCGATCGTTTCGGCCGTCGGGACGGTCGTTTCGCCACCACGAGCGTCGCCACAGGCAGCCAACACAACCAATATGAGCAGTAGAAAGAGCTTTCTCATGATCGTCATTTCCTGATTCCTAATTCCACATTGACGGCTATACTATACACGACAAAGCGGCGAGATACACTACCCTCTCCGCAGGATCAACAGAATGCAGGTTGTCGTTAAATTCCTCGTCGAGGAGCCGCTCTTTCTGCTTTTTATCGTCGTCGGATTGGGCTATCTGCTTGGAAACGTCCAAGTCAATGGCATCAGCCTCGGCGTCGCGGCCGTTTTGTTTATCGGCCTGGCATTTGGCGCGCTCGGACCCGGAATCCACCTGCCACCGGTTATCGTCGATCTGGGCCTGATCATCTTCGTTTATACGATCGGCCTCAGCAGCGGGCCTGGTTTCTTCGCCTCCTTCCGTCGCAAGGGGTTGCGCGACAATACCTTTGTCTTTTTGATATTGCTGGCGGCCGCAGGGTTGACCGTCGCTTTCGCCCTTCTCCTCGATCTGAGAGCCACCGTCGCCTCGGGCATGTACGCAGGCAGCCTGACCAATACACCCGCGCTGGCCGGTATCCTGGAAACCATCATCCGTAACGCCCCGGCTGATCAGCTCGATCTGCTGGAGACCGAGCCGGTGATCGGCTACTCGGTGGCCTACCCAATGGGCGTCATCGCCCACCTGATTGCTATCTATGTCATGCAGCGCTTCTTCCGGATCGACTACAAGGCTGAAGCCAAAAGCCTGCGCCAGTACAACATCACCGAACAGGAACTATACACCCGCACAGTAACCATCACCCGGCCGGAGGTCGTCGGCGTGCCTGTTACCGAGCTGTTCAGACGAAATCAGTGGGATGTGGTGCTGTCGCGCATCAGATTTAGCGGCGGGATGGCTCTGGCGTCGGGCGAAACGACCTTCGCCGCAGGTGACGAGGTGGTGCTGGTGGGCGTGCCTGAAGAGGTCGACCGCGCTGTTGCCGGCTTGGGCGAGCCTGCCAGCGAACAACTCAATCTCGACCGGGGCGACTATGACTTCCGCCGTATCTTTGTCTCCAATCACGCCGTTGTTGGCAAGCGCATCAGCGAGCTTTACTTGCCCCGCGACTATGGAGCGCTGATCTCGCGCGTCCGGAGGGGCGATATTGACCTGCTGGCTCGCGGCGATACCGTCCTTGAGTTAGGTGACCGCGTTCGTGTGGTGGCCCGACCGGCCGACATACCACGACTGACGGCTCTGTTCGGCGACTCCTACAAGGCGCTCAGCGAGGTCAATTTGTTATCGCTGAGTCTGGGACTGGTCCTGGGCGTGCTGATCGGCCTCATCCCAATTCCCCTGCCTGGTGGAGTGCGCATCACTTTAGGTATGGCCGGCGGACCATTGCTGGTTGGGCTTGTACTGGGCGCGTTGCGGCGGACGCGCGGGGTCGTCTGGACGATCCCCTATAGCGCCAATCTGACATTACGCCAGATCGGGCTGTCCCTTTTGCTGGCGGGTATCGGCGTGCGGTCGGGCTATACCTTTCTGACCAACTTCACGGCCAGCGGCGGGTTGCAAGTATTTTTTGCCGGGGCGCTCATCACGGCGCTGGTGGCTTTCACCACACTCATCATCGGCTACAAGGTGCTAAAGGTTCCCTTTGGGATGCTGACGGGAATGTTATCCGGACTGGGCACACAGCCGGCCGCACTGGGCTTCGCGCTGCAGCAAGCCGATAACGAGCTGCCCAATCTGGGATCTGCGCTGGTCTTCCCGGTGGCCACCATTACCAAGGTTATTGTAGCTCAACTTCTGTTGATCCTCCTTTCTGGATGAGTCGGGCGAGTCACTCATGCCTGGGCGTGGGTTGCTACCCTCTTGACAGGTGTTTCTCATCCCTTACAATGTGAACAAACAGGCGTGAACACCCAACCATCCGCACAGGAGGCTTCCTCATGCGACGCTACTATTCCGCCCTCTATATCATCGGCTCCATCGTCCTCATCCTGGTGATCGGTATGTCCGGCCGATTGACGCTGTCATGGCGCTGGTTCCTGGTCATGGCCACCTTTGTGGGTCTGTTGGCACTCATCGGCCGTGACATCACCGGCCGCGAGGATGTCGTTCGTCTACGCAGCGGCCGCGTGGAGACTCAATTCGTTCCCGGCCGCATCGACGGCGTGCTCATCGACGCCCGCAACAAGTTCAGCCTGTCTCGACTGCAATTGTTACTGTGGACGGTCGTCGTGCTGTCAGCCTGGATCACCCTGGCGCTCCATCGCGTTGCGCCGATACTGCTTGGAAGCGTGACTTCATCGGACACTCAGTTGGTAGAGGCTGTTGCCGAAGCGTTAGCCGGGAACGGTTCGGTTGATAAGGCCCTCCTGAGACGCGCCACAGCCGTGGTCGAACAGGCAATGGGATCTGAAGCAACACTGGCGGACGAGGAGAACAGCCAGACAGCGACGCGCCTTTATCAGGCCCTCGAAATCACCATCCCTCAGGAAGTCTTGCTGGCGCTGGGCATCAGTCTGGCATCGTTGGCCGGTGCCGGAGCCATTCGAACCAACCAGGCGGCAAGGGAGGACGGTCGCGCCCAGGATGTAGCCGCGGCCCGCACGGAAGCAGCTCGCGAACACGCGAATGAAACTCAGGCAGCGGTAACGTCGATGGAAAGAGATCGCTCCACATTGGAGGCGATGTCTTCCGATGGATTGGAGGCAATGAGCGAGGGATCCGCGATCGACCAAGCGGCTATGGACGAGATCAACGCGCGACTGGCACGCATGGAGACAGAGCTTCGAACAACGCGCAATGACGCTGACCGGGCTGCCCGACGAGCGGCCGAATTGGAAGCTGCTCAGCTAACGGCCGTCGGCGAACTGCATACGCACCCAACCCTGGCCGACGCTCGCTGGAGCGACATGGTACGCGGCGACACTATCGCCAATTTTCAGTTCGCCGATCTGGGCAAGATACAGATGTTCTTCATCACAATCGCCCTGGTTCTCGCCTATGCAATGCTGGTATGGTCGATCCTTAGCATGCCGCAGGCGGCGCAGGTATTTCATCTCGTGCCGTCGGTGCGGCTACCGGAGTTCTCGCAAAGCTTTGTGACGCTTTTGGGCATCTCCCATGCGGGCTACCTGGCCACAAAACCCACGATCCAATAAACGGACTATTCTTCCCCAATCCGGCGTATTAAATCGATGACTTCGCCGACTTGGCTGACTCGATAGATCCGGCCCGGTAAATCAGAGGGGATGTCTACAAGATCATACGCCCACGTCAACGCATCGGGCACGTAAACCGCCCGGCCACCAAGCGTCGCCACCGGCAGGATATCGCTCCGGGGGCTATTCCCTATCATGACAAATCGCTCCGGAGCCACCTTATACCTCGCCAGGATCTCGCGGTAAATTTCCGGTGTCTTGTCGGCCACCACCTCTACCCCTGCAAAATAACGACCCAGGCCTGACCTGACGACCTTGTCTCGCTGGTGCAGCAAGTCACCCTTGGTGATAAGGAGCAACGGGTAGTCGGCCGACAAGGCGGCCAGCGTCCCCTCTACCTCATCGATGAGACGCACATCAGCCAAGACCATCTCGCGCGAAATGGCCAACAGTCGGCCAACCTCAGCACCGATGACGCGGCCGCCGGTGACTTCTACGGCAGTCTCGATGAGCGACAGGATAAAACTGGTGATGCCGAAACCATAATAGGGCAGATTGCGCATCTCGGTCTCATGGACGACGCGCATCAGTTCATCGGAATTGACGCCATACGGGCGCAGAAGCTCGTCGAACTGCCTGCGAGCCTCGCGATAGAGATGTTCGGTGTGCCAGAGCGTATCATCAGCGTCAAAGGCGATCAGTTGAATCATGGCCGAGTATTGTATTGCAGGATCTCTCATATGGAAACGGTTAACGCCGTGACTTCCACATGCAGATCGACCCATAGTATGCTATCCTCAACTCTGAAAACCCAGCCTTAGAGGCCAATCTTGCAGGAGTTTACGGACTAAATATGACCCATGAGCTTTTTGATGATTTGCGCGAATTTGCCGACTACGCCGCCGCCAACGCGCAAGAAAAATATCTGTCCATCTACCTATTGGTCGATCCATCCCATTCAGAAAACCAGAGTCAAATCCCGGCCTGGCACATCTATCTGAAGAACGCCATCGCGGATATCGAGGCAAACCTCGACTCCACCCAGACCAAGCAGTGGAAGAACGTGCGTCTCAGCGATACCGACCCCAACAAGGATTGGGCGCGTATCCGCAAACGTCTGGACAAGTATCTCACCAGTTACCGGCCGGAAGGCAAGACCTTGGCTTTATTCATCAGCCCCAGTAGTGAATATCGTTTCGAGTTGCCGGTGCAATTGTCGAACGTCCATCACTTCGGCAAACCCCATATTCAGGAGTTCCTATGGGCAGTGGATGAGTACGAAGCGCATATGGTGGTGTTGCTTGCCGAGGATGAGGCCCGGGTGCTACAGATCGGCCTGGATCGCACGGCGACAGATGCGACCGTCATCGCCGACCAACATTGGCTACGCCGGCAGCGCAAGGCGGCCCACGCCGCCAATATCGAATCACGCCAGGATGAACTGAGCCGGCGATTTATCCAATCGATCGCCAAAGATGCCAACAAATACTTCCTGGGGCACCCCGATATCGAGCGGGTTATCCTGGGTGGCGATCAGCGGCTGGCCAACGCCGTACTGGGGGCGGTACATCCGTCGGTTCAGGAGAAGGTTATCGCCGTCCTGTCCATTCCGGTAGAAGCACCGGCGCATGTGATCGCCAGTCGCATCCGC
>CAZZJN010000124.1:0-8052 GCA_964654505.1 uncultured Ardenticatenaceae bacterium | reverse complement strand
CCTCCGCTACGGCACTGTAACTGAAATCGTAGGCGTCATCCCCTCACCGGGCAGGGCGGTATGCGCCCCGTCGGCCGCCTGCAGGCAGAGAGTGTGCTCGCCGGGGGCAAGCGCCAGCTCCGTCTCCGTGCTGCCGTCGCCGAAGTGGAGGTGGGTTTCGTCCTTGGGGATCGTCGTTCCAGCGTCGACGCAGGGCGTATCGACCATGATGTGCAGGTGGCCCGCGCCATCGTGGATCGCGCCGTCGCCGGCCGGTTCGACGGTGAACTGTTCGGCCGACATGACGACCCGCACCGGCGCGGCCACACTGGCCCCGTCGCGTGGCTCGGCGAAGCGAACGCTCGGCCCCGACGCGCCACCACACGCCGACAGGAAAAGCCCAACTATCAGCAAGACGCTAACCTGTGCGGCAATCGCCGGGCTTCCTTTGCCGAACAACCACATTGCGCCCAGCCCGGTGATACCCGCGACGGCCAGGCCCATCGCCAACATGACCAGTCCCGCGTTTACCTCGCTGCCGTTGTAGGCCAGCAAGGCGACCGGCAAAAAGGCCACGACCGTTACCGGGATCCAGGCGATGGCGTTGGTCAGGCGGCTTCGCAACTGTACCCATTGGGCGATGCCGACACCCAGCCCGGTCAGCCCTCCGGCCAACAGGGCAAGTTGTGTTCGCTGCGTTTCTCCCTGAGCCGTCAGGGCGACGAACAGGGCGAATCCGACCGCGCTGCCGAGAGCGCTGCCCGCCACCCAGCGCGCCGGGCTGATGCCGCGACTACGCAGGGCAATCGCCTGGCCGATGCCCAACCCCAGACCCATCAGCGCGCCGACCCACACGCCGGAAACAGGCCCGGCAATCCGCGTGTCTAGCCTTTCCAATATCGGGCCGCCGATCGACCACATGGACGCAAAGGCGATGGCGGTTCCGGTGAGGAAAGTCACCGTTGTGATCGCCACCCATCGCGCCGCAAAACCCCAACCCGTCTGTTTCTGTGCTATGTTCATTGTTAACCTCCCAGGTCAAGATACCGACAGAATAGCGCGGACGGCGTCCCGTTGTCATGGGGCGGTTGTCCCGTGGGGCCGGGAAGATTGAGGGGAAACGGGAGAAGTTCGGCGATGAACTGTTCCATATGGATCAGGTCGTCGCGCCGGGCGATCTCCAGCGCCTTCCCCAGGCGGCCATTACGCCGAACTGTATAACACCTACTTCCGGCATCAGTCATTGGACTATGTCGAAAAGAAGGTGTGGGAAAAAGACGAGGCCGACGTTTGAGCGCGTAACCTCTCGCTCTCTGATTTTTGTAATATTCCCAGTAATAATCGACGCCTATAATGCCTTTAGGGGCCAAAATCCCCGTACCTCCGCAGGCTTACAGGCGACATGGCAAATTCCGGCTTTATTCAAGAAATAACTCCCCTCTATGACGAGATGGTGCGTGTCCGGCGCGATATTCACCGCCACCCCGAACTTGGCTTCCAGGAGACGCGCACGGCCGCGCTCGTGGCCGAAACCCTGACCGACCTGGGACTGGAAGTGCGCGCCGGCGTGGGCCAGACCGGCGTGGTCGCCATGCTGGAGGGCGCGCGCCCCGGCCCGACCGTGCTGCTGCGCTTCGATATGGACGCCCTGCCCATCCAGGAGGAAAGCAACCACGGCTATGTCTCCACGCATCCGGGGGTCATGCACGCCTGCGGCCACGACGGCCACGTGGCCATGGGGCTGGCGCTGGCCCGACTCTTCGCCCGGCGACAGGCGGAGATGGCCGGCTCGCTCAAGTTCCTGTTCCAGCCGGCCGAAGAGGGGCTGGGCGGCGCGTTGGCGGTGATGGCCGAAGGCGCGCTGGCCGACCCGCGGCCGGATGTGGCCCTGGCCATGCACCTGTGGTCGCCCGTGGCCCTGGGTCAGGCTCGCGTCGTCGAAGGCCCGGCGATGGCCTCCTCCAGCGTCTTCACCATCACCATCGAGGGCAAGGGCGGCCACGGCGCGGCGCCCCATCTGGCAACCGATCCCATCATCGCCGCAGCCCAGATCGTCGTGGCTCTGCAAAGCATCGTGAGTCGCAACACCGATCCCCACGACAGCGTCGTCGTGTCCGTCGGCGAATTCTCGGCCGGGACGACGTTCAACGTCATCCCCGAACGGGCGGTTCTAAAAGGCACGGTGCGCAGCTATGACAAGGCGTCGCATCGCATGGTCTACCGACGCATTCTGGAGATGGCCACCAATATGGCCACCGCTTTCGGCTGCCGGGCGACGATGGAGACGGTGGCTATCGTGGCCTCGGTGGTCAATGCGCCGGAGCCGACGGCCGTCGTCCGGGCTGCGGCCGAGCGCGTCCTCGGCGCGGAGAATATCCTTGAACATCGCACAATGGCCGCCGAGGATATGGGCTACATCCTGGAGGAGATCCCCGGCTGCTACTTCTTCATCGGCTGCAGCAACGGCGAAGAGGACACCCGCTATCCACACCACCACCCCCGCTTCAATTTCGACGAGCGGGCGATGATCAACGGCGTGGCGATCATGGCCGAAGCGGCCGCAAGCTACGTAATCCGTTAGGGAATCGGGTCAGTCCTGCTGGGTAATCCGAAATTCGTGATGAGCGGTGGCGCGATTGCCGGCGGCGTCGTAGACGGTCACCGCCAGCGTGAAGGAATCCCCTATGCGATCGGCGTCGACCGGGTGGACGAAAATCTGGTCGGCCTGACGAAAGGGGTTGATGTCGTCGCTGCCGAAATTGGGGATGGTCCATTCGGCGCGAACGGCCGAGTCGCTCAGGATCGTGAAGTAGGTATCCTCATTCAACGGAGCTTCGGTCGGGCCGTCGATCTCGACGGACAACTTCGGCGCCGGCGTGACCGTCGGCAGCGGCTGCGGTCTGTTTGCCCGTAGCTGGATCAAGCCGAAGGTGCCGGCGATAAGCGCCGTCAGCAATGTCGCCGATGCACCAATCAGCGCGACCACCACCTGGACGTTTAACTCACCGTTGGCATTGCGGAATATACTCTTCATTGCTGGCTGTCTCCTAAGCCCGGCCGTCCATCTTCAGGTTCGTTGGAAGCGTAGTATAGATCGGGCAAAAGGGCGCGTCAACCGGAGTGAGGCAAGGCGGCATCTACGAGATTCTGCAAAGAGAGGGATCATCGGCCGCCTTGTCCCACCCGTTCGACTATTGGCCTATATGCGATTGCCCTGTGTTTTTCGGATGACAAGCCGCGCGTTCTGCCGGATAATTCCCCCATGACTGCATCCGAACTATCTTCTCTTCGCGTCGTCTGTCTGGCCGGCGGCGTCGGCGGGGCCAAGCTGGCCGACGGGCTGGCCCGCGTCCTGCCGCCGGAGAATCTGACCGTCATCGTCAACACCGGCGACGACTTCCGCCACCTCGGTCTGACCATTTGCCCTGACCTGGACACGGTGATGTATACGCTGGGCGGCGTCGCCAACAAAGAGACGGGCTGGGGCCGCGCCGGAGAGAGCCGCCGGGCCATCGACGAGGTCGGCCGCCTGGGTGGGCCGGGCTGGTTCGGGTTGGGCGACCTCGATCTGGCCACACACCTGACCCGCGCCCATTGGCTGGACGCGGGCGAAACGCTGACGGCCGTCACCCAGCGGCTGTGCGCGGGATTCGGCATCGGTCCGGTCGTGCTGCCCATGAGCGACGCCCCCGCCCCGACGCTCATCGAAACGGATACGGGCGAGGTATTGCCCTTTCAGGTCTGGTTTGTCCGCGAGCGCTGGCAGCCGGTCGCGCGGCGGGTCGTCCTGCCCGAAGATGCGCGGGCCACGACGGCCGTCATCCGCGCCCTGGAGGCGGCCGACCTGGTGATCATCGCCCCGTCCAACCCGTTTGTCAGCATCGATCCCATCCTCAACGCCTACCCGATTCGCGCCCTTCTGGAGGACGTGCCGCGGGCGGTGGTGGCCGTGTCGCCCATCATCGCCGGGCAAGCGGTCAAAGGGCCGGCGGCCAAGATGATGGCCGAACGAGGCATGGAGGTGTCGGCCGCGGCCGTGGCTGCTTACTACGGCTATCTGATCGACGGCTTCGTCCATGACGTCCAGGACGAGGGCATGGCGGTTGAGGATGGACTGGCGCTGCTATGTACCGACACGATGATGCACGACGCGGCCGACCGGGAGCGACTGGCGCGAGAGGTGCTGGCGTTTGCCGGAGACCTTATGGCGTGAGTGGACGAGCGCCTGCGACTCACTTGGTCGTGTTGTCAGCCCGTGGGTTTCTCTCCATGATACTGGTAATAATCCACCCGGATATTCCCGTTGAACAGTTTGCGCACCCGGTCAGGTCGACCGCGCTTGAAGTAGTCGGGGAATTTCTCGTCGGCCGTCAGGATATAGACCGACCATCCCTGCTTCTTGCGCATCATCTTGTTCAATGTGATATAGAGCGCGTTGATCGCCTGAAACTCGGCCATCCGCCGGCCATAGGGCGGGTTTGAGATCAATATCCCGTACTCCTGGTCAATCCACAGGTCGGCCAGCGCCTTTTGCTCGAACGTGATATCCGCCCCCACCCCGGCCAGCGCGGCGTTCTGTCCGGCAATACGGATCGCCTCAGCATCGAGGTCATAGCCGTATAGCGCCGGCTCGCCCGATCGGTCGATGGCCGCTTCGGCCGCTTGTCGCGCCGCCCGCCATCGCGCCTCGCCCACCGCGGGCCACTGCTCCGCGGCAAACGTCCGCCGCAGTCCGGGAGCCATTTGCCGGCCGATCATCGCCGCCTCGATCAGGATCGTGCCGGAGCCGCACATCGGATCGATCAGCAGGCGATCCTTATCCCAGTACGAAAGCAACACCAGCGCCGCCGCCAACGTCTCCGTCAGTGGCGCGGCTCCGGCCTCAGCCCGGTAGCCCCGCTTGTGCAGCCCGTCCCCGGACGTGTCCAATGTCAGCAGCGCTCGGTCCTGACGAACAGAAACATGAATACCATAGTCGGCCCCCGTTTCCGGCAGAACTGCTTTGCCGTGGGCGGCCGTCAGCCGCTCGACCACCGCCTTCTTCACAATGGCCTGACAACTGCGCTCGCTCCGCAACGTGGAATGAACCGACCGCGCGCTGACCGGAAAACGGCCGTCCGGAGCGATCCATTGTTCCCAGGGCAACGCGCGCGTTTGCTCAAACAGTTCGTCAAAAGTGACGGCCGTGAACTCGCCAACCGGCAACAACACCCGGTCGGCGCAGCGCAGCCACAGGTTCGCCCGCGGAATGTCATCGAGCGATGCCGCAAACGTCACCCGTCACTCGCTGACGCGAATCCCGTCTACGCCCAATGCCTGTAGCTCCCGCTTCACGACTGCCTCCAGGCCAAACTTGGTCGTCGCGATCAAGGTCACTGGTTCCATGACTGTCATTATAGCTGAGATGCCCCTGAGTCGAGGCGCGATAGTTCCATTATGTCTGTTTCACTCCGACTTCGGAGATGTCCTAACCAATTGGGCAACTTGCCTTGCCATAATGCCCTACATATGATACCTTTTCCGCCGACGTGAGCCTACAGGCACGCCAGCATGACCCAATTAACACCTATCCTGACTGTCGACGACGTTACCTTAACCTTCGGGGGCAATGCCGCCCTGTCAGGGGTCAGTTTTGATGTGCAGCGGGGTGAGATCCGCGCCATCATCGGCCCCAATGGCGCCGGCAAAACCTCCATCCTCAACTGCATCAGCGGTTTCTATCGGCCGCAACAAGGCCGAATCCTGTTCCGGGGCGAGACCGACCTGACCAAAACGCCGACCGATCGCATCGCCCGGCTCGGCCTGGCCCGCACCTTCCAGAACATCGCCCTCTACACCGGCCTCAGCACGCTCGACAACCTCATGGCCGCGCGCCATATCCACATGAAGCAAAACTCGCTGCAGAGCATCCTCTATTGGGGACCGGCTCGCCGCGAAGAGGTGCGCCACCGCGAGGCGGTCGAGGACATCATCGATTTTCTGGAGATCGCCCACATTCGCAAGGCGGTCGTGGGCGCGCTGCCCTACGGCCTGCGCAAGCGCGTGGAACTCGGCCGCGCCCTGGCCATGGAACCCGATCTGCTGTTGCTCGACGAACCGATGGCGGGCATGAACCTCGAAGAAAAAGAGGACATGGCTCGTTTCATCCTCGATATCTACGAGCGTCGCGGCGTCACCATCGTCCTCATCGAGCACGACATGGGGCTGGTGATGGACATCTCCGATCGCGTCGTCGTGCTCGATTTCGGCCGCAAGATCGCCGACGGCACCCCGGACGAGATCAAGAGCGATCCGGCCGTCATTCATGCCTATCTGGGAGAAGCCTGAAGCAAATGACGAATGACGAACGACGAATGACGAATTCAGAGAGCTTGCTCTTCGCTCCGTCCTTCATTCGTAATTCGTAATTCGTAATTCGAAATTTGTAATTATGGAAGCGTCCGCACACACCGTCCCGCAATATTTCCTGCACCAGGTGCAGAACCAGCCCGCCGGCAAGGTCGCCGCGCGGCAAAAGGAACTGGGTATCTGGCGCGAGTTCACCTGGGTCGATTCCTACGAACAGGTGCGGGCCTTCGCCATGGGCCTCATGGCCCTCGGCGTCCAGCGCGGCGACAAAATCTGCACGGTCGGCGACAACGACCGCCAATACCTGTGGGCCTACATCGGGCTACAATCCGCCGGGGCGGCCCAAGTCGGCCTCTTCACCGACGCCACCCCGGCCGAGATGGCCTATGTCATCGAACACAGCGACGCCACCTTCGTCCTGGCCAAAGACCAGGAGCAGTGCGACAAGATGCTGGAGATTCGCGACCGCATCCCCAACGTGCGCAAGATCATCTATTGGGACGACCAGGGATTGTGGAACTACGACGATCCCTGGCTGATGCCGTTCGAGGAAGTCCAGGCCCTCGGCCGCGAGCTGGTGGCGCGCGAACCCGGCCGCTTCGATACCGAGGTTGCCCTCGGCAGCGCCGACGATCTGGCCATGCTTTGCTACACCTCCGGCACCACCGGCCTGCCCAAGGGCGTCATGCTCAGCCACGGCAACATCATGAGCACCATCGATCTCTACCACAAGGTAGACCCGCGCCGCGACACCGACAACCACGTCAGCTTCCTGCCTCTGGGCTGGATCGCCGAGCCAATCCTGGGCTTCGCCGCCCATGTCTATGCCGGGATGATCATTAATTTCCCCGAAGCGCCGGAGACCGTTCGCCAGAACATCCGCGAGATCGCGCCCGAAATGCTCTTCTACAACGCCCGGCTGTGGGACTCGCTGGTCGGCATGGTGCAGGTGCGCATGAACGACGCCACCTGGATCAACCGCACGCTCTACAAGCGTTTTCTGCCGGTCGGCTACCGCATGGCCGACGCCCGGCTCAGCGGCCGCCCGGCAGGAGTGGGGCTGCGGGCCACCTACGCCCTAGGCGACCGGCTCGTCTTCGCCCCGCTGCGCGATCAACTTGGCCTGTCGCGCATCCGCGCCGCCTACACCGCCGGCTCGTCGCTCAGCCCCGACGCCATGCGCTTCTTCCACGCCCTGGGCATCAACCTCAAACAAATCTACGGCTCCACGGAGATGACCGGCGGGGCGACCGTCCATCGCGACAACGACATCAAGTCCGCCAGCGTGGGGCCGCCCGCGCCGGGCGTCGAGGTGCGCATTGCCGCCGACGGGGAGATTCAGATCGCCGGGCCGACGGTGATGATGGGCTACTACAAGGACCCGATGAACACGGCCAAGGACATCCTGGAGCAGGACGGCCGGCGCTGGTTCCGCTCCGGCGACGCCGGCTACATCGATGAGGACGGCCACCTGATCTATCTCGACCGGGTCAAGGACATGCTGACGCTGGCCAACGGCGAGCGCTTCTCGCCGCAATTCATCGAGGGGCGGCTCAAGTTCAGCCCCTACATCCGCGACGTGATGGCCGTGGGCGGCGAGAATCGCGCCTTTGTCACCGCGCTCATCATCATCGATTTCGAGAACGTGGGTCAATGGGCCGAGAAGCAGCGCATCCCCTACACCACCTTTGCGGACCTGTCGCAGAAGCCTCAGGTTCATGAGCT
>CAZZJN010000123.1:0-8081 GCA_964654505.1 uncultured Ardenticatenaceae bacterium | reverse complement strand
TCGACAGCTCGCTCGACCAGATCGCCGACGCGGTAGAGACGGCCGGGGTGCGCGCGGTCCTTTGCTATGAAGTGACCGACCGCAACGGCGAAGACGGCGTGCAGAAGGGTATCAGCGAGAACGTGCGTTTTCTGCATAGTGTAAAGGAGCGCAATAGCGATTTGCTGGCTGCGACCTTCGGCCTCCACGCCTCGCTGTCGCTTGGCGATGAGACGCTGCGGAAATGCGTGGCCGCGGCCGAAGGGCTGGACACCGGCTTTCACATCCATGTGGCCGAGCACGAGGCGGATGAGTATGACTCGCGCGAGAAGTATGGCTTGCGGGTGGTCGATCGTCTGGCGGCCGCGGGTATTTTGGGGCCAAAAAGCATCGTGGCCCATTGCGTCCACATCGACGGCCGCGAGATGGATCTGCTGCGCGAAACAGGCACGTGGGTTACCCACCAGCCACGCAGCAATATGAACAACGCTGTCGGCGCGGCTCCTATCGAGAGTATGATGCGACTGGGCATTCCGGTTTGCCTGGGCAACGACGGCATGGGCAACGCCATGTGGGGCGAGTGGAAAGAGACCTATTTCCTGCACAAATTGGCCCACCGCGATCCGCGCCGGGCCAATGGTATGGACGTGGCTCAGATGGCCATTTATAACAACGCCGCGCTGGCCCGCGTCTTCTGGCCCGATCTGCCGCTGGGGCAGCTGGCGGTGGGGGCGGCGGCCGATGTCATCTTCGTCGATTATCACGCTATCACGCCGCTGAGCGCGGGCAATTTGCCCTGGCATATTATCTTTGGCTTCGAGAGCAGCATGGTGACGACGACCATCGTGGGCGGCAAGGTGCTCATGCGCGACCGCCAACTGCTGACGCTGGACGAGGCGGCCATCACCGCCCGCAGCCGCGAACTGGCGGCCAAGGTGTGGGAGCGGTACAACGCGCTGGACTAAGGGATGATAAGGGATAAGGACCGTGGGGTGAAGATAACCATCCTTATCCGCTGATCGATTCCGGCTATTTCCATTCCTGAAACAAGAGGTTACTTCATGAAAATCGCGATATTGGGCGGAACCGGCAAGGAAGGTTCCGGATTGGGGTTCCGCTGGGCGGCCGCCGGGCATGAGATCATCATCGGCTCGCGCCTGGCCGAGAAAGGGGAGCGCGCAGCCGAGGAGATGCAGTCCGAGCTGCCCCACGCCGCGATCAGCGGCAGCGATAATGCCACGGCCGCGGCCGCTGCGGATCTGGTCGTTTTGTCTGTGCCCTATGAGGCGCAGGAAAATACGCTGGCCGATGTCCATGATGCGGTGCAGGGCAAGCTGCTCATCAGCGTCGTCGCCCCGTTAGGTCAGCCCAAAGCCCGCGTGTGGCGACTGCCGAGCGGACTGTCGGCGGCCGAGGAAGCCCAACAACAACTGGGCGAGGGCGTCACCGTGGTTGGCGCTTTCCAGAACATCTCCGCCACCCATTTGCGCGATCTGGACCATAGCCTCGACTGCGATGTGCTCATCTGTGGCGAAAAGGCGGCCGACAAGGACGTGGTGGCCGGATTGTGCCGCGACGCCGGATTGCGCGGCATCAATGCCGGCGCGCTGGCCAACGCCGCCGTTGTCGAGGGGATGACGGCCGTGTTGCTGGGGATCAACATCCGCAACAAGATCAGCAGCGCGGGCATCCGCATCACCGGCTTGCCGGAAGACTAGTGGCTGTCGCTCCCGACCATCATCCCTTGACCTCCGACCGCTGTTCCCTCTTCGCCCTGCCCGGCATTCCCGACGTCCAACCGGGCGACGATGCCGGACGTCTGCTGCTGGACGCGCTCGACCGGGCCGGATTGGTTTTGCAGGATGGCGACGTGGTCGCAGTCGCTCAGAAGATCATCAGCAAGGCCGAGGGGCGGCTGGTCGATCTGGCGACGGTTATGCCGAGCGAACGCGCCATCGAGCTGGCCGGGCAGAGCGACAAAGACCCACGTCTGGTGGAGCTTATCCTGCGCGAGAGCGAGGAGGTTTCGCGGGTGCGGCCGGGGGTCATCATCGTCCGTCACCGGCTGGGCTTCACTAGCGCCAACGCCGGTATCGATCGCTCCAACGTTGGCCCCGGCGGCGAGGAGCGAGTCCTGTTGCTGCCTGCCGATCCTGATCGTTCGGCCCATCGCCTCCGCGATTTGATCATCGCCGAGCGCGGCGCGACCGTGGGTGTGGTCATCACCGACAGCCATGGCCGTCCCTTTCGGCTGGGCACGGTCGGCGTGGCCATCGGCGTGGCCGGGCTGCCCGCGCTGTGGGATCGGCGCGGGGAGGCAGATCGCTACGGCTATCGCCTGCAACACACCGATGTGGGCGTGGCCGATGAGATCGCCGCCGCTGCCGGGCTGCTGATGGGACAGGCGGCCGAGGGACAACCGGCGGTGCTCATTCGCGGTCTAAGCCTGCCGCCCGCCGACGGCCGGGCAGTCGATTTGGTGCGGCCGAAAGAGATCGACCTCTATCGATAGGGGTGTGAGTCGGGGGATCCGGCAACTCGCATTCGGCGGCCGCTTGGCGTTGTCTCTTGCACACACGCTATAATCATCCATCATGAACGACCAAATGACCGATCGTTATTTACGACCCGACGCCCTTTTTGATCTGTCCTATCCGGCCACGGCCGCTTTTTTCGACGGTTGTGAGTATGTATGGGAGGCATTGCCGCAGATCAAACGCCATGTGGCCCGGCTGACCGAAGGCGGCCGTCGCATCGACGGCACTATCATGGACGGCGCCTGGCTGGGCGATGCCCCCATCGTCATCGAGGCGGGGGCGGTGGTGGAGCCGGGGGCCTATATCATCGGCCCGGCCTACATTGGCGCAGGAGCGGTGGTGCGGCATGGAGCTTACGTGCGCGAGAATGTGATCATGTTGGCCGGCAGCACGCTGGGCCATGCCAGCGAAGCTAAAAACGCCCTGTTTCTGCCCGGCGCGGCTGCGCCCCACTTTGCCTATGTGGGCGACTCCATCCTTGGGCATCACGTTAACCTGGGCGCGGGGACGAAGCTGAGCAATCTGGGGATTTTGAGTGCCAAGGATAAGGCGACAGGCAAGCGGCCGACCATCAGGTTGATGGTCGAGGATCGTGAGTATGATACGGGGCTGAGCAAGTTCGGCGCGATTCTGGGAGATGACGCTCAGACCGGCTGCAATGCGGTGCTGAATCCGGGTTGCATTGTGGGGCCGCGCACGCTGGTCTATGCTAACATGAGCCTGAGAAAGGGCTACCATCCAGCCGACAGCATTCTTAAATTGCGACAAAACACGAGGGTGATGGGGAGGGAATAACCCTCCTGAAAGGGCACCCCTTTGCCGGAAAGCAGCCTAATGATTGGAGTTTGACGACGGGTCGGGCGCCGAATGCATCGCCGCCAACCCATCCTTGAGTGTCGCGTAGTCGTCGAAAAATTCCAGAAAGCCCGTCACGGACATGACATCGCGGATATTTTCGGTCAACCCGACGAGGGCCACGCGGCCGTCGTTGGCGGCCATCTGGCGGTAGAGCATGAGCAGCGAGCGCAACCCTGCGCTGGAGATATAGCCGACGCCGCTCATATCAAGCAAGACTTTCCCCCCGGTTTTAGGCAGCGACAGGAGCTTATCCTGTATTTGGGGCGCGGTGCGGCCGTCCAGTTCGCCGAACAGCGTCGCGATGGTCACATCCCCCGACTCTTTTAGTTCGATATTCATGGAGGATATGTTACCGAAGTTCGTGCATTTGCCTAGCAAACGGCCTGCTATTGGATGTCCATCGATCTCGATTGCTGTTGGCTGAAATCACTGTTTGCCTTCGATCTCTTCGCCGCCGGGCTCCCCTTTCTTCAGCCGTTCGGCCAGCTCTTCCAGGCGCTTGCTAAGCCAGCGCAGGCCGCCCTCGGCCCCCTTCTGCGCCTCTCCCTTCCAATCGATCTCGCGCAGACGAGCCTCCACCGCGTCGGCTGTGGCTTTCGACTGTGCCTGAATGGTTTCGCCTACCTTGTCGCGCACCGCTTCGGCGCTACGGCTGGTGACATCGGCCGTCGTGTCGGCGATCTTGTGGGCTACTCGTGAGGTAGCATCCTTGACCGTCTCGGCCACCTTGTGCCCCGCCTGCTCCATCCCTTCGCGCATCTTCTCGTGGCTCTGTTCGGGCGTCGCCGGCGGTTCGGTTTCACCCAGGTCGGCCATGGTTATCTGTAATCGTTCCTGACTGCTCATGATTCAACCTTCCCAATTGGGATTCTTTACTGACCTATACGACTCTACAGACTGACGGTTGCGAGCGTAAAATAGTTCGGATTAATATTATGGAACGAAACCTTTCCCGCGACGCAAAATCGGGTATGATTCTGGCCGATCTGGAGACTCTGATTCACGAACGGAAGAACGGGTGCAAAATCCGGGCATTCGCGGCAAGGGGATAGTCATGTGGCGGTTTTCGTCGTGGCGAACGACGATGTTGTTTGCTCGATTGGCAGATTGCTTCAACTTAATCCGGATTGTAAGCCTATATCTCTACCTTCCGTCAATAGACTGGCACAGAATACACCGTATTTTGTGAACCATGGTCAACGATGTAAATGGAGTCTCATCGTATATTCGGAAAGACGTCTGAATGCCTTCCAGGGAGAGATAAACAATGAAAATGAAGAGGGTATTACATTTTTTCGTGTTGATAGGTGTCCTGTACGCGGGGGTCAGTTTTCTGTCGACCACGCGGTCGACATTAGCCGGGAACACCTCCGGGTATTCACCGGCTGCATCCGCGGCACAGGCGGGCTGGTGGGATAACGACTGGGACTATCGCGTCCTGGTGACCGTCAACGCCGACGGCTTTGCCCGGCAGGGCAAGCCGGCGGAGGCAAACCTGAACTTCACCCAGCTGCTGACATCGCTGGGTAAAAGCGGCACGCTGGACACCAATTCGCTCCGGGTGGTGGAGGTAGACGGAAGCAACAATGTCATTGACGCGGCCGTACCCTTCCAGTTCGACCCGGCCTACAATTTCAACGCCGGCAGCAACGCAGCCGGGACCTTGGTTATCCTGATGAAGTCTTCGACGGCGTTAAACGCGACCCGTCGCTACCATGTCTATTTTGATGTAACAGGGAAAGGGTTTGCGCCGGCCGTCGTCACGCCGCTGATCACAACGACGGACAACGTGCAATATCTGGGTTATCCGAGTATCCGAATCCAGACCCCCAATGGTGACTACTACTATCATAAGCCCGGCGGCGGCTTTGCCTCGCTCTTCGACTCCAAGGGCAAGGATTGGCTGAGTTGGAGTTCCAGCACCACACCAACCGGCGCGGCTGGAGATTATCGCGGTATACCCAACATGGTGCCTCCGCCCGGCGGCGGGTTTTTCCATCCGGGTCGGACGGCGTCGACCACCACGCTTCTCAGCTCGGGGCCGCTAAAGACGACGTTTGCATCGAGCAACAACGCCATAACCAGCCCTATCGTGGTTGGCCAGGGACAGTGGGAGATCCTGTGGGAGATATATCCAACCTACGCCCAAATGACGGTGACGAAGGCGCCCGCCGGCGGTACCTATTGGTTCCTGTATGAGGGCACACCCGGCGGCACACTGGATGCCAACAGTGACTTTTACATCCTCTCCGACGGGAGCGCCAGGTACCTGAACCAGGTCTGGTCGGCTGATATTCCAAATGAGGAGTGGCTGTTCTTCGGAGATCCCAGCCCCAGCGCCGGGAACTCACTCTATCTGGCCCATCATCAGGATGATGATAAAGAGGATGCCTACTGGTTGATGGACAACCTGATGACGGTTTTCGGCTTTGGCCGCAAGAACCCGTCCCATGGTATTGCCGCCGAGTTGACCGGTGCCGGCCGGCAGTTTACGTTCGGGCTGGTTGATTCCATCAACTACGGCGAAGTGAAGCCGGTGGTCTACAATGCCTACAAGGATCTGGAAGTGACGGTCGGTGGGGCTGAGGTGAATGTGATGCCGGTCACTCCCACGGATACGGCCACCGCCACCGAAACAGCCACAACGGAGGCATCTCCTACCGCTACCGCGCCGGGTTATCTGGTCTACGGACCGGTGGTGTATGGGGTTGACAAGGGGCCTATGTACGGGACGGGCACGCCGACGCCTACGATGACGATGACGCCCACCGCAACGGCAACGCCAACCGAGACGGCAACGCCAACCGAGACGGCAACGCCGACCGAAACGCCGACGACAACACCTACGCAGACGTTGACGGCAACACCCACAAAGACAACGGTGCCGCCGCCGGTGACACCGACCAATACGCCTCCGCCTCCTCCGCCGCCTGCCGGGCCGGAGATAGTAATCTTCGACTGGAACGGCTTGGTTACCACGGCTGCCCATGGGTTCCCGGGGAACGAGCCTCCCATGGCGTCAGCTAATGGGAACTTTACGACGCCGTATAACCTTGCCGAGGGCACGCTCTACTTCCGGGCTACTATTAATAGCATGCCGACAAACCAACTTGTGAAACCGCAGTTCTGCATCTGGCAAAAATCAGCCTCAGGTGTCTCCTATGGTGGGGAGATTTGTGGCGGCTTGCCAAGTTTGAACTATGCCGGCGCTCCGGTTTCCTATTCGTGGTCTCAGGCCATACCAAATTTTTACCTGATTAAGGAACCTATCGATTGGACAAGACCGCGACAACGGTATGGCGTGGCTATCAAGAACAGCGACGGGAATCCTGTGAGTGATTACAATGGCTGGAATTGGTATGGAGAAAATCCGGCCGACTGGTACCCCATGAATCTGCGCTACACTGTTGTTGCCGTGGAAAAGGGTGGAACCTTCTCGGGTTGGCAAAACTATCCCTAAGCCGGGATAGATTCTAACGCTACCCTGTGTGTAAGGCTCGCCGTTGATGTGCTGTACATCGACGGCGAGCCTTATTGTTTTCAAAGCCGGGGATAATCGCGAAAGGCGGCATTTCGTGGACGATAGGATGCCGAAGCTCGCATATATGGGCAGTGTCCATTTATTACAGAATGGTGATTATCTGCTGAATTTCACGCAATTATCACGCCTGGAGCAGGGTTTGTATTCTACGCTCACAAGCGTTCGGCAACGTCTTGGGAACCTTGTACCGTTGCCGACACATAACCACATAGACGAATCGGGATTTGAGTTACTCCGCGTTGTGACCTCCGTCTGAATGGGCGGTAGCGGCTTCAGCAACCAGGCGGTGGATCGTCTTATTCACCCCGGTCTCACGCTCCCTTTACGTTCAACGGGGCCGTCTTCAGCGAAACTATGAGCGCTAATACTTAGATCCTGTGTATTGCTGTTCCCCCCTTCCGCCGGAGAGATCATTTCGGCAAGAGGTATCTGTCGATTAAAGGATCAGGAGACAAGCATCTTGATAAAATCTCTGACAACCAGATTGAAGTTATTTATCGGAGTTGCTCTCAGTCTGTCCGTTTTAGGTCTGTGGAGCGCACCTCGCCCTGCCTCGACCCAAAGCTCTTGTGCGGCTCCGGTCGATGGGAATGTTATCTACAATCCAAACTTCGAGGATGGAAAGGCGGGCTGGCAATTTTTCAGCAACGGCGTTGCCGGCTTTGAGACAACAACAGTAAACACGGCGGAGTGTTCAAAATCAGCGGAAGTTTCGATCCAAAATCCAGGATCGAATGTCCAGCTTTTCCAAACGGGTATTACTTTGCAACCGGCAACGACCTACCGGTTAAGCCTGATGGCGCGTTCAACAACCGGGCGGGATGTAACGGCCTTCCTGCAACGGCATACGGCGCCGTATACAGATTATGGCCTGGTTGGGGTGGCGTTCGACCTCAGCCCTGACTGGCAAACGTTCACGACCCAATTTACCACAACGAACTTCACCTCGACGACCACCGACAGCCGGCTACGAATCTGGATGGCGGACTCGAACGTTCCTGGCGAGTCGTACTATTTCGACCAGATGTCACTCGTTCCGGTATTATCGCAACCCGCCACAGAGACGCCGACACAAACCCTGCCACCGCCACCAACGGCGACCAACACGACCGAGCCAACGGCGACCAACACGACTGAGCCGACGGCGACCAACACGACTGAGCCGA
>CAZZJN010000122.1:5922-8137 GCA_964654505.1 uncultured Ardenticatenaceae bacterium | reverse complement strand
AATGTCTGGACTTCCCAGGAGACGGACCTGCTGAACGAATACCACTTTTATCCGGCTGACTGGCCGGCCGTTGATACCGGCGTCGTCCACTATATGCTGGAGTTGCCGCCGGGCCTCCCTCCCGCGAGCTATCAGATCGCCCTGTCGGTCATCGACGCCCAGACGGCCGGGCGACTGCCGGTGCATATCGGGGAAGAGGGGTTCCAAGGGGTCGCTTACACGGCGGGCGAGATCATCGTGTCGCCGCCGGAGCAGGTTATATCGGCCTCGCGCCTGCAAGTGCCGCATTACGTTGAAACAACCTGGCTGGATGGGCAGTTGAGATTGTTGGGTCACGGGGAGATTCCACCCGAGGCCTTGGCAGGCAGCGAATTATCCGTCGATCTGTTCTGGCATGTGCCGAAAGGATCGCTTCCTGCCGGATTAAACCTTGCCTGGGGCCTTCGACAATCACAGGGGGAGGAAACCCGCACCATCCACCTGGGGCCGCTTAGCCGCCATGATACCGGCCTGTGGCGCGTTGGCGAGACCATCCAGGAGAAATATCGCGTCCCGTTGTCGCCGGATTTGCTTCCCGGTCGCTATACCCTGACAGTTGGGCTGACCGATGGCTCCCCTCTTGACGATTCGCAAACCCTGGGCGAGATTCAGATCAACAATATCGACCGGCTGTATGAGGTTGATGTCCCGGTGCCCTATCTTGTGAGCTTTAGCGCGCTGGATTTGCTCGGGCTTGACACGAGGGAGCTATCGGCCAGGTCGGGCGAATCGCCGGAGTTGACCCTGTTCTGGCGGAAATATGCCGCGCATGGTGAGGTATTCACCGTCTTTGTCCACTTGCTCGACGACGATGACAATATCGTCCAGGTTGCTGATCATTGGCCCGGCGGGTTGCCGACCGACATTTTGGGTGCCGGACAGATCGTCATCGACCGCTTCCCGATCCCTCTGCCGCCTGACCTGCCACCGGGAGATTATCGCGTCCGCGTGGGACTTTATTCGGCCGAGAGCGGAGCGCGCCTGCCGGCCTATGCGTTTGTGGCGGGCGACGACGGGTTTGTAGGGGAGGATTACGTCATCCTCCCGCTGGTCGTTCGCGTGACCTCACCCTGAGCCGATAATGATGTCCGACAAACGGCTAACCCGTTCACTGTATCTTCTCGTCGCGCTGTTGCTGGCGGCTTTTGCTTTGCGCCTGTTTCGGCTCGACTTTCAAAGCTTGTGGTGGGATGAGGGCATCAGCCTGCATTTGGCAACCTCCAGCTGGACCGGGATCATCCGCGATCGGCTGGACAACATCCATCCGCCTCTCTACTTCTTCCTCCTCAAGGGCTGGCTTGCGCTTGTCGGCGTCTCGCCGTTCACCGGCCGTTATCTGAGCGCGCTGGCCAGCCTGACGCAGGTGGCTTTGGTCTTCACGGCCGTCCGTCATTGGAGCGGAAACCCACGTCGAACTGTATTGCCCTGGATCGGCGGCATCCTGATGCTTCTGTCGCCGCTGTCGGTCATCTACGGGCAGGAGATCCGCGTCTACGCCATGCTGCCCCTGATCTACATCGCGGTCCTCTTGCTGGCCGGACGGCTGATGGCGGCCGGGAAAATGAACGTGCGGCTATTGGTCTATCTGGCTGTCATTGAATGGATCGGCCTGCACCTGCATTATATCGTCGTCTTTGGCGTGGCTTATATCGCCCTCTGGGGATTGCTGACGCTCCTGCGGCGGCGCGATTGGGTGGGAGCGCGTCGCTGGATCGTTGCTCATGCCGTCGTGGCTGTCGCCTGCCTGCCCTGGCTCATTGGCGTGGCGATCAACTGGGCGGCCGTCCAGGCCGAGGCCGGCGCGGGAACGTTCACCACCGATCCCGTGCCGCTCTCGTACCTGCTCTCGCAGGTGTGGGTGTTTCATCTGACGGGGCTGGCCGGATCGTTGGCTGACGGATTCGTGCGGGTGATGGCCGGCGCGACGGCACTTCTGACGGTTGGCCTGATAGCCTTCCATGTTTCGCGGTCGAGGCGGTCGCATTGGTCGGCCATTCCCTTGTTGGCGGCACATTGGCTCATACCCCTCCTGGCCGCGCTGTTTGTCTGGAACGTGCGCTCGTTCTCTCATCCTCGCTACATCGCCATGTTTGCCGCCATGCTGGTTCCGCTGGTCGCTTTCCTGGTCTATCCCGCTCGTCATTGGGCTGCGCGGCCGGCGAGCCTGGCCCTGGCC
>CAZZJN010000122.1:0-5912 GCA_964654505.1 uncultured Ardenticatenaceae bacterium | reverse complement strand
CCGCCGCTGCCGTTTCGCTGAGCTTCTATGGGCTGGGTCACTATTTCTTCGACCCCGCGACGACAAAGCCCGATATCCGGGGAGTGGCGTCCTATCTGGAATCGGTCACTGTGCCCGGCGATGTGGTATTCATACCCGATACCGATTGGTCGTTGCCCTTTGAATATAGCGGTGAAGCGGCCGTTCTGATGCCCCATCTGCCGAGTTCCCTCCATGATCCGGCTTCCCATTTGTTAAGCGCTTTGGATTGTACGGGAGAGAAACCCTGCGCCGAGACCGGCCGCGTCTACACGGTCGAATATCCACGCAGCATGAGGGATTGGCAGGGCCGGCTGCCGTTTGAACTGGAGCGTCGTGGCTATCGGCTGGGCGTGACCCCTTTCAATGATGTGAGCCTGCGCGAGCATCGTTTGTCCCAACAGCCGGGACCGCTGCCCGACTGTGGCTCGCCCGGCCTGACGCACCCCGCGGTGCATTTTGATGCGCTGCAACTGGAATCGGCCTGGGTTGAGCAGGGGGCGGAGTCGGATACGGCCGTGGCGGTGGCTCTGTGCTGGCGGGTGTCCGAGGCAGGGGAGGATGGGATGCAAGCTCGTCCCTACCGGGCTGGTCTCATGTTGCGCGACCCGCTTACAGGCGAGCGCGTCTCACAACTCGATACGACCCTTCTGAACGATGCCGGAGCGACGGCCGAGCATTGGCGGCCCGGCGAGGTCGTCGTGACCTATCACCTCTTGACGTTGTCACTTGGGACGCCTCCGGTTGAGATGGCTTTGGAGATGGTCGTCTACCGGGAGGATGACGCCACGATGACTCCGCTGGAGGGGCTTGATGCGGGGGGCAACCCTGTCGGCCGGTTGATCCCATTGGGTTCCGTGGCGCTGTCTACCCCCGTTGGATTGGACCCAAGCCCCTATGACGCGTCCTCGCCGCTGCTGTGGGAGACGCCCAACGAGATGACCGACGGCCTGCAATTGATAGAGGCATCGTTTGGTTCCGGCCCTTATCGGCCCGGGCAGGCAATTCGCGTGGGCTTGACGTGGCACTCGACGGCCGATAATCTGCCCGATCTGCGTCCCTTGTTGAGGCTGGAACAAAATGGCGCGACTCTGGCCGAAAACAGCGACGCCCCGGCCAACGGCCGTTACCCAACCGACCGCTGGCAACAGGGCGAGATCGTCCATGAGGTTCGCGACGTCCGGATCCCAGCCGGGGTTGAAGGAACCGCCCAACTGGCGATCGTGGTCGATGGTCGGGTTGAGAATCTCGGAGAGGTGACGATCTCCGGTTCGGATGTTCTTTTTGAGCGACCGGCCGTTCAAACTGCGGTCGATGCCCGATTCGAGCATGGCATCTCGCTAATCGGTGTTGACTCCCCACCGGAGGCCGTCACCATCGCCGGCGCCTTGCCGATCACGCTTTATTGGAACTCGAGCCAGGGAGCGATCCCGTCCAGTTTCACCGTGTTCGTTCACTTGATCGGCGAGGACGGGTCACTTATCGCCCAGCATGACGCCCTTCCGGATAATGGCCGACGGCCGACGGACGATTGGCTGCCGGGCGAATTTATCATCGACCCTCACGAACTGGCCTGGCGCGACCCCGACTATCGCGGAGCAGCGCAACTGATCGTCGGTCTGTATGACTCCACCACCGGCCGCCGATTGACGACGGCCGATGGTTCCGACAGCTATCGTCTGCCGTTCTCGATCCGGGTGGAAGCCACGCCCTGAATTATTATTTGGTTGTCTCGGTCGTGTCCGCTTTCGTCCCGCTCTGTTTGCGGGAGGTCAGGGCCAGGATGATGCCGCCACTGATCAATGCCAAACCGGCCAGTGGCAGGATCAAATTCATCGCGCTGGTGGGTGATGCGGCACGGGAAGCTTCGCTACCTCGCGAGCTGACGCCCGATCCGGATGGGCTATTTGCAGAACCAGCCGTCTCTCCGATCACCGGCGCGCTGCCGCCAACTTCGGCCGAAACCATGCCTACGGTCGGCGTCGGTTGAGCGTCACCCTGGGTCCCGGCGCCGCCGGAGGGTGGCGCCTCGCCCGCAAGAGTCGTGGGAGTTGGCGTCGGCGTCGGCACACAAGTTAATAACGGCAGCGGCGTTGGATTCCAGATCGCGCCGGGGGTGGGGGTATTGCCGTTAATCGGCGGCGTGTCGACCACAGGAACCAGAGCGGTATTGCCATATTCGTCTACTTCGGCATCAGCCACCCATCCAACCGTTTCCTGGTCAAATTGAATTTGCCACCATTGGGCATAAAAAGGGCGGCCGATGATCGGCCGCATATCCTCGGCTCCGAGTTCGGCGACTACCGAGTAATCTGTCCCTGGCCCGGCAAAGACGGTCACGGTGGCGATCGCCTTGACGTAGGGGGTTTCGTCGCATGTTCCAGCCACGCCGGTGCCGGGCTGCTGTCCCGTGCCGGGGACGTTGCCGCCCGCGCCTGGCGGGTTTACAACACCCGATCCCGTGCCCGGTTGACTGGAGGGGGCTGTGGCTGCCGGTAATCCCGGCCCGCTGCCCGGTGCGACCGTGGTCGGCGCGGCCGTGGTCGGCGCGGCCGTGGTCGGCGCGGCTCCAGGGGCGGTGGTGGAACCCGCGTCGGGAGTGGCTCCCGGCCCGGGGCCGGACGATTCGGTCGCACTGGGCGAGGGTTTTGCGCCGGGATCGACCGGTGTGGCTGATGGCTGGGGGCTAGGCTGATTCGGGCCGGGGGTCGGCGTCCGTGGGGGGATGGTTTGTGCCCAAACAGCCGGAATGCCGGCGAGGACGAACACCATGACCAGCGCCATCAGGATAGTGAACAGGTTACGTTTATACATCTTCTTTTTCCTCCATACCGATTGCCACTCCTCATGGCCATCAGCGATAGCGGATGTTTATCTCGGTATTGGCGTCCAACTCCATTTCAAAAACAAGGCGATTCCCATCGACCTGCGTCGGAGCCGGGTGTGTTTCCAGTGGCGAAGCGCCTTCGGGTAAGGTGATCGTCAGCCTCGTCTGTTCCGTCCTTGTCCCCGGTTGCCTGTAAATGGCCAGCCGGTAAATCGAATCAGCGCCATCCGATTCAATGATTCCAGCCGGCAGCTCATAATGGAAATAAGCCGATACGGTCTCGCCCCTCGGCAGCAGGAGGAAGTTGGCGAAGGTCGTCAACCACGGCAGATCATCGATCGTCTGGCCGTCGCTATCCCATGTGTCGCTGACGAGGAGCGTTTCCCTGGGCACGATGTGGTGGCTTGAATCGAGCAGCTTGCTTCCCAGGGGGGCGTATACCCTCAGGAAGTTCCAGTAGCATTGATCGGCCAGAGCCAGATAATCGGCCGCCAATTCGAACTCATCCTCCACACCTTGCATGCACGGTTCTTCACTGGCCGGGCCGGTGTGGCGATAATCGATGGTCAACGTTGCCGCAGGCTGATTTCCCAGAGCGACATCATAGGTAAAGGCGCGTTCAACCAGGATGTTGGCTTTGTTGTAGCCCATATTGGTATCGACGGCCATCCAGAAATCACCCGGTGGCGACTGCGGAAGGTGGCCGTCCCATCCGGTTGCGGCCAGAGCGCCGGCGATTTCAGCATCACGCATGTAGATCGACAAGTGCCTGTTTTGGACTGCTCCGGCCATGTTCCCGGCCAGCTTGACCGGATCGATCGAGCCGAAATCCATCTCCATCTTGGCCAGAATGGCCGCGGCAAACCCGCTCAGGAAGGCCTTGCGATTATTCACCCACTCACCAACCTCTTGTCCTTCCTGAATATCACGGGCTTGCCTCAACGTTTGCAGCAGGTTATCGGCCGTAATAATCTGGTCTGTGCCTGGGATCGGCACCGGGCCGGTGGCATCGACGAGGATACGCATGAACTCCTGATCGATGGCTATGGCGCCGTCGGGCAGGGGAACGTCCCGGCCGTAGGCATAGAGTTCCAGCGCTTTCCGGGCGGAGGTGGGGAAATCCGGCCAGTAGTTGGCGTCACGGAACAGGAATAATTCCAGCCCCATGAAATCATAAAATGGCTGGGGCGGGAATCCATATGGCTTTTCCCGCCAATTATCGACCTGATTGGCGTCCCCAAAATCAAGGTCTCGAATCTGGCCGTTTTCGACGGTTAGCAGACCCACGCCAGTCAGAAAGCCGCCTGTGGCCCGCAATTCATCCTCATTCTGAGCCATGAGGAGGTACTGTCGTACGCCATCTTGCCCCAGTAGTTCAGGCAGGTAAGGTGCCAGAGCCAGCCCGCCCTCGGCCGCAGGCATAAATTTGTCTGAGAGTTGCAACAGTTGACGCACGCGCCAGGGCAACGCATCGGCCTCAATGGCGCCATCCAGTTCTGCCCGAGCGGCCGAATAGCGTTCGAGCGCGTCCGTGGCTGCCTCCAAATCGGGCGCGGCGGCCGAAAAAACGGGCAGCAGTTCACCCAGACGCATGGCGCTGAAATCGTCGCGCTGGAAAATCGCCAGCGCCGGTTTCAGGCTGCTGACGGCCAGCGCGCCCGCCTCTGACCCGGCATCGGCCATATCCAGCAGGTAGGGTGAGGCGACAAGGGTTGGTCCCAGTTTGGGGATCCAGCCAAGATAGGGGGCAAACGGCCGAATGAAGCTCAACTCATCATGCAGCGTAGCGATGTTCGACCGCGCGCCGAGCACAAGCGCTTCGGCCGCGTTGGGGTCAACCCGGGAGATTCCACCGGCCATTAGCGCTCGCGCTTCGGCCTCGACGGTCATGAGCGATTGTGCCGCCTGATAGACGCGCCAGGCCTTGAGGCCTAGCCAGAGCAGCAGAATCGCCAGGCCGAAGAGCAGCAAAATGCGGGCTATTCGTCTGGTCGGAGCGCCGGATGCTGGTTGTTCGGGCGTCTCGTCCGGCCGAGGTGCCGGAGATGAATATCGATTTCCTGAAGTCAATTTGCTTCCTCGGCGCATAATAAATAAGGCGCGCCGTCTCCTGTCTTAAAGCGACCGCCGGTCATGGTGGTGAGTGGCTCCGGCGAAGAAACGAGACTCGCCAGGCAAAACGGCCGTCGGTTATTGTTTTCATGGCGCAATGCGACCAGATCATCTTCCATCGGAATCGCCATGTCCGGGTATCGCTCCTGCAAGTGGGCACGGTACCATTCGAACGCGAACAGATTGGCGTCCACCAAGCTTAAATCGGGCCGATATCCTTCCACTTGTTGAAAGTACAAGAGCGTAAAGATAGTGTGATCGCCGGACGTGAGCAAGATCGCGTTTTCCGGAGCGGATTGCAAGGTGATTTCCGCCCACGGACGGGCCGTTGGTTGCCGGCGAAGATCGCGCGCACCATAGGTCAGGAACACCAGAGCGAGCGGGAGCAGCAAGGCGGCCGCCCCCAGCCGCTGTAACAGGGGTGCGACAATCAGAGCCAGGATCAGGAATAACGGCAGAAGCAAAACAGCCGCGTCCGAGGTGTTGTACGACAGAGCAAACGCGCCATAGAGGAGCGACGTCGCGGCCAGGAGGATTGGCGTCGGACGGGAGGTAGCCCTTGCCGAATGGGCGTGCAGAAGTTCATCTTTATTGGATGGATGAGCACGCAGACCGGCCCTTGCCAGAAAAGCCGCCGGTCCAAGCGCCACTGCCTGTAGCAGGTTAAGCCATCGCTCGGCGTCGATTGACGGCTGGAAATAGGCCGCATACAGCTGTCCGCTGACGAGCTGCCACCATCCGGCCGAATTGGTCGGCCGTCCCCAGATGATTGCGCTATCGCCCGCTGCCAGCCAGGGCAAGAGCAGCAACGGCGACAGGCCCAGCGCCAGCCCGACGGCTATCCTCCTCCACTGACGACGGCCGCTGATGAAGAACGCCGGCAGCCAGAAGAGGGATGTCAGGTGCGTTGTGATGGCCAGACCGAGCAGCAAGCTGCTTGAGGCGCCCGCTCCCC
>CAZZJN010000121.1:0-8167 GCA_964654505.1 uncultured Ardenticatenaceae bacterium | reverse complement strand
CGGACAAGCCGATCTGGATTAGCGAGATGGGCTGGAACGTGGCCCCGGAGCATGTACGGCCGGATTTCGGGCGCGTGACGGAGGAGCAACAGGGCCGCTACGCAGTGGGCGCTTTCCGGCGGGCGCAGGAGGAATGGCCGTGGATTGGTGTGAACAGCTACTGGTTCCTGAAGCGGCCGGCCGACTGGGAGATCGACCAGGCCTGGTACTATTTCCGGATGCTGGAACCGGATTTCACGCCGCTGCCGGTCTATGACGCGGTTGCCGATTACGCCACCGGCGAGCCGAACCTGTCGCCGCGTCCGGGCTGGAAGGACGGCTGGATGCGGGCGCGGCCGGGGCTGTTTGCGTTTGGGGCGGTGGTGTTGTTTTTCGCTCTGCTGCGGGGACTGGCCCCACGGACTGAATGATGAGGCGACGCGCCATCCTGCCCGCGGCCGTGCTGGTTCTGCTGCTGGCGACCTTCCTTCGCTTCCATCTGCTGGGAGCGCAATCGTTCTGGAACGATGAGGGCAACAGCGCCCGCTTGAGCGAGCGGTCGATTCCGGCCATCATCGAGGGCACGGCCTCCGATGTGCACCCGCCGCTGTACTATCTGTTATTGCGCGGTTGGCGCGAGCCGGCGGGAGAGACGGAGTTTGCGTTGCGGGCGCTCTCGGCTTTCGCCGGGGTGCTGACCGTGGCGGTGACGATGGCGCTGGCTCGATGGGCTATGGCCTCGACAGGTTTTCCCGTGGAGAGGCGGAAGAGAGCGGCCGTCGGGCGCGTTCCGTTGGTTGCCGCCCTTGCCGGACTACTGGCGGCCGTCAATCCGGCGCTGGTCTACTATAGCCAGGAGACGAGGATGTACGCGCTGCTGGCCCTGCCGGCCGTGGCCTCGACCTGGTCGCTGTTGAACTGGCTGGATACGGGTCGGCGACGTTGGATGGTGGCTTATACCGGATTATTAGTGGCGGGACTGTATACCCACTATTTCTTCCCGGCGGTTATGGCGGCGCAGGGATTGGTCGTCGGGCTGTCGTGGCTGTGGCTGCGAGATGACGGCCGGAAAGTATTCCGGCGGTTGTTGACCTGGGCGGGGATGGCGGCCGTCGCCGTGGCTCTCTATGGGCCGTGGCTGCCGGTGTTTATTCGACAGATGGGGGGTCGGGCTGGAGCAAGTGGGGGGGCGGTCGCGTTTTCGGCGGCTGCCGGACGCTGGCTGGTGTTGGGCGGCACGATGCCCGCGACCGAGGCCGGGTGGGCGCTGGTTGCCGCCGCGGCTTTGGCGCTGATCGGGTTGGCGGCCGGTTGGCGGCGGTCGGTCGTGCCGTTGGTCATGGCGGCCATCCCGGTGGGCGCGGCCGCCGCTCTGGGGGCGACGGACCCGGCGTTCTTCAAGTTTCTGCTGGTGTCGGCTCCCTTTGTGGCGTTGTCGGCGGGGATGGCCTGGAATAGCGATGGCGGGGAGGCGAGACGAGGTTTGTGGCCTGTCGTCCCTGGCGGGTTGACCGTGGCGATGTTGGCCGGCAGCCTGCTGTCGCTGGGGCATCTGTATCATGATCCGGCGTTCGCGCGGGCGGACTATCGGGCGATGGCGGCGCGGATCGCCGCTGAAGGACATCCGAACGCGGCCGTCGTGCTGGTGGCTCCCAACCAGTGGGAGGCATTCACCTATTACCATCGCGACGGCGCGCCGGTCTATCCGTTGCCGCGCGGCAATCCCGACCCTGCGACGCTGGCGGCCGAACTGGAGCGGATCGTCGCGACTCACGATCGCATCTATGCCCTGTATTGGGGCGAGGCGCAGCGCGACCCGGACCGTATCGTGGAACGCTGGCTGGACGCGCACACCTTCAAGGCGGCGGAGGAGTGGGTGGGAGACGTTCGATTTGTGGTCTATGCCGTGTCCGGCGATCAGTTACTGGAGGGGCCGCGGCCGAGCGGGGCGCGGTTCGAGGGACTGGACGGCGAGACGATCATCCTGGAGTCGTATGCCGCGGGGCCGGCGCAGGCCCGACCGGGGGATGTCGTCGGCGTGCGGCTGGTGTGGCGGGCGGAGACGACCCCGGCCCGGCCATACAAGGTGTTCATCCACGTGCTGAACGAGACCGGAGCGGTCGTGGCCCAGCGGGATTCCGAGCCGGCCGGCGGTTCGCGACCGACGACGAGCTGGGCGGCAGGCGAGACCATCGAGGATCAGCACGGCGTGCTGCTGCCGTTGTCGCTACCGGCCGGATCGTATGAGTTGCGGATGGGGCTTTACGATGCCTTCGATCCGTCGGTGCGGCTGGCGGTTGAGGGCGGGGATAGCCAGTCGTTGGGGCGTGTGACGGTCGAGAAATAGAGGCCGCGGCGATTCGAGTGGACGGGATGAAAAACGGGGCCGGAATTTCTTCCAGCCCCGTTAATCATTTATCCAATTGTTGTTGGTCAGGAAATTACTGCTAAATCGCCGGCTCCAGTTCCTTTTCTTCCTCCGCCGGAGTCGGGTGTCGCAGCACGATCTGGTCATCTTCGACGTCGATGATGACCGTCTCGCCTTCCTGGAACTCCCCGGCCAGCACGGCGTCGGACAACTTGTCTTCTACCGTCTGCTGCACGAGGCGGCGCAACGGCCGCGCCCCGTATTCGGAGTCATAGCCGTTCTTCGCCAGCCAGTCCTTGGCCGCGTCGGTCGCCTCCAGCACCAGGAAGTGCTCATCCATGCGCTCGTTGACATCCTCGATGACGATATCGACGATCTGCCGGATGTCCTCCGGTTGTAACTGGCGGAAGACGATGACGCTGTCGAGTCGATTCAGGAACTCGGGGCGGAAGCTGCGTTTCAGCTGCTCCATGAGCTTCTTCTGCATGTCGCGGTAGCTCTCTTCCACGAGAACGGCCGAATCCTGCTTGAAGTTGAAGCCCAGCCCGCCGCCTTTCTTGATCATGTCCGCGCCGACGTTGGAGGTCAGGATGATGATCGCGTTGCGGAAGTTCACCTTCTGGCCCTTGGCGTCGGAGAGGTGTCCCTCTTCCATGATTTGCAGGAGCAGGTTGAACGCCTCCGGATGCGCTTTCTCGATCTCGTCGAAGACGACGATGGAGTAGGGGCGACGGCGCACCGCTTCGGTCAGCTGGCCCGCGTCCTCGTAGCCGACGTAGCCGGGCGGCGAGCCGACGAGACGAGCGACGTTGTGGCGCTCCATGAACTCTGACATGTCGAGTTGCACCAGGGCATCCTCGCTGCCGAACAGGAAGGTGGCCAGCGCCTTGGTCAGCTCCGTCTTGCCCACGCCGGTGGGGCCGAGGAACATGAACGAGCCGATCGGCCGCCGGGGATCCTTCAGACCGGCGCGAGCGCGACGAACCGCCTTGGAAATGGCCACGATGGCATCCTTCTGCCCGACGATGGCCTTCTCCATCTCCTCTTCCATTCGCAGGAGGCGCGCGCTCTCCTCTTCCGTCAACTGGTAGACCGGGATGCCGGTCCACATCGACAGCACCTCGGCCACGTCTTCGGCCGTCAGCACCGGCGAGTCATCGCCGTTGGTCGTTCCGGCCCGCAGCTCATTGAGTTGCTCCTGGATATCGTCTTCCTGCTCGCGGATGCGCGTGGCGTCGTCATAGCGACCGGCCTCGACGGCCTCGTTGCGCTGGGTGCGCAGGTTGCGCAGCGTGTCATACGCCTCGCGCACGTCGGTGGGTTGTTGCACCCGGTACATGCGCACGCGTGACGCGCCCTCGTCGATCAGGTCGATGGCCTTGTCGGGCAGGAAGCGCTCGGTCACATAGCGCGTGGACAGGAACACGGCCGCTTCAATGGCCTCGTCTGATATGAGTAAATTGTGGTGCTGCTCGTAGGCGCCCTTGATCCCCTTGAGGATCTGCACCGTCTCTTCCGCGCTGGGTTCGTCCACATGCACCGGCTGGAAGCGGCGCTCGAGGGCGGCGTCGCTCTCGATATACTTGCGGTACTCTTCCAGCGTCGTCGCGCCGATGCATTGCAATTCACCTCTGGCCAGCGAGGGCTTGAGGATGTTGGCTGCGTCGACGGAACTGCCCGCCGATCCGGCTCCCACCAGCATGTGCACCTCGTCGATGAAGAGGATGGCGTCACTCGATTTCAGTTCTTCGATGACCCGCTTGAGGCGTTCCTCAAACTGGCCGCGATACATCGTTCCCGCCACCAGGCTGCCCACGTCCAGCTGCAGGACGCGCTTGTTATGCAGCGATTCAGGAACCTGCCCGTCGACGATACGTTGCGCCAGCCCTTCGACGATGGCCGTCTTGCCCACGCCGGGCTGGCCGATCAGGGCCGGGTTGTTCTTCGTGCGGCGGGCCAGGATCTGAATGACGCGCTCGATCTCCGTTTGGCGGCCGATGACCGGGTCCAGCGCGTACTCCTGCGCCAGCGCGGTCAGGTCCGTCGCCAACTGGTCCACCAGCGGTGTCTTGCTCTTTTCTTTCTTGGCCGGCTGCTGTCGACGCTGTTGCTGTTGTTGCTGTGGCTGTCCCTCGGCCGTCGTGGTGGAGCTTTCCTTCAGCATGCGGCGCGTTTGCCGCCGGATCTGCTCGGCGCTGATGCCGAATTTGCGCAGCACGTCGATGGCCAACCCCTCATTCTGGCGAGCCAGACCGAGGAGCAGGTGCTCCGTGCTGATGTAATGCTGGCTCATCCGCCGGGCTTCTTCGATGGCGTATTCCAGGATCCGCTTGGTGCTGGGGGAAAGCTCGGTCTTCGAGAAGGGGGTGCGGGTTCCCTGACCACCGGAAAGACGCTCGACCATGGCCTGCACGCGCGTCACCTCGAGGCCAAGCTCGCGCAGTACGCGACCGGCCACGCCGCCGTCTTCCAGCAACAGGCCGATTAATACGTGTTCGCTGCCGATATAACTGTGGTTGAGACGTTCCGCCTCATCCTGGGCCAGACTCAACACCTTGCGAGCGCGTTGAGTGAATCGTTCCCAATTCTTAGAGTTCACGGCTTTCCACCTCAGGGAAATTCATACGGATACAAGGACACCTGTGCGACGTAGTCAACTACATCGTATTCAGCATGGCCAGGTCTTCTTCGATATATTTATCCGACGCCACCTGGCGCAGACTCAGGCCGACTTGCCGCAACTTGGGGTCCAGACGAATGATACGGACGGTGATCTTGTCGCCGGGCTTGACAACATCCCGCGCCTGCTCGACGCGATCTTCGGCCAACTCGGAGATATGGATCAGTCCTTCCAACTGGTAATCATCATTCACGCGGGCGAACGCTCCGAACTTGGTCAGGCGGGTGATCTCCGCCTCGACGAGCTGCCCGACACGATAGAGGTCCTCGATGCGCGTCCACGGGTCTGATTCCAGCCGCTTCATGCTGAGAGCCACTCGCTGGCGATCCTGGTCGACGCTGAGGATCTGCACCTTCACGGCGTCACCCTTCTGCAGCATGTCGCCCGGCTTCTGGATGCGTTTCCAGCTCATCTCCGACAGATGCACCAGCCCTTCTACCCCGCCGATATCGACGAATGCGCCGAAATCGGCCAGATTGACGACATGTCCATCAAAGACCGCGCCTTCTTCCAGAGAGGAGAAGAGTTCGCTCTTGCGCGCCTGACGAATTTCTCGCGAGGCGGCTTGCTCGGACAGGATCAGGCGATTGCGCGGCCGATCGACCTCGATCACCTTGGCCAACATGGGTTGACCGACCAGTGATTGATAGGAGCGTTGGCGGTTATCAGGGTCGCCTTCGGGCATGCGGTCGCGGCGCAGTTGGGAATTGGGCACGAAGCCACGCAACTGGCCAACACCGACGAGCACGCCGCCCTTGTTGAAGCCGACGATCTCGGTGTCTATCGCTTCCTGGGATTCCAGAAGCTCGCCGGCGAGTTGCCAATCCTGCTCTTCGGCCGCGCGACGATAGGAAAGAATAATATTGCCATTGTTGTCTTCCGGGTTGGCAATAAAGACGAGGATCTCCTCTCCTTCCTGCAATAGCGCCCGGGTTGCTGAGTCAAATCACGCCGTTTCCTGGCTGGGAATAAGCCCCTCGGACTTGGCCCCGATATCGACGAGGATTTCGTTGTTACGAAACTCAACGATACGGCCCGACCGGATCTCTCCGGCGGTTGGAAAATACACTTCCTCGTTGAGGAGAAAGTTCATGGGGTGTTCGGCGTCACCAAATTCGGAGTCAATCATTTTTCCTAAAATACCCACCTGCGCCAGAGGTACTCCCCAGCGCCCAATTTTGACGGATTATACTTGGTTTGGGTCACTTGGCAATAAAACTAATGTATTGTATACGTTGCGGTGATGGCTGGACGAGTAAAAATTCCCGATGGGATGGAGCGCCGAAACGCGCCAAAATGGTTTTTCCAGCTATTCCCTGTTCTCCTTTTTGTGCTGACATTCCTTCCTCGTCTGGTGGCTATCGGTCGCTATATCACCCCCGACGAGTCGATCTGGGTCTATCGCTCACTCCAGTTTCGCGAGGCATTGCTCGACGTCCGTTGGGCGGACACGCTCATCGCCGGGCATCCGGGCGTGACGACGACGTGGCTTGGCGCGGCGGGCATGACCGTCCAGCTCTGGCTCACCGGCAGCGCGCGCGACTCGTACGACTGGTTAACGAAGATGGCCACCCTGACGCCTGACAACGTCGCGGCCTTCCGTCATCTGGCCGTCCTGTTGACCGGCGGCCGCGTTGCGGTGGCGCTGGTCAACAGTCTCGGTATCGTCGTCGCCTATCTTCTGGCCCGCCACCTCTGGGGACGAAGAGCGGCGGCCGTTGTCGGGCTGTTTTTGGCCCTCGATCCCTTTCTGGTCGGGCTGTCCGGATTGCTCCATGTGGACGGACTGAGCGCCACGTTTGTCACCCTGTCGTTGCTGGCGCTGGCCGGCGGCCTGACGCCCGCCGTAGCGGGGAAGAGAGCCTGGCCGTGGTTGGCCGCGGCCGGAGCGCTGGCCGGCCTGGCCGTCCTCACCAAGACCCCCACGCTCCTGCTCCTGCCCATTAGTGGGCTGGCCATGCTATGGGTTCACTTGCATGACGGCGAGCGACCTCTGATGGCTCGTGTGGCTGCCTTGCTGCGCGACGGCACCGTCTGGGGCGCGGCGTGTCTGGTCGTCATCCTTGCCCTCTATCCCGCCCTGTGGGTTTCCCCGGCGGCCGTTCTGGCCACGGTTGGCGGCAGCGCCAATCGCCATCTGGAGGAGGCCCTGCGCGAGACATTTTTCCTCGGCCGGGCCGCCTTTGACCATGGCCCTTTGTTCTACCCGGTAGCGCTCCTCTGGCGTCTTGGCCCGGTCGTATGGCTGGCCCTTTTTCCGGCGGCGGCGATGCTGATTGACTGGCGGAAAGATCGCGGCAAGATGAGTTCCGGCGCCTACCCGATCCTGTTGCTCCTGGTTTGGGCCGTTTTGTTTCTGGTGGCCATCACCCCCGCGGCCAAGAAATTCGACCGCTATATCCTGCCCGTCGTGCCCGCGCTGCTGGTGGCGGCGGCCGTCGTTTGGGCCAAATGGGCGGGTCGCGATTGGCGGATCGGTCGCCGGGTGTTGGCGTTGGCGATCCTCGGCCATGTCGTCTACTGGCTTGTTTACGCCGCCTATCCTCTGGCGGCCTATAATCCGCTCGTCGGCGGGCCGCGGACGGCCGTCGCCGTTCTGCCCGCCGGCTGGGGCGAGGGCATCGGCGCGGGCGGCCGGTGGCTGACCCAAACCCAACCCGCGGTCGAGAGCGAGCGGGCCATGGCCGGGATCGTTCCCGCCCTGGCTCCCTTTTTCGCCGGAACCACGCTGGTCGATGGCCTGGACGATCCCGAGTCGGCCGACTATGCCATCGTCACCCTCGGCGGCCGCCAGCTAAACCCTGAAGGTTGGGATGACCAGACACGAGGCCTGGAGCTGATCCAGGTCGTTCGATTTGGCGGGCTGGATCAGGCCTGGGTCTATCGCAACCCATCGCCCGCCGCGGCCGCCAAGCCGCCTGTTCTTGCCGCTCCGGTCTCATTTGGCGACCGCATCGATCTCACGGCGTACGCGCAAACGGTCGCTGACGATGTCGTTGCGCTCTCTGTCCGCTGGCGACTTTCGGCTCCCGCGCCACCCGATGCGCGACTGATTTTGCGCATAGTTGTCGCTGATGAATACGGCAATGTCTGGACTTCCCAGGAGACGGACCTGCTGAACGAATACCACTTTTATCCGG
>CAZZJN010000120.1:0-8193 GCA_964654505.1 uncultured Ardenticatenaceae bacterium | reverse complement strand
GGGCGAGGCAGCGGCGAACTGTGGCGTAAGCCGAAGAGGGCGAGGCAGCGGCGAACTGTGGCGTAAGCTTTAGCTTGCGGGCCGAAGAGGGCGAGGCAGCGGCGAACTGTGGCGTAAGCCGAAGAGGGCGAGGCAGCGGCGAATGGGGATGGTTCTGCAAAACGGTGATGATTTCGCCGCTGCCTCGCCCCTACCCCTAATTTGTTTACTTGCAAATAACCTGCCCCTGACGGTCGATCACCACCAGGCCGCGCTCCCCGGCGATGACCGCTTGCGCGGCCATCCCCAGAAACAGCCCGTGTTCCACCACGCCCGGCTGGGCGCGAATCAGTTGCGCCATGGCCCGCGGGTCGGGCAGCCCCGCAAAATAGCAGTCCAGGATGATATTGCCCTCGTCGGTGATGAACGTCTGACCGTCGCGCTGCCGCTCGACCACCTTCGCCCCCAGCGAGGCGAGATAATCGCCCACCGGCCGCCGGGCGAATGGGATCACCTCGACCGGCACCGGGGCGCGCGTGGCCAGTTGCTCCACCCGCTTGCTCTCGTCGGCGATGATGATCAGCCGGCGCGAGGCCGCGGCGACGATCTTCTCGCGCAGCAGCGCCCCGCCCAGCCCCTTGATCAGGTTCAGATGGGGGTCGATCTCGTCCGCGCCGTCTATAGTTATGTCAACAGCAGGATGATCGTCCAGTGTCCCCAGGGGCACGCCGGCCCGTTCCGCCTCGCGAGCGGTCACTTCGGCCGTGGGGATGCCGATGATGCGCTGCAAACGGCCCTCGGCCAGCAGCTCGCCGATCCGTCGGACGGCGAAGACGGCCGTGCTGCCCGTCCCCAGCCCCACGATCATGCCCGATTGAATCGCTTCGACGGCTCGTTCGGCCGCCTGTCGTTTAAGTTCCGCCGGATCTGTCATGATGATTCCCGTGTCTCCGTCATTTGCCAGGCGCGCAACACTTCGGCCACGCTCCAGGCCTGAGCGATGCACCCTCGCGGGGCGAACGGCGCATTGCCCTCGAATATCTCGCTGATGCTGCCGATGCCGTGATCGGCCAGATCGCGCAAAAGCGGATCCAGCCAGGCGCGCGCTGCGGCCTTGTCCTGATAGACGCGCAGATGGGCGCCGACAAACGGCCCGATGAGCCAGCCCCAGACCGTGCCCTGGTGATAGGCGCTGTCGCGCTTGGCCTGGTCGCCGGTGTAGGTCCCGATATAGGCCTTGTCGTCGGCCGACAGGGAGCGCAAGCCGTGGGGGGTCAGCAGATGACGGGCGCAGGTGTCGACGACCGCGCGTTGCTGTTCGGCCGCTAACGGGCTGTGGGGCAGCGAGACGGCCAGCAATTGATTCGGCCGCAGGCTGAGGTCGTCCCCGTCCGGCCCGTCGATGACATCACAGCAATACCCCTTTTCGGCGTTCCAAAAGCGGCCGAATCCCAGCCGAACGCGCTCAGCCGGCTCGGCGTATTCGGCCGCGTCTTCCCCCAGCTCCGTGGCAAACTCCTCCATGATGCGCAAGGCGTTGTACCACAGGGCGTTGATCTCCACCGCCTTGCCGGTGCGTGGCGTGACCACCCAATCGTCGATCTTGACATCCATCCAGGTCAGCTGCACGCCCGGCTCGCCGGCATGGAGCAGTCCGTCGGCCGGGTCCATGTGGATGCCGTAGCGCGTCCCTCGCCGGTGCCAGGCAATGATGTCGGCCAGGACGGGGAACACGTCACGCAGCAGCGCCGTGTCGCCGGTCGCCCGGATGGTTTCGCGCGCGGCCACGAAATACCACAAGGTGGCATCGGCCGTATTGTATTCCGGCGTCTCGCCCTCGTCGGGGAAGCGGTTGGGCAACATCCCCCGGTCGACGTAGCGGGCGTAGGTACGCAACACCCCGGCGGCCACCTCGGGACGACCGGTGGCCAGCGTCAGACCGGGCAGGGAGATCATCGTGTCGCGCCCCCAATCGCTGAACCAGTGGTAACCGGCGATGATCGACTTGCCGTGGGGGTCGGCCGTCGTCGGCCGGTCAACGACGAACTGATCGGCGGCCAGCACAAGGTGCTGCAGCGGCCGCGGCAGGTCGTGTCCGGTGCGGTCCAGCAAGCTCTGCTCACAGGCGCGACGCTCGGCCCAGGCGGCCGCACCGTCCAGATTGGGCGACGCCTCCGTCCCGGCGACGATGGTGAACGACTCGCCCTCGCGCAAGGTGATCCGCAACTGCGCGGCATAGATATGATCCTCGCTGACGTCGCGCTGGCCGCGAGCCTCCTCGATGGCCAGATAGAAGTCCTCGTACCAGTCGAATCGGGGGGTGATCTCCGCCCGGTCGCTGAACAGGTAGAACGGCGTCGCCCCGTCGAACATGGAGATACGCAGGCCTGTTCCTCCGGATACGTCGACGGCCTCCAGCGCGGGATACCAGTCGTTGCTGATCGTCGTGGTGTGATAGTCGCGATAGTTGACCAGAGCCTTGATCGTCAACCCCAGCGGGCCGGTGGCGCGCGTCAGGCTGTAGCGGACGTAGGTCGTGTTGGCCCCTTGCTGCATCCAGACCCGTTTCTCCAGCAGCGCGTTGGCGAAGGCGTAGGTCCAGACGGGCGTCGTGCCCTCCAGATGGAAGCGGTTGAGATAGACGTAGCCGTTGCCCTCGACTGTGCCGTCCTCCCAGCGATTGGTGTAGAGCGGGTAGAGGCGGCCGCCGGCGGGGTTGAGGCCGTCATATTCGGCCGTCTCGTCCAGCTTGGCCAGCAGCAGGGTGCGGCCGAGCGGCGGCCGCAGCGCGGCCATCAGCAAGCCATGGTAGCGCCGGGTGAGCATGTTGGCCATCGTGCCCGAGGCAAAACCGCCGATGCCGTTGGTGACCAGCCATTCCCGCTTCGTGACCGACGCCAGATCCCCGCACAGTTCGCGGCCGAAATCAAATAACATATGGTTTACTCCCGGTTTCAGGCCGGCGCAAGACCGAGCGAGGCAACCTCGTTCCCGGACCCCCCGACCGATCCTACTATAGCGACAAAACCGCCGGGCGCATAATTCGACGCCGGCGAACGAGCCGCGACCGGCAGAGGCCCATGTTTCCCGGGAAACATCATCCGGGCCATTGTTTCCCGGGAAACAATCCGGTTGGTTTTTGTCGTTGCGAACTCGCTTAAATCCGTTAAAATGTGCCCTGACTTTGGATCATTGGGCCTGGATCATGATAAATACAGTTCCCTTACTCTCAACAGCCGGTTGGGGGATCGATTAATGTCCGACGACATCGCTATCTTCCTCGATCTCGACAATCTGGTAATCGGCGCGCGTGACGCCAATCTCAACTTCGATATCAGCCTCCTCACCAGCCAGATCAAGCAGCGCACCGGAGGTCGTCTGGTCTTGCGCCGCGCCTATTCGGGCAACCTGCGCCAGGATCAGAAGCTCATGAAGGAGATCGCCGCGGCCGGATTCACCATGCAGTCGGCCGTGTCCCTCAACAATTTCGGCAAGAACCTCATCGACATGTATCTGGTGGTCGATGCCATGGACACCCTCGTCGACGGCGACGGCTATGATACCTATGTCGTGGTCACCGGCGACCGCGACTTCCTGCCGCTCATCCACGCCTTGCGCAAGCGCGGCAAGTACGTCATCGGCGTCGGGCTGAAACACGCCACCAGCGAAACCCTGATGGAACTGTGCGACGAATACATCTATTACGAGGACATGCTGCCCGCCCCGCCCCTGTCGGAGAATGAAGCCGGGGAGCTGCTGGTCAAGGTCGTCAACAGCTTGCTGGCCGGAGATGAGCGCGTGCGGGCCAGTGTGGTGAAGGAGCGGATGATCGAGTTGAGCGGCGGGCAATTCGGCCGCTTGCAATACTCCGACACGTCCTTCAGCAAGTTCCTCGGCCGCCATGCCGACCTCATCACCCTGGAGAAGGACGGCACGACAACCTACGTCCGTCGCGCCGAGGACACAACCGCCCAGCCCGAACTCCACCGGCGCTACCGCAGCGCGCTCAAAAAACAGAAGCTCCGCGTCATCCCCCCGCGAACGCGATTCATCCTGCTCAAGGAGATGATCGCCATCCTGCAGCAGGAGGACGATCTGGAGTGGCGGGACCTGATCGACCGGCTGTCGGCCCTCCATCCCGACGACGAGCAAGGCCAGATGTCGCGCAACGTCATCAACGCCACGATCGTCCTGGCTCGTCGGGCCGGAGTAGTACGCACGTTAAAGGGCAAGACGCTATCGACCGCCCCCGTGTTGCTGGCCCTCGACGGGCCGAAGATCTTCCAGGAGAGCGTGATCCGCTGCGACATGGTCTATCTGGAGGCCATTCGCGCCCTGTCGGAGCCGTTTGACACGGCCGAGGTCGCCCTGGCCATCTACGACCAGCCCGGTTACGCCCCCTACATCGGCCAGCTCCTCGCCCGCCTGGATGCCGCTCGCGCCGACGGGACCGCCTGACGGCTGCCCGTCTCATCAATAAAAAAAGCGTCGGGATGGCTCCCGACGCTTTTTTGATCACATTCGCGTGGTGAATCGGTCAGGCCGCTTACTTGCCGCCGCTCTTTTCCTTGTGCTCGCGCACCAGCTCGCGCTTGAGCACCTTGCCGACGGTCGTCTTGGGCAGCTCGTCACGAAACTCGATGAGGCGCGGATATTTATAGGCTGCCAGTTCGTTCTTGCTCCAGGTGATGATCTCCTCTTCGGTGACCTTCTCGAAGCCCGGCCGCTTGACGATCCATGCCTTAACGGTCTCGCCCCGCTTGGGGTCGGGGATTCCGGCCACGCTGGCCTCCAGCACCGCCGGGTGGCGGGTCAGAACTTCCTCAACCTCGCGCGGATAGACGTTATAGCCGCCGGCGATGATCAGGTCCTTCTTGCGGTCTTCGATGTAGAAGTAGCCGTCCTCATCCATGCGGGCGATGTCGCCGGTGTAGAGCCAGCCGTCTCGCAGCGTGTTGGCCGTCTCGTTGGGCATGTTCCAGTAGCCGGCCATAATGGTCGGCCCGCGCATGACCAGCTCGCCAATCCCGCCGATCGGCAGCTCCTGATCGCCCTCAACCGGGTCCATGATCTTCGCCTCGACTCCGGGCAACGGCAGCCCGATGGAGCCGGGCACGTTCTTGCCGTGCAGCGGGTTGGCGTGGGTGGCCACGTGGGACTCCGTCAGGCCGTAGCCCTCGACCAGGATGCCGCCCGTCAGTTCCTCGAACTTGCGCTTGGTCTCGACCATCAGCGGCGCGGAGCCGGAGATGCAGGCCCGAATCGAACGCAGGTCGTACTTGCCCGCGGCGACGTCGGGATTGTTGTTGATGCCCACATACATGGCCGGGACGCCGGGGAAGTAGGCCGGTTTGTATTTGTTGATGCTGCCCAACACGTCGGCGAGATCGCGCGGGTTGGGGATGATGATCAGCCGCCCGCCGATGGACGGCGTGAAAATCACCGCCGTCACCATCCCGTAGGAATGGAAGAACGGAATGGCTCCCAAAAGGCCGTCGGCGCCGTATTTCCAGTCGCCGATCCAGTCGCTGACCATCAGGGCGTTGGCCACCAGGTTACGATGCAGACCTATGGCCCCCTTCGACAGACCGGTCGTGCCGCCGGTGTATTGCAGCAGGGCGATGTCGTCGCCGGACACCTTGACGTTCACCTTGGGGCTGCGTTGGCCCAGGGCGATGAAATCCTTGAGCGTGATGTCTCCCAGCTCCATGTCGATCCGATCGCCCGCTTTCTTTTCCTTCAGCAGGCCGTAGAGCACGCTCTTGATGCCCGGCAGATAGTCCTTGATGTAGGTGACGATGATCCGCTTGACCTTGGTCTCGCCGGACTTCTGCACCTTCTTCAGCAGCGGGTAGTAGCGGCTGAGAACGAATACCGTCTCGGCGCCACAATCCTTTAGCTGGTGTTGCAGCTCGCGCTCCGTGTAGAGGGGGTTGGTGGCGATGACGATGCCGCCCGCCTTCAGGATGCCGTAATAGATAATGACGAATTGGGGCAGGTTGGGCATGTAGATGACGGCGCGATCGCCCTTCTTGAAGCCGTTGGCCGCCAGCGACGCCGCCACCGCGTCGGCCGCCTGATTCGCTTCAGCGTAGGTGACCTCTCGCCCCTGAAAGATGAGGGCCGTCTGATTGGGGACCCGGCGCGCGGCCTCCTCCAGGAAATGATGCACCGGGTAGTCGGGCACTTCAATCGTGGCCGACACTCCCTTATCGTAGCTTTTTACCCAGGGCTTGTCCGCGTATGTTAGGCTCATGAGATTCTCCTCTTACCAGATGGTTTCATGCTATCGCCGGTTAGGCTCCTCGTTCACGAATGGCATGATAGTTCGACTACACAATTGGAAGATTGCGTAAATCAAAAATTGCACACGATGATGATGGAAACGCTCGGTCCCGCCCACATCGATCGGCAAACAGAAACCGACAGGTGGCACCGACCTCTTCCTACTATGATACAGGTTTATTTGCATATGCAAAGTTGCATTTGGCACCTGTTTATGGTGATCTTTATCAGTCGTTCCGGGCAAAAACCCACATGGGGCCGTTTTTCCGCGTTCCGGCGATGCGGTGTATACTTGCCCATGTGACTGATTCAACCCCACCCATCATCGCCTTTCAGGGCGAGCACGGCGCCTATTCCGAGGAAGCCGCCCGCGGCCACTTCGGCGCAAATGTCGCTACCCTGCCTTGTCGCACCTTTCTGGAAATCATCGAGGCGTTGCAGAGCGGTCGCGCCGGCTACGGCATGTTACCGGTGGAGAACTCGCTGGCCGGGACGGTCATCCCCGCCTACGACCTGCTCATCGATTACGACCTCCACATCCAGGCCGAGTTTATCCTGCGCGTGGAGCATTGCCTGATAGCCCCGCCGGGGACCGCGCTGGCCGACGTGCGGCAGGCCCGCTCCCATCATCAGGCCCTGATGCAATGCGAGCAAACGCTGCGGAAAATGGGGATCGATCCGGCGGATTACTATGACACTGCCGGAGCCGCCCGCGATCTGGCCGCCGATCCGCAACCGGGCACGGCGGCCATCGCCTCGGCCCTGGCCGCCGAGACCTACGGGCTGGACATCCTCGCCCGCAATGTGGAAGACCTGGACTTTAATTACACGCGCTTCTTCGTGCTGGGGACGGAGCCGCCGGCTCGACACGACCCCAGCAAGACGTCGATCATCCTGACCACACGCCACGTGCCGGGGGCGCTCCATGCCGTGCTGAGCGAGCTGGCCCAACGAAACATCAACATGACCAAGATCGAATCGCGGCCGCGCCGCAATCGACCGTGGCACTACTTGTTTTATGTCGACTTCGAGGGGCACGAAGAAGACGAGCCGGTGCGCGAGGCGCTGCTGGGGATCCTCAGGCATGCCTCGTTTCTGAAGGTCTTGGGGTCCTATCCGGCGGCGACAAGTCTTAAAGCACAAGCTTAAGGATTCTGACAAAACATGCTAGATCTGCACCTTCTCTGTCTGCCCGGCAAACAAGACATCCGCTACATCCTGGACGTCGCCCGCACCTGCCTGACGGCGCAAGCCGAGCCAACGGTGGCGTACCTGCCCGCGGCGGCCGTCGGCTATGATTGGCTGGACTACACCGAAAAAGCCTTCGCCGGGCTGGCTGCGCTCGCCTATATCGGCACTGAAACCATGCCTCTGGACGACATCGCAGCCATCCTCGATCGCGCCGGGCTGGTCTACATCTCCGGCGGCAACACCTTTCTGCTCAACCACCGCCTGCACCGGAGCGGCGTCCTTGATTTACTGCGACAGAAGGTTCTTGATGGTCTGCCTGTGGTCGCTTTCAGCGCCGGAACGACGCTCTGCGGCCCCAACATCCTGACCAGCAATGACATAAACATGTGCGCGACAACGCATTTCACGGCACTGAACCTGACGCCGTTCAATTTCAGCGTGCATTACCCGTCGGAAGAATCAGCCCGAACAGAAACAGATGCGTGGTTGAGCGGCTACCACGTTTACCACGGCAACCCGATTCTGGCGCTGGAAGACGACGCTTACCTGCGGGTTCACGATGGCGAAGCCGTTCTGGTACGCGGCAACGGCTGGCTGCTGAAAAAAGGGCAGCCGCGCCAAAAGGTGACACCCGGCAGACCCATCCGGCCATGAAATTCCTGCCCTCACAGCTTTTCTACTTCCAGAAGGATCGCTCCAGCCGATTGAGCCTCCTGAACCTGTTGCGGTTTTTGCTGC
>CAZZJN010000119.1:985-8230 GCA_964654505.1 uncultured Ardenticatenaceae bacterium | reverse complement strand
GGGCAACCATCTCCATGGAAACGCGCGGCGTCCCTTCCCGGTTGCCTGACCCTTCTTCAAAGAGGGCGAGGCAGCGGCGAATGAGGGTTGTCCTGCATAGAGGTGATGATTTCGCCGCTGCCTCGCCCCTACCCCTGGCCCTGATACAACATCAAGCGTTATTGTTCGTATTGTTTAGCGGGTTTCAGCCGCAATCATAATTTGGAGAAAATATGAAATCACGTCTATCTGTTTTGTTCGCTTTGGCCGCGCTGGCGGCCCTGCTTCTGACCGGATGTAGCCTCGGTGACATGGCGTCGTCTGCATTGCCGATCGTCGGCAATGTGGCCACTACTGTCGCCGGCACCGTCGCCGACACGGTCGCCGACACAGTCGGGCAGCAATTACCCACCGTCGCCGCCTCCGCTGGAGCCATCACCAGCCAGGCCGGGGCCGCCCTGGAGACCGTGTCCCAGATTAACCCCACCGCCGAGCCTGAGGCCGTGGAGCAAACCCCGCCGGTCATCGAGCCGGTTCCCGTGCCCATCACCAGCAGCGAGCAGACGCTCATCGACCTGTACAAGCGCGTCAATCCCGGCGTCGTCACCATCTACATGACCACCGGCAGCGGGTCGGGCTTCATCATCGACGCCGAAGGTTACATCGTCACCAACAACCACGTCATCGCCGAGGGCGGCCCCATCACCGTCTACTTCCACGACGGCGACGTGCGCACGGCCGAACTGGTGGGCACCGACCCCCAGGGCGACATCGCCCTGCTGAAGGTCGACGCCGCTGAAGGCGACCTGATCGCCCTGCCGCTGGGCGATTCCAACGCGCTGCAGGTGGGTCAATCGGTCATCGCCATCGGTGCGCCGTTCAACCTGCCCAACACCCTGACCACGGGCATCATCAGCGGCCTCAACCGCCAGATGCCGGTCGAGGAACTGGGCCTGACCACCAATTACCAGACGCCCGACGTCATCCAGACCGACGCGGCCATCAACCCCGGCAACTCGGGCGGCCCTCTGCTGACTATGTCGGGCGAGGTCGTGGGCGTCAACACGGCCATCGAATCGCCGGTGCGGGCCAATAGCGGCGTGGGCTTCGCCGTGCCCTCCAACGTGGTCAAGGTCATCATCAGCCAGTTGCGCGAGAGCGGCAGCGTCAGCTATCCGTGGCTGGGCATAGCCGGCGGCACGCTGACCCCCGACGCGGCCGAAGATCTGGGCTTGTCCCGCAGTACCCGCGGCGTGCTGATTAGCGAGGTGACCGAGGGCGGCCCGGCGGCATTGGCCGGATTGCGCGGCCTCGACCCCAACACCATGACCGGAGCCGACATCATCATCGGCATCGATGACCTGGTTGTGCGCGAGTTCGACGACCTGCTCGGCTACATCGTGCAGCAAACGCAAGTAGGCCAGTCGGTTACGCTGACCATTCTGCGCGACGGCCAGGAGACGACTCTGCCCTTGACACTGGGCCAGCGGCCGGCCACGCTGAACACACAGCAGGGGCTTGAAGAGGGCCAGCAGATACCCCAGATGCCGGGGTTCCCGCAGCAGCCGTAGGAGCCACTACATCAGGGTGCACCCTTTACAGGGGACTACGGCCCGCCCTGAATTGAACAGAACGTCGTTGCGCGACGGGGTTGAAAAGCTCCGTCGCGCAATTTTTTATCAAGTATGGGACTAGTTTTCAGGGAGAAAGTTCGGTAGATCAAAGTTCTGGCTGTTAGCCTGGACAAGGCGTGCCCAGTCAATAGCTCCGGTGACATCGCAGAAATCACGGATGAACTGACCGGTGAGCCTGTTTTCCAGCGCGGCACGTCCCATGCTGAACCGCTCGTTATGTTCCTTGGCCTGGTAGCCAATCGGCTCAATGATCTCCGTATAGAGGTCGGGGTTCTCGCTGATGAGATACCAGAAATTCTGCCCGACGACCTTCAGGTAACCGGCTTTGTGGAAAGTCGTTCGCGTCTTCCCATAGCAGATACCCAGGACAGGTTGGACGTTGAGGGCAGCGCGCGATTGTCGCACCCGAATTACGCCATCGCGCAAATCCTGAGCCAGACGCCGGTGCTGCGAGCTATTGCCCCAATTCGGCCCCGATTTGATAGAGACGATATAATGCGTACGACGATTGATAAATTCAAGATCGACCCCTTGCGCAGCCGACTTATGCCCGCCGCAAGTTCGCTCGGCTACAAACACAGCCAACCCTTCCAGAAAGTCGCCGAACAGCTTTTCCTCCGATGATGATAGAAAGGCATCAAGCAGCCCGGCGATTAAATCTCCGGCCGATGTAATGTTCTTGGCTCGGAATAAATAGGGGTTTTTCTTCAGGAGCGCCGGTAAGGTAAGCCGCTCAAGAGACGCCAGCTTGCGACGATGAAAATCGTCGATATTGTCGTTGACATATAACCGCACGGCGTCAAAATCAAGCGGTGTCATCTTTATCGTTGGTTGAATATGTCTCGCGGCTTTCCAGAAGTTGAAGTTGCATCCGGCCGATCCTCTGGTTGGCTAATTCGATGAACTCAGGACTGATGTCAATCCCCAGATAATGACGGCCGAGCAATCGGGCCGCCTGCGCCGTCGTCCCCGACCCGACGAATGGATCGAGAACCAGGTCGCCCTCGACCGTGAAGAGCTTGATGAACCATGAAGGCAATTCCAGTGGGAAGGCTGCGCTATGGTTACGATTGGCGCACTCGGTCGACATGTGGATCACATTGGTGGGATAGACCATATCCCGCCCGACCCAGTTGGACACATTCTTGCCGAACCCGCTGTTTACCTTTGATTCGTCGCGCACCTTGTCCGTCGCGCTCAAATTCGAAAGGCGCGTCCTGGCCCAATCCCCCACCGGAACCATGACGGCATCCTGATACATATGAAAATGCCGGTGCTTGTTAAACTGGATAAGTCGTTCCCATGAATCCCGGAACCGGTTGGGCCATTTGCCCGGGTAGGAGTTCTTCTTGTGCCACATGAACTCCTCGGTCCACAGCCAGCCCTGTTGCCTCATGTTGAGGATAAGGTCGAGGACATAGGTATGACGCTCGCCGTTGACGACGCGCTCCTTGATGTTGAGCACAAACGTGCCCGTCGGCTTCAGAACGCGCAGAAATTGCTCTGTCTTGGGCAGAAACCAGTCGACATATTCGTCCGGGGTGATGCCGCCGTAGGTGTGGCGGCGCTGATCGGCGTAGGGGGGTGAGGTGAAAATTAAATCGACCGAATCGTCGGGCAGTTCCGCCAGAACGGTTTCGCAATCACCCAGGACAATTTGGTCGACGTAATCCATAACAAGCCTCTCAGAACATCTATTCTAGGTTGCTTGTTGCAGATTGACAACAAACCGCGTAACTTGCCTTTACTCGCCTATAACCACACTGTACGGCTCGCCGGCATTCCCGGCCACATCATAGCCGATGACACAAATACGCGCGGGGAGTTGCTCAGCCGGCAAATTAAAGGGGATGCGGCGGTAGGGCATGTAACTCGTGATGTCGGAGCAATCGGTCTCTTCGGCCGGGCCGAACAGCACCTCGAAATGGGACAACTCCGGCGGGGCGAAAATCGGCTCGAAGCGGAAGCCGCCAAACCCGTCGGAAGCGAAGTGTATCGCCGGCGTCAGCGCCGGCGGGGTCATGTCGATCTCCGCCCGGGCGACCGTCGGCCGATCTACCGGCTGCCATGTGCCGTCCACCGTCGGGTTGGCCCCGCCCAGGACGCACAGCAGGCTGCTGCCCTCTTCCGGCGGTAGCGGATCGACGATGGTGTCGGCCTCAGCCAGGGCCACAACCGGGCCGTAGCCGTCCTCGCTGCGGCAATCCACGTCGCCGGCGCGGCCGGTCTTGTAGCGATAGTAGGGCAAGTCGCCCGACACGGTCGTGTTCCAGGCGGCGGGCATGTCCACCCCCTCGATCGACACAGTGGCCTGAATCGGTTGCGGCGGGAAGCCCGACAGCAGCAACTGGCGGCCGTCATCCAGCGGGCAACCCGCGGCCGACAGCTCGAAACGGCCGTCCGCGCCGAAACAGGCCCCCAGCCCGGCCACCGGCGTGGCGTAGCTGGTGTTGACATTCAACGTCACATCATCCACGCCTGACCGCGCCTCACAGGGGGTGCCCAGGGCGCAGGGCGTCACCCCGCCGATGTTGGTGGTGTTCATCAGGGCGATGATGGCCGGATCGTCGCCGACAAAGACGGGCGAGCCGGAGCTGCCGCCGTAGATGTCCCGGCAGGCGTTGGCGACGGTGTCGTCGAAATGCCAGATGAACTCAAACAAATTGGCGCGGCCGGCCGCCAGGCAATATTCCTCGCGCAGGTAGGCCAGCGAGGGCGGCACCCCGGTGACCGGAACCCCCGTCACGCGCATCGTGAACGGCGTCTCCGGCAACTGGTCGGCCAGCGCCAGGGGCTGGATGCCTTGGGCGATCAGCTCCCCGGCCGTGGCCTCCAGCTCCAGCACAGCCACGTCGCGCCCCTTCATGGTGCTGTAGGCCACACGGCTGACGGGCATCTTGACCTGCGCGGCGGCCGTGTCGACGAAATAGTTAAACACGGCCGACCAGCCGTCGGCCGGCTGGTCGATGAAAACCCGGTTGGCGTCCCATTCCTGGGCGCAGTGGCCGTTGGTGATCAGGTAGGCCGGGGCGTCGGGCGAGCCGGACGGGTTGATGAAGGAGCCGGTGCAGGACGTCGCCGACAACACGCGGCCGACGCCGGTCAGCTTGGCATGGTCACCGCCGGCGTTCTCCAGCAGAGTGGAGGACGCGCCGACGATCTGCGGCGGCCGTACCAGCTCCACATCACCCAGGAACAGATTGCCGCTGGCCGTCTGGTCAAAGACGAGGGCGATCTCGGCGATGTCGGTCAGATCGACGGCCGTCGCCTCATCCAGCAGGAGGCGAATAGTGGTCATGGGCACGAGGCCGGTGAATAACATGCCGAAGAACTCATCCTCGCGCGCCATACCGTCCGGGAAAGCCAGGGCCGGTTCATCCTCCCGCGTCGTCAGCACGGCCACGCCGCCCGCGCCGTCGGTCAGCCGCACGCTGAAGCGCTGCGTGGCTCCGGCGGTGTTCAGTTCCGACAGCGGATCGACGGCCGCGCGCAGGCTCAAGGTCGTGAAACGGCTCAGATCGCGCGCGCCCTCGGGCAGTTCAAAACGAAGCTCGCCGCCCGGTTCAGTCCAGGTGACGATGGCCATGGCCGGATTGCCGGGCATGGTGATGGTCACCCGGCGGCACGGCTCGGAGCCGGGACGCTCGGATGGAGTGATGAAACCCTCCTCACAATAATGGAGCGTGAGGCCCTCGGCGACGGTCGGCCCGCCCAGAGAGTTGGTCGTCAGTTCATCTTCGTCCGACGGCACCAGCAGCGGCTGGCGGTCAGCGGCCGGAGACAGGCTGGATACGATAGCGGGCCGACCCAGGACCGTCGACGGCGCCGGCTCGATGACATCCAGCCCCATTCGGGCATTGGCCGCGAGGCGCGCGTCGGGATCGGGGCTGAAGAGGGTCGTCAAAAAGTTGGCGGCGTAGTCCACCAGAAAACGGCGCTGGTCTTCGGGATCCAGCAGCGTTTCACAATCGGGCCGGTCGGGATTGCCCATTAAATCGGGACCGAGGATCGTGTTGAAGGCGTTGTGGTTGGCTCCAGCCAGGATGACGCTGGTCGCGGGGACGTTATCCGGCTTGTGGCGGGCCGCCTCATAGAATATCTGACCGTCGCCGCCGACGACGTCGCCGTCACAGCTGGAGATGACGACCGCCAGCGGCACGCTGGGCGGATCGGCACCAAAGACAGCCACCGCCGGGGCGATGAGCAGCAAGCCGCGCACCGGCCCATAGCCGCGATTGGCGTAGCTGTAGGGCGAATCAAGACCGGGGCCGAAATCGGAGTTGCTGGTCAGCCAGCTGGCCGCCTCGCCGCCGCGTGAATGGCCGAAGAAGACCAGGCGCTGCATGTCGGCCACGCCATCCAGATCGACGCCGAAGTTATTCGTTCCGCCCGCGGCCGCCTCAGCCAAAGCGGACAGATGCAAGTCGACGATCTGGGCGATGCGCTCCCCGCCGATGGGTTCGCCGAAGCCAAACGTGTTCTCGGCATTGATGTTGATCGACAGAGCGACATAGCCGCGCGCGGCCAGTTCGCGCACCAGGTATTCGAAGCCCATGAAGTTGGGCTGCTCCAGTTCGGGATCGCACGGCCAGCGGTCGACGCCCATCTCATCGACCGGGCAACCGGGGTGCGTGCCGTGGAGGATAAGTACGACCGGGTACGGCCCCTCTTGCGGGTAGTTGGCGTCGGGGACGGCCATGACGCCGTTGAGGCGCACGGGCATCTCGCGGAAGTTGGTTCCCCCGGCGAAGCGCTCCTGGATGATGATCGCCTCGCCCAGGTCATAGGCGACGCCGGCGGGCAGTTGCGGCGCGGCGGCCGTGGCCTCCGGCTCGGCAGGGGGTTCGGCCGTCGGCTCGGCCGTGGCGGCTTCGGCCGTAGGCGGTTCGGCCGTCGGCGGAACGTCGGTCGCGGCTTCTTCGGCCGTGGGGGCGACCTCAACCGGCGGCACGGTGGCCACGACGGCCTCCGTCGGCAACACAGTAGGCCCCGGTGTCTGGCAGGCGACCAGCAGGACAAGCAGCAGGCCCGGAATCAATAGCCGGGATAGTCGGCAACAGGACATGGTTCTCTCCTCTTTCTCGCGGACGGACTCCGCAGAATTCGACGACGATCGGCCGGCGTCCGTCAGGTTCAACGCCCGACCGAATCATCCCTTTCCGGCGCATTATACCCGCAATGGCCCAAGTGTGGATGATCGTTGCATGAATAACGCCCGGCCCTTCGAGTTTTCAGCATGAGGACTACTCGCTCATACCATCGCCGGTAACAACCGGCAAATAGAGAAGATGCTCGGTCGAGGTCGGCGTCGCGCTTGGCGTCGGGGTCTCGGTGGGGACGGTGGCTGTGGGGCTTGGCGTCGGGGTCTCGGTGGGGACGGTGGCCGTAGCGCTCGGCGTCGGAGTATGGGAAGGAGTAACGGTCGGCGTCCCGATGAGGGTCGGCGTGGGTGTCGCCTCCTCCCCCGTCAGGCGATAGATGATCCCTGTTTCGCGATTGAGCGCGTAGAGTTCTCCGTCGTTATCCTGGCCCAGAGACACCGCACCATCAGGCACGACGGCATTATGAAGGGTGACGTTCCAGGTGCTGCCGCCATCGTGCGTCGCGCTGCGGATTAGCCCTGAGCAATAGT
>CAZZJN010000119.1:0-975 GCA_964654505.1 uncultured Ardenticatenaceae bacterium | reverse complement strand
ACCAAGGCGGGGTAACGGCTTCCACGATAGACAAACCCGCCGGTGATTGAACAGTCCCCCTGTGGGCTACCGATCTCCTGCACCAGCGCAGGGAAGGTGAACGATGTTTCGGCGCTACACCCCCGACTCGGCCATTGGTCCGTTTCGATTGCCGCGTGCCCCTCATAGCAAGGCCAGCCGTAATTCATTCCGCCGGGTGTTCCCGCCGGGTGGAAGTTGAGTTCATCCCAATCGTCCCGACCGATGTCGCTGAGGTACAGGTCGCCCCCCTGACTGTCGAAACTGAAACGCCACGGATTACGCAGCCCGGAAGCCCAGATTTCGTCACACTCTTCGACCGATCCGATATAGGGATTGGAGAGCGGGATGGAGTAGTCGCCGCTGCCCTGCCCCTTGCAATCGGCTGCGCCTTCCCCGGCCTCCTTGTCAACATTGATGCGCAGCATCTTGCCCAACAATGACATGGGGTTTTGCGGCTGACCGGTGAGTACCTTGCTGTCACCGTCACCTTGCGGAAAGTAGAGATAGCCGTCGGGGCCAAAATGAATGTCCCCAGCGTTATGGGCGACCTGATCCAGGTTCCTTGAGATCGTCAGCAGGATATTCTCACCGGCTGGATTGGCCACATTGGGATCGCCGGACACTGTGAAGCGTGACAGACGAAGGTAGCGCGTGTCATCCTCACGATGGATGTAGTAGACATAGAAATAACCGTTGGCGGCGTAGTTCGGATGAAACGCCAGACCAAAGAGGCCGGAGGCATTGCTGGTTTGATCGACCTTGGCCGTGAGGTCGAGGAAGGGCGTCGAACGGACCGTTCCGTCGGGATTCACCACCAGGATCTTGCCCGCTTGCTCGACGATAAACAGCCGCTTATCGCCGGGCAGCCCGCCAGGGATGAGGTTGACCGGTTTTATAAGACCGCTCAGGAACGGCACCACATTGATAATCACCGGGGTGGCTGCCTCGCCGGCG
>CAZZJN010000118.1:0-8247 GCA_964654505.1 uncultured Ardenticatenaceae bacterium | reverse complement strand
AGCCGGTGAGACGCTCGCCGGATTCACGGTTGTTATCGACAAACATGCGGCCGAACAGACCGTTGAATACCAGCCCGGCCAACGGCAGAAATATAATCCATGGCGCCAGTGAAAATGTATTCATACACGCTCCCCGAGTTTATGGGACGGGTCACTCAACATTCGCAATCCGTAACTCGTCACAGTTTACCCCTTGAGCAAATTAATTTCATCGATATTGATGCTCTTCTTGCTGCGGAAGATGGCCACAATCAGAGCCAGGCCGACAGCGACTTCGGCCGCGGCGACGGTGATGACGAAGAAGACCAGCACCTGCCCGTCCAGATCGCCCAGATGGCGAGCGAAGGCGACGAAAAGCAGATTGGCGCTGTTCAGCATCAATTCGATGGACATGAACAGGATGATGGCATTGCGGCGCAAGAGCACCCCCAATACGCCGATGACGAAGAGAATACCGCTCAGGGCGATATACCAGTTGATATCAACCGCATTAGGCATGGTCGTTCCCTCGCTTTTTATCCTTGCCGAAGACGACGACGGCGATGATGGCCGCCAGAAGCAGCACGCCGGTTACCTGGAACGGGAAGAGATAGGATTGAAACAGGGCGATGCCCAGCGCCTGGGGGCTGGCGTCGGCCGCCGGGCCAAGCACGGTGGCCCCGATGTTGCTCTGCATCAACAGGTAGCCGAATGCGCCGATGAGCACCAGGGCCAGGAACACGGCCGCATAGCGATGGTATTTCTCGCTGCCGCGCACTTCGTCGGCCGCGCCGCGCAGCCTGTCCGCCCCCAGCAACATGATCACGAACAGAAACAGGACGATGATCGCCCCTGCGTAGACTGTGATCTGCACCATGGCGATGAACGGCGCATTGAGCACCAGATAGAAGACGGCCACCGTCATGAAGTTTAGCACCAGGTACAGGGCGCTATGCACGGCGTTGCGGCTGAGCAACATGCCCGCCGCCGCGGCGACGGCGACGGCCGCCAGGATGATGAACAGTATCGGATGGATCATAAAGTCGCCTCAATGACGAATGGCGAATGACGAGTGATGAATAAAAGCTTGTTGTTCATGGATCATCGTTCGTCGTTCGCGTTTCGTGATTATTTCGGGTTTTCCATATCCGGTATCGCGCGCGTATACGTGCCCGGCTTCGTTGTCTGGGGCGTCGGAACGCCGTTCACCGGAATATCCACCAGCAGCATATCCTTGGTATAGAGCGCACTGGCCCGATCATAGTAGCTCAGCTCGTATTCGTGCTCCAGGACGATGGCCTGGGTCGGGCAGGCATCTTCGCAATAGCCGCAGAAGATGCAGCGCAGCATATTGATCTCATAGACGCGAGCGTATCGTTCGCCGGGCGAATAGCGTTCCTCGTCGGTGTTCTCGGCCGCCTCGACGAAGATGGCGTCGGACGGGCAGGCCGCGGCGCAAAGTGAGCAGCCGATGCAGCGCTCCATGCCGTTGTCATACCGTTTCAACTCATGACGGCCCTTAAACCGGTCGCGAACCGGCCGCTTTACCTCCGGATACTGAATCGTGACCGGCGGTATGAAAAGATGCTTGAGCGTGGTTCCCATTCCTTTGAGAATCTCACCAATCATGCTGTTCTCCTCATGAGAGGCCGGGCGCTTGTGCCGCCCCAACCTCTCTTAATGACTTCGTTGTCCAATGGCTCCCACGCCCTAACCGGTAAAGAACCGCTGCACCGAATCGATCAGCGGCTGCAGCGTCCCCTCTTCGGCCATCACGATGAGGACGGCCGTGATTATAAAGTTGAGCACGGCGATGGGCAGCAGCACCTTCCAGCCGAAGCTCATCAACTGATCGTAGCGGAAGCGCGGCAATGTGGCCCGAACCCAGACCATCAGGAACAGGCAGGCCACGATCTTGAGAAGTATATAGATGAAACCCAGCCACGGCAGTTGATCGACGAACGGGCCGCGATAGCCACCCAGGAAGAAGGTGGCGAAAATGGCGCTGAGCGAGATCATCTTCATGTACTCGGCCATGAAGAACATGCCGAAGCGCATGGCGCCGTACTCGACGTTGAAGCCGGCCGACAGCTCCTGCTCGGCTTCCAGCAGGTCGAACGGAGCGCGTTGCAACTCCGCCAGCGCGGCGATAAAGAAGACGATGGCCGCCAGCGGCTGGATCATGACAAACCAGACCGGCCGTTGCGCATCGACGATGACGCCCATATCCATGCTGTTGGCCATCATGATCGGGATGAGAATGATGATGCCCAGCGCCAGCTCGTAGCTGATCATCTGGGCCGAGGCGCGGATGCCGCCCATCACGGCGTACTTGCTGTTCGATGCCCAACCGGCCAGCACGACGCCATAGACGCCAATAGAGGTGATGGCCAGGATGAACAGCACGCCGACGTTGATGCCCGGCGCGATAGCGAAGTAGGGCAGAAACTTCCACGGGCCAAGCCTGAAAGCGGGCGCCCACGGAATGACGGCCAGGATCAGAATGGCGGGAATGACGGCCAGCATCGGAGCCAGGTTATAGATGACTCGATCGACCTTGACCGGCGTCGGGTCTTCCTTGAAGAACAGCTTGACCGCGTCGGCCGCGGGTTGCATGAATCCGCCCAGGAATCGCCGCTCGCCGCCGCGCCAGGGGATGGGAATGTATCCCGCCCGGTTGGGGCCGATGCGCGCCTGCATCCGGCCCAGCACCTTGCGCTCAAAGAGCGTGGTATAGGCGAAGCCGGTGATGACGGCCAAACTGATGATGAAGCCGAGGATCAATGCGCGAATCGCTATCTCGATGGGAGCCATAGGCTGTTCCTCTTAAATAGTTATTCCACTACGGGCCGCCACCATTGACCCTGAAAATGGGCGGGGTGGCTCCGTAGTTTGATTATGTCTGTTAATCCGCTGCGGCCGCCTCAATCACGGCCGGAGCGCGCAAGCTGACCGTCGCCGGGACGACGCCCATCGGCCGGTAGCTGGATATGCCGCACAACAGGCCCACGCCGGACGGGGCCGATTCGCTGACGGCGGTTTCTACCTCATAGGTTTCGCCCTCGGCGACCACGGCCAGGTCGTCGCCGTCAACAATGGACAGGGCCGCCGCGTCGACCGGGTTCACAAAGAGCGTGGGCCAGGTCTCGCGCGAGTGCAACAGCTTGGTGTAATCGATCAGCGTCCCGCCGGTGTAGAGCGACGGGATGCGCATGATGCGGAAGCCGCCGTCATCGGTCGAAACCGGCTCGGACGGCAGGTCGTAGGGCGCGGGTGCGTTGGTTTCCGCGGCCGAAGCCCACTGCTGCCCCAGACCGGCCTTGTTGGTGTGGGCCGTGCCGCCGTAGTAAAACTCGGGGCCGCCGATGATGGGCCATTGCGGCTCGATATGGGTCAGCGTCCGGTAGTCCATCTCCTTGTAGGGGGCAGTCGCCTTGGCCAGCTCCTTGAAGACCAGGCTGGCGGCGAAGGCGGCCTTGCCCATGCCCACGCGCTCGCCAATCTGAGCCAGAATCTGCCAGTCGGGGCGCGCCTCGCCCGCGGGGGGAATGGCCGGATAGTAGCGCTGGACGCGCCGCTCGCCGCTGGTGAAGGTCCCTTCCCGCTCGGCCCAGCTCTGGGCAGGCAAAACCACGTCGGCCACGGCGGCCGTCTCGGTCATGAACAGCTCCTGCACCACCAGGAAGGACAATTGGCCGCGGCCGTCCAGCAGCTCGTCGCCCACCGGGTCCGTCCCCAAGACGAATAGCGCCTCCAGGCTGCCGTCGGCCGCGCCGGAGTAGATGGCGGCGGCGTCCAGACCGGGGTTGGCTATAGCGCTATAGCCGGGGCCATAGGCCGGGTGGATGCCCATGTCCCACGCCCCTTGCGTGTTGGCGTGTGACCACACCGGCACCAGACCGCTGTTCTTGCGGCCCGCGTGGGCCACGGCCTCGTCCCCCTCGCCGCGCTTCAGCAGCAGGAGATTGGCCAGCGTGCGGGCCAGCGTGTCGGTTTCCTGATAGGTTAATCCCTCGGCCCCGTAGAAGATGACCAGATTCTCGGCCTCCATCAGCGTGGCGGCCACAGCCGCAGGGCTGCCTTCTTCGGCCGCGCCAACATCCACATAAGCCATCGTCAGCAACTCACGTGCGGCGGCCAACGCCTCGCCCGGTGCGCAACGAATGGAATGGGTGGCGTGCTTGTCCAGCCGCGTGGCCCGCGCGTTGAGTACCACGAGCGTCGCGCCGCGATCGGCGGCCTGCTTGACGCGCAGCCACCAGACCGGCGCCTCCTCATGCAGGTCGGCGGCCACCACCAGGATGGCGTCGCCCTTGCCGAGGTCGAGCAGGTTGCTGCCGCGGCTGATGCCCACCTGGGCCACCACATCGCCGCCGGCCAGACGTCGCTCGGCCAGATCGATATTGCCGCTGCCCAACCCCTGCCGGAACAGGCGCTGGAACTCGAAGTAATCCTCATTGCTCAGACGCTCGCCCGTCACGCCGGCGACTGAACCCTTGTGTTGCTTCAGCTTGTCGGCGACGTAATCGAGGGCATCGTCCCAGGACACGGCCTCCAGGCGGCCGTCGCGCCGCACCAGGGGGCTATGCAGCCGCTGGGGGGCGTCGGCGAAGTGATGGACGAAACGTCCCTTGTCGCAAATCCAAATCTCGTTGACGGCCTCGTTCTGGCGCGGCACAATGCGCTTGATGACCCGGCGGCCGCCCGCGGTGGCTTCGCGCCGGGTGTCCAGCGTCGTATTGCAGCCGACCGGGCAGTGGGGGCAGATGCTGGCCACCGGGTTCAGTTCCCACGGCCGCGCCCCAAAGCGGAAGTCCGACGTCGTCAGCGCGCCGACCGGGCAAATATCGGTGGTGTTGCCGCTCCAATAGCTGTCGAACCCGGGATCGGTGAAGGTGACGATCTCCAGGCGGCGGCCGCGATTGTGGAACTCGATGACCGGATCATCGACGACCTCATCCTGAAAGCGGATGCAGCGGGCGCACTGGATGCAGCGCTCCTTGTCGAGGACGATCAGCTCGCCCAGCGGAACGCGCTTGTCCAGCTTGATCTTGTCCCGGAAGTCCATGCGGCTGGCGTCGTAGCCATAGACCATCGTCAGGTCCTGCAACGGGCACTCGCCACCCTTGTCGCAAACGGGACAGTCGAGCGGGTGGCTCGTCAGCAGGAATTCGAGCATATCGGCGCGGGTCTTCTTGACCGGATCGGTCTGCGTGCGCACGACCATGCCCTCGCTGACGACCACCGTGCAACTGGTCTGCAACCCTTTGCCGAAGTTCAGCTTAACCGAGCCGTCGGGGTTGAGCACCTTCTGGCCGGTGGCGCGGTCGATGACCGGCAAGCCGATCTCGACCATGCACAGACGACACATGCCGACGGGGTCCAGCTTGGGGTGGTAGCAAAACACCGGGATCTCGATTTCGATCCGCTTGGCAGCGTCGACAACCAGCGTCCCCTTGGGGACGGAAATTTCATTACCGTCGATGGTCAGATTAACCATATCACTCATAACATCACTCGTGGTCACTATAACCCGATGCGGTCGCCGCGTCGCCGCGCTATCGCGTCGCCGCAGCCACCGCGGCCTTCTTCACCTGTCCATTCGACCCGCCGGCCACCCGCGCCCGATACTCAGGCAGGAAGTGGTGGATGGACGACAGGATGGGGCTGGTGGCGAACTCGCCCAATGCGCAGAGACATTTGCCGGTCATGTTGCGGGCAATGCTCTCCAGCTTCTTGATGTCGGCCTCCGTGCCGTTGCCGTCATAGACGCGCTTCATCACCTTCTCCAGCCAGAACGTGCCCTCGCGGCAGGGCGTGCATTTGCCGCAGGATTCGTGGCGGAAGAAGTGGATCATCTTCAGCGCGGCCCAGACCATGTCAGTATCCTCATCCATGAAGATGAGCGAGGCCGAACCCATCACGGAGTGGAAGGGGGTCAGGCCCTCGTAGCTCAACGTGGCATCGAGGGCATCCTCGACGACGATGGGGCCGGAACCGCCGCTGGGCAACAGCGCCTTGAACTTCTTGCCGTTTCGCATGCCGCCGGCCATGTTTAACAACTCGCGATAGGTCGTGCCCAGCGGAACCTCATAGTTCCCCGGCTTCTCAACATGACCGCTGATGCAGACGATCTTCGGCCCGGGGCTGTCGGCCGTGCCCATGGATTTAAACCATTCGGGGCCATTGACCATGATCATCGGCACATTGGCCAGGGTCTCGGTGTTATTGACGACGGTCGGCTTGCTATAGAGGCCTTCGATAGCCGGGAACGGCGGCTTCGACCACGGCTGGCCCAGATTGCCGGCCAGTGACTCGATCAGCGCGGTCTCCTCGCCGCAGATATAGGCCCCCGCGCCGAAGTGGGTGTAGAACTCGACCGAATAGTCGCTGCCGAGGATGTTTTGGCCGATGATGCCCGCTTTCCGGCACTCCTGCAGCGCGTCCTCGAATGCATAGGATGCATCCATGAACTCGCCGCGAATATAATTAAATACCAGATGGGAGCCGACAGCATAGGCGGCGATGAGCGCGCCCTCGATGACCTGATGCGGGTTGTTCTCGATCAGCTCCCGATCCTTGAACGTGCCCGTTTCCGATTCATCCGTGTTGATGAGGACATACGTCTCGGGCGCGCCTTTGGGGATGAAGCTCCACTTGATGCCGGTGCCGAAACCTGCGCCGCCGCGGCCGCGCAGATTGGACGCCTTCATCAGGTCGATGACCTCAGCCGGCGTCATCGACAGCGCTTTTTTCAGTCCTTCGTAGCCGCCGTGTTCGCGATAGACATCCAGCTTCTTCAGATTCGGTATATCGCGATGCCGCAGCAGAATGTGTTCCATAATCTCAACCCTCAGGGCCGCGCATCCGGCAAAGCCACCGGCGGCGCGACAACCTATCAACTATTTGGCGTAACTGACGATGCGCTCGATAACGGACTGTTCGACCTCGCCCGCGGCCGCCTTGGCCCGCAGATCGGCGATCAAATTGTCGAACTTCGTCTCGTCCAGACTCTCGTAGAACTTCAAATTGCACTGGAGCATCGGCGCGCGGTCGCAGGCCCCAAGGCACATGACCGTCTTGAGCGTGAACAGGCCGTCGTTGGTCGTGCCCTCCACCGGGATGTCCAGCTTGCGCGAGGCCATCTCGACGAAATCGTCCGCGCCTCGCAAGGCACAAGCCAGGTCGTTGCAGACCTCCAGCACGTATTTACCGGTCGGCTCTTCATAATAGAGCGAGTAGAAGCCGGCCAGCGACAGGACGTGGGTCGGGTCCAGGTCAAGGATATCGGCCACATCTTTCATGGCCTCATCGCTCATGTAGCCATATTCGCGCTGGGCCAGGTGCATCAGATGCAGGATGGCCGATTTCTTCTGCGGGAACCGGGCCAGCAAGCCGTCGATCTCTTTGGCGTATTTCTCTCTAAGCACGATGCTCTCCAGAAGTAAGTCTCTACAAACGGCAGGTGCGATATTCACCCTACCGGTCAATCTCACCCAGAACAATATCGATCGAGCCGATCATGGCCACCAGGTCGGCGACGAAGCTCCCCCGGCCCATCATCGGCAACGAAGCCAGATTCACATAGGACGGCGTGCGGAAATGGACGCGGCCGGGCTTGTTGCCCCCGTCGCCACGCAGATAGCAGCCGATCTCGCCCCGTGGCGACTCGATGACTTGGTAGACATAACCTACCGGCGCCGAGAAGCCTTCCGTCCAGAGCTTGAAGTGGTGGATCACCGCTTCCATGCTGGTGCCCAGGTCCGCACGAGGCGGCGGCACGATCTTGTGATTATCGATGTTGACCGGGCCGGGCTTCAGCCGGTCGAGGCCCTGCCGGATGAGGCTCAGCGATTCCTTCATCTCGCGGATGCGGACCAGGTATCGGGCGTAGACATCGCCCTCTTTCTCTATCGGCACGTCAAAATCATAGGTCTCATAGCCGCAGTACGGTTGGTCGCGGCGATTGTCCCAGTCGACGCCGGAGCCGCGCATGCACGGGCCGCTAAAGCCCCAGGCGATGGCATCATCGTGGGAGACGACGCCGACGTCCTTGGTGCGCTTCAGGAAGATCGGGTTCCTGGTCAGCAGGGATTCGTAGTCGGCGATCTTGGCCGGCATGAAGTCGAGAAACTTGCGAACGGCCGGCACGAACTCTTCGGGTACGTCGCGCCACAGGCCGCCCGGCCGGAAGTAACTGACCATCATGCGTTGCCCTGCCACCATCTCGAAGATATCGAGGATGTATTCGCGCTCGCGGAAGCAATA
>CAZZJN010000117.1:6550-8397 GCA_964654505.1 uncultured Ardenticatenaceae bacterium | reverse complement strand
AAACCAATTAATGCGGTCGGGTATATAGAGGTAGGGGCGAGGCGGCGGAGAAATCTTCACCGCTCTGCAGAACCGCCCTTATTCGCCGCTGCCTCGCCCTTTTTTCAGAAGGGTGAGGTAGTCGGCAAGGGATGTCGCGCGTTTCCGTGGAGATGGTTGCCCGGTTGCAGGAGCACAACCTGAAAGGTTGTGCCACAGGGATCACAACCTGACAGGTTGTGCCACAGGTTGTGCCACAGGTTCGCCAATTGCCTTATAAGCAAAGGCTCATATATTTGCACATGAGTATTTTAGCCGTTATTATCTGCCAGTAAGATAGGTAAATCCAATCAGATGCCTGTCGTCATTTATATTGCCCGCAGGTGTGAAAGGCGCGTGAAAGCTCACGATCCCTATTGACTATGATCATGGTTGCCTATATCCTTTTCAATAGCAGATGATGGGTCGACACAGAGCGCCGTCGAGCCACGTTCGCTCTTTCTTGCCAGAGTTTCGGAAGACAGACGGATCTCGTGTTGCGATACATCAACTTAATATCAAACGGGCTGAAATCGTCGATCGCAAGCAACCCGCAAACGGGGCGCTGTGGCGCGGCTGAAAGGCTGCATATCCATTCACGTGTGGAGCGATCTCGTTCGGGGCATTTCCACCGTTGAGTGAGGAGCTTCCAGAGAGGAGAAATAATTCTCATGAACCGATATCGTCAAATTAAACGGATCAGACTGGCATCATTACGCGCCGGGCAACTTGTGGCCGTGATGATGCTTCTTTTTATCGGCCTGGTTGGCGTCGCCTACGCGGCCAGAACCGTTCTATGGTTTGACTTTGTCAATAGCGGCTCGGTGGGGCCGCCAGGCGGTATCCCCTCCCAGAAAACTGTCTACTCAAACGCCAACTTTAGCGTCTGGGTCAGGGCACAAACAACCGGAACAGGAACTGCCAATGACTGGCAGTGCACGCGGTTTGAGTTCACCGGGCCTTCCACCGTGACTCGTACCAGCGATACGCCGAATGTTACCTCGGCCTCGACAACGACGGTTGAACATGTCATTCAGGCCCCGACGACGACCGGTCTTTATAACCTGGCGGTGACGGCGTGGAACGGCAACGGTTGCACCGGCACCGGCAGCACCGCCCTTACCATCAACACCATTGTGAATGTCATAACGTTTACCCCAGGCGTTGTGGTGGAGACCCCCTTGCCGGGCTGGGGCGCTCTAACGGTGACGCTTAGCGAGGATGTGGCTTCCAGCTGGAACGGGACCGAATATCGGTTCGGCACTTCAGGCGCATGGACCTGTGTGGACACTACCAATCATGGGGCCGGCAATTTCGCAGAGACCTTCAATATCCTCGCCCCGGTGACGGCGGGCACGTATACCCTGCAGGTGCGCGCCAACACCGCCAACAATTGCTCAGGCACCGCCGACACCACCCGACAACTATCGGTCGTCATCGCCGAGAACAACCCCGACCTGCCGCCAACCTGCGCCCTCGACATTATCCTGGTTCTGGACGAGTCCAATTCAATTTCAAATGATGGAGCTACCACCAACGTCCGGAATGCCCTGCGGGACATCCTCAACACGCTGAAGGGCACCGGGTCCTATGTGAATGTAATCGAGTTCGGCAGCCGCTCCCGATTCACCACAATCGGCGGTCCATCGGCCTCCGACTGGCGACTCGTCGATCAGGCTTTCGTCAGCGGCCCTTTCGAGACCTACATTGCCGGTGGCACAGCCAACTATCTGAATACCTCTTTCAACCCGGGCACCAGCAATAGTGGTAATGCCTGGGAGGGCGGCACCAACTGGGACGAGGCGCTGGGCCGGGCCAACACCGTTGCC
>CAZZJN010000117.1:0-6450 GCA_964654505.1 uncultured Ardenticatenaceae bacterium | reverse complement strand
GGGTTGGCCCAGGCCGCCTTGTGGGCCAATCAAATCAAGGCCAAGGGCAGCAAAGTCTTCCTGGCCGGCTTCGGCGATATTTCCAGCAACATCCCTAACGCCAATCGCGTATCGGGCCTGGAGGAATTGAACAATACCGGAACCAACTTCCCAACCTCCGACTACAAGGCCGTCACCTCGGCCAACGTCGGAGTCCTGGCCACGGCGATCAGGAACGCCATCGAGGATAATTGCGAGGGTTCGTTGACGCTCACCAAGTTTATGGGCACCGGCACCGATCAAATATCACAGGGGTGGGAGTTCACGACTACGGTCCTGGTTACCCAGTCGGGCCAGAGCGCCAACAATTACACCTGGGAACAACCGGTGCAAGGCCATGCTACCAGTCTCGGCACGAGCCAGACGGACTTGACCGACGGCGGCGGCGAAGCTTTCTGGAAATGGGTTCCAGGCCCGCTCAATTCACCACAGCCATGGTCGACAAGCGCATCGTTCAACGAAACCCCCGTGGCCAACCATGAGTTCATCAGCGCCACATGCACCATCTCGACCATCGGCGGCGCGGGACAAACGGTTGTCGGCCCCTTCACCACGCTTCCGGTGACGCTCAATCTCGCCGATAATCAGTTTGCGGTTTGCGAAGTACACAACCGGATGCTGCCCGCCATCAGCGTCGACATCAACGGCCCGGCCAGTGTGATGCCGACCGATCCCGGCTATCCCAACTTCAATTACACCATCGACTCCCAAAACACCGGCCCAACGGATCTGACCAATATCTACATGGATATCGTACTGCCGCCGGAAGTGAAACTGGACGGCACGGCCACGATCCCCGACAACCCGAATGGAGCCACCTGCGTGGTGATCGACGACGGCCCGAACAATGACGGCTTCGGCGGGACCATTCGTTGCGGCGGCCCGGGAGCCTACCTGAAAGACCTCGAACCCGGCGAGCAAGGCTCGCAGATCACGCTGCCTGTGGTATTAAAGGATGGCGGCAATGTCGGCACGACGACATTTGAGGCCGAGGCGACCATTTACGGCGAGAACCCGAAATGGGGGTCGGCCACGGATGATGATTCGACACCGACCACCACGCCGGTCACGGTTAGCTACTTCAGCGCCACGGAGACGGCCGGCGGCGTGCACTTCGACTGGTCGACGGCGACCGAGACAGGCAACGCCGGCTTCAACCTCTACGCGCGCACGGCCGACGGCAGCGTCGTGCGGCTCAACGACGAGATCATCCTGTCCACCGTCATCGACTCCAGCGCGCCGACCGACTACAGCGTCGAGCTGGCCGGGGTTCCCGCCGGCGAATACTTCATCGAGGATGTGGCACTGACCGGCGATCTTCGCGCCCACGCCGCCATCGGGCTGAACAGCTCCTTCGGCGAGCGGACGACGCCCGAAGCCATCGACTGGGCGGCCATCCAGGCCGAAAACGTGGCGCTGGAACAGGCGCGAGCGGCGGCCGCGGCCGACCAGCAATCTGCCGGGCCGCGACCCGCCGGGCCGCAGGCTGAACAGATCAACGGCGGCGCGACGACCGACGGCGCGGTCACCGGTTCCGAGGCGGTCGCCGCCCGCGGATCGGCTTACCCGTCGCTCGACCTGCGCCTGAGCGAGACGGGCATCTATCGCCTGACCTACGAGCAGATCAAGGCCGCGGGCGTCGACCTGCGCGGCGTATCCCGTCGCGACCTGGCCCTCACCAACCGCGGCGAATCGGTTCCCCTCTACGTCTCTCGGGCGAGATTCGGCCCCGGCGCTTACATCGAGTTCATCGGCCAGGGGCTGGACACGCTCTACACCGACACCAACGTCTACCGGCTGGTGGTCGATCGCGCCATGGCCAGCCGCGTCACGGCCGTGCAGGGCCGCCCGTCGCCCAGCGCGACCTTCGCTCCCTACTACATGGAGACAACGACGGTCGAGAACAACAACATCTACTCCGAACGTTCGCCCAATGGCGACCCGTGGCTCGAAACGTTTATCAATCTCACGCCGGACATGGCCACCAAATACACGGATTTCCCGGTCAACATCAGTGACTACGTCCCTGGCGCGGCGGCTTCGGTCCAGTTTGACCTGTGGGGCTCTTCGAACGTAATCTCCGGGCCGGACCATCACGCGCTGGTGGCCGTCAACGGGACGCAAGTTGCCGATGAATGGTTTGACGGCTACGAGGTGAAGCTCATCGACGCCCCGCTGCCTAACAATGTACTGCAAAACGGCCTCAACACCTTGCGGCTGACAGCCCCGGTCGACAGTGGCGCGATATTCGACACGTTTGGGGTCGAATCCTACGGCCTGACCTATCCGCGAGCCTTTGTGGCGGTGGACGGACGGTTGAAGTTCGAGGCCAAGGCCGACGCTCTCGCCTTCAAGGTGACGGGGTTGGACAGCAACCAGGTCGTGGTCTATCGCCTCAACAACGGTCGCCCGGCGCGGCTCAACGGGGTCAAGGTCGCTGCCGACGGCAACGGATACAGCGTCGGTTTCGCCGGCGGCAAGAATGACACTTACATTGTTTCAACGGTCGGTGCGTTGCTGACGCCGCAAATCGCCAAAACGCCGGCCGCGGCCGACATCACCGGCGGCACGGCCGACCTGCTGATCATCGCCCACCCGAACTTCATCAACAACGACCTCAACCGGCTGGTTCAGGCTCGTCAGGCACAGGGCTACACGGTGAAGGTCGTCAACGTGAACGACGTCTACGCGCAGTTCGGCGGCGGCATCTTTGACCCGCAGGCTATCCGCGACTATCTCGGGTACGCCATCGACAAGATGGGCGTCGAGTATGTCTTGCTGGTCGGCGCGGACACCTACGACTACCGTAACTACAGCGGTGTGGGCAGCATCAGCTTCATCCCGTCGCTGTACGCCAATACGCTCGACCCGGTGAAACTCGCGCCCGTCGATCCGTTATACACGGATGTGGATGGTGATAACGTGCCGGATCGAGCCATCGGCCGCTTCCCGGTGCGCACCGCCGCCGAGTTGAAGCTGATGGTCGACAAGACGTTGCTATACGATTCCCAAACCGGCATGCAGACGGCCATTCTGGCCGCCGACGATGGTTTCCAGAACGACAGTGAAGCCTTCGCCTCTCCGTTTTCCGACTCCGGCTGGGCCATTAAGAGAGCCTATATCCAATCGATGGGCAACAGCGCGGCGCGGGCAACGCTCATCGCCGGTCTGAATGCCGGGCCGCGACTGGCCAGCTTTGTCGGCCACTCCGGCCCGAATCACTGGACCTTAAACCCACTCTTCGTGGCTGGCGATGCCGCGACGCTGACGAACACCAATCCGATCCTTGTCACCCAATGGGGCTGCTGGAACACCTACTACGTCGATCCGGCCTATAACACGCTGGGACACATGTTCCTGCTGTCGGGCATGAACGGCGCGGCGCTGGTAACCGGCTCCACCACGCTGACGAACAGCAACTCGGAGCGCCAACTCGGCCGGCTAATGATGGCCCAATTGGCTCAGCCCGGCATGACGATCGGCGAGGCGATGCAGGTGTCGAAGGCGAAACTGGCGCAGACCCATCCGGAAATGCATGATGTGTTGCTGGGCTGGACAATCCTGGGCGACCCGACCACTGTGGTCATGCCTGCCACGCCATAGCCAATTTTTTTACAAGATAGTCCGACAGGTGGTGGAAGGATCGCCACCTGTCGGCTATACTAATGTCCTAGCTGTTTCATGATCGGCGATCGATCCCAGGAGGAGTGACGATATGACGCAAATCGAACAACCAACGCGCGCCGCGCGTGATGAAGAAGCCAAACCCGGGAAGCCTTATGCGCGGCCGGTGTTGACGCAGTTCGGCGATATTCGCACGCGCACTCTCGCGCCAACCAAGGCTCCGTCAGCTGAAAGCGGCCAGGTCGAACCTCGTCGGGCGGGCTTTTAGACAAGCTTCCGAACCACTTAGCCGCCGGGTCCTGACTTCAACAGGATTCGGCGGCTTTTAAGCCATGGGGTGATACCGGCATCATCAACGATCACCTTCCAGCCGTTTTCGGTTCTCCCGGAAACGGTTTTTATTATCGGCCTTCCTCATCGCCCATGATATCAGACCATCCCTCATCAGCCATGCGAGCCGGCTTATGAGCGGGATAGTGGGTCTGTTCAATCGGGACGGCCGGCCCGTCGAGCGCCACCTGCCCGGGGTGATGCTGGGGGCACGACCGGAGCGCGGCTCCGACGGCACCGGGGTTGATTTCAATGGCCCCGCCGCGATCGGCCACCAGCTTTTCGCGCTGATCCCCGGCGATCAGGCCGGGCAACAGCCCATCGTACAGGGCGACATCCTCTTTGCCGCCGACTGCCGCCTCGATAACCGCCCGGAACTCTCACGATCGCTGGGTCTGGATGACGTCCAGGCGGCCAAGGCAAGCGACGCGTCACTCATCCTGGCTGCCTACAAGCGTTGGGGGGAACGCTGCCCGGAGCGTCTGCTGGGCGACTTCGCCTTCATCGTGTGGAACGGCGACCGGCAACAACTCTTCGCCGCCCGTGACCCGCTTGGCGCCCACGACCTGTGCTACTACGTTGACGGGTCGCTGTGCCTGGTCGCCTCCGAGGTCTCCCACCTCCTGGCCCACCCCGCCGTCGAGCCGCAGATCAACGAGGACCGCATCGCCTTCCTCCTCGCCGGATTATTGCCGGGGCCGGAAGAGACCTTCCACCAGGGGATCCTCTATCTGCCTCCGGCCCACGCTCTGCGCGTCACCGCCGAGCGAGTTGATCTGTGGCGCTATTGGGATGTGACGCCAACGACCCTCCGTTACCGCGACGAGCGCGAATATGCCGAGCAGTATCGCGACCTGTTGGCCGAGGCGGTGCGCTGCCGGCTGCGGGTCATCGGCCCGGTAGGTATCTCGCTGAGCGGTGGGCTGGATTCAACCTCGCTGGCTGCACTGGCAGCACCGATGCTGCCGTTGATGACCGGACAGGCGCGATTGCCGAGCTTCTCCTATGCCTTCGACGAGCTGGAGAGTTGCGACGAGCGGGTCTATATCCGGCCGCTGGCTGAGCGCTACGGACTGGACACGACCTGGGTCTTCGGCGATGATCGCTGGGCGTTCAAGGATTTGGCCGCCTGGCCGCTGACGCCCGACTTCGTCATCACCGACGTCTTCGCCGAGTTGCCGTTATCGGTGCGGGAAGCGGCCGGAGCGGCCGGCATCCGGGCCTTGCTGGCCGGTTACTATGGCGACGTGTTGATGTCCGGCCAATTCTACTGGGCGCTGGACATGGTTCGTCACGGTCGCCTGGGATTGTTGGGCCGCACGACATGGGCCAATCGGGATACAATCAATTGGCACAACACTCTCTTCGAATATGGCTTGCGGCGGCTCATCCCGCCGGAAATTTCCCAGCCCTATCGACGGATACGGCCGCGAAAGGCAGAAACCTTCGCTCCCGGCATCCACGAAGCGTTGTTGGAGCGCACCGATCTGGCAAGCCGGTTGTCGCCTGCGCCGTGGCCCGGACGAACACCCCCCGCCTTCCGCCAGCGCTACGACGATCTGCTGAACAGCGGTTTCAACCACACGCACATCACCCGGCACCAATACAACGCACACGGCATGGAGGTACTGGAGCCTTATTATGACCGCCGGTTGGTCGAGTTTGTTTTGGCCGTGCCCGCCTATATATTGGGGCGACCGGACAGCCACCGTCGGCTACATCGCGAGGCGATGGCCGGCCTGTTGCCGGAGGATGTGCGATTGCGGCCGCGCCGAACGACTTTCACGCCGCTGCTGCGAAAAGGATTAACCCTGGAAAGGGAGAAAATCCGCCGCCTGTTGGCCAAGCCACTGATCGTCGAACGCGGCTACATCCGCAACGACTGGCTGCAATCGCAACTGGCCAAGGAATATGAAAGTTCGCCCGACTGGTGGCTCCTGGAGAGATCGATCTGCCTCGAACTCTGGCTCCAGCGCTACTGGAATTAATCCGCCATGCCCCCTATACCTCCCATCGAACTTGTCTCCATCCAGCCCGGCATACCGCGCGCCTATCGCGTGGCCGGGACCGATCTGCTGACCGACATCGACCTGCCGGTCCTGCGCGCCTACGCTGCAGAGAGTCATGGCAAGGGCGAACCCGCACGCTGGGGGACGGACGAGGCCGCGCCGGAAGACGACAGCGGCAAATTGGTCTTCGATGGCCTGGGGCTAATTGTGGACGGGCAGCGGCGGGTCGTCTGCCGCGTCTCGGCCGCGGGCTATCGGCTGGAGCTGGGCGGCATCGGCGCCTACCGGATCGCTTCCGACGGCCGACGGATCGTCGAAACGGCCGTCGATTCTCGCTGCGACCCGGAGACGCGGGCCATGGCCGCCATCGGCGCGCCGCTCGTCCTGGCCCTGGCCCTGCGCGGCACGTTCTGCCTCCATGCCGGCGTGGCCGCCTTCGGCCAAAAGG
>CAZZJN010000116.1:0-8473 GCA_964654505.1 uncultured Ardenticatenaceae bacterium | reverse complement strand
AACGGCCTCTTTGATTCCAACATCGAGCAGCATTGGGTGATCATCGTGCAACGGACACCATTGGGAGACGATTACCTGATCCTCGACCCGGTCGTGGCGGCCGATCAGGTTCGGGATCAGCCGCGCTCGCTGATGCTGAAATATGGCAATCGGATCGCCGGGCAGACAAACGAGGAGAATCTGCGCCAGGCGATTAAATCGACCCTGGTCTACTGGATGTAAAAGGTCGGTCTTTCCGGCGAGGATTGGCATGAAAAAATCCCGCCGGTCGTTCGGTTGGTCTGGTGACCAGAGACCGAACGGCCGGCGGGATTCTTGTTTGTATCGATTCGCTTCAGCGAAAAATTATCGGCAGCTAACACGGATTCCACAGGCTCATCATTGAATCACCCGCGGAATCCGTGAGATTAGCGGCCGCTCTCCGCATTAGGGCGAAACAAGGGTGATGACACCGGTCGAACCATCGGCCAGCGTGTAGTTAATCGAACCGTTGGTGATGAACGAATTGGGAGCGACAGCCCACTCAAAGCTGGTGGCTCCGCCGAGCGCGGTCAGGAAGGCCGCCTCCTGCTCCATCACACCTTCCGGCTCGGCGCAAAACATCATCGTGCTGCCGAAGGGGCCCATGCCGAAAGCGCCCGATTGCGTGCGCAGCTCACCGAAGAAAGAGTTGCAGCCCGAAAAGCCGCTGACTCGCCCGCCGGCCTGATCGAACGCGACGCTGATTTCTGTGCCGTCGAGGATCGGCGTCTGAGCGCCGGCCGGGCCGAAGGACACGACGCGGAAGGGCAGATCGCCGGGGCCGGTCGTCTCAGGGGCCGGAGCCGGGCCAGGTAACCCCGCGGCAGTCGTGAACCGCATGGTGCCGCTGGAGGACGCCTGGTCGATGAACATATCGTTGCCCTGGAAGAAGTAAATGGCGGCATTGCTCAGCTGCGAGATAAACAGGTCAGCCTGTGAATCGGCCGGGCAAGCGGCCATCGTGCTGGGTCCGGGGGTGATGGTGATCGACTGGCCGTCTGTGGTGTAGGCGGCGACGACGCGATTGCAATCGGCCTTGATGGCGGCCGTGCCGTCAGCCAGGAAATCAATGGTATAGCGGGTGGGGTCAGCCACATGGATTTCTTCTACAGGCGTGGTCGTGCCTCGCCACAGCCAGGTGCGGCCGATGAGCGAGCTGGGCAGGGGCGGCGTCGGCACAACCGGCAGGTTCTCCGCGCCGGTGGCGTCGATGAACTGGGCGAACGCCCAGACACGGCCATTGGGGAAGCCGGGGGCCTGAACCACGAACCACTGGCTGTCCTCGCTGATGCCGATCAACGTGCCGCTATCCCCCTGCGCGGCCGCGCCGACGCTGGGGAAGTTGGTGCCGGGGCCGGTGCGCAGGAAGACGCCATCGGGCGCGTTGACGGTGCCGGTCGGAGCGCCGGCCTCGGGGGCGGGCAGGTCGACATCGGGCAGCGGGCTAAAGCGCATCGTACCGCCGTCGGCAAACATATCGATGTAGAGATCGCCTTCCTTGAAGAAGTAGATGGCGGCGGCGCTCAACTGCTGAACGAACAGATCGCCCTGGGAATCTTCCTCACAAGCCACCAGCGTGCTGGGGCCGGGAGTCACGGTGATTGAACTCTCATCGACGGTATACTGGGCGATGACATTGTTGCAATCGGCGGTGATGACGACCGAACCGTCGTCCATGAACTCGACAAGTTAACGAGCGGAATCAGCCACAGTGATGGGGCCTTTGGCCGTCATCGTGCCCAGCCATTGCCAGGTCGTGCCGGTCAGGGTGGGGGTTTTATCCGTGGCGGCGCGGAACATATCAACAGTGCCGTCCTCATGAGTTATCACCAGGACATCGCCGTTCTCATCAAAAGTATAGGTGATAGCCGAGCCAAATAATGCTTCCATCGGCCCGGTGTAGGCGTCATCGGAGCAGTAAGCCATGGTCGTCCGCTCCAGCGTCATCTGCATGGCGCCGGGGGCATCGCTGGTGTAGCTGCCGCCGCCGACATTACAACCGAGGGTGGCGAAGAACGAGCCGTCATCATTAAAGGTCAGGGCATATTTTTCAGGTGTCGCGATCGTGGTAACCTGCTCACCGACGGCGCGGCTGTACCACTGCCAAACGCGGTCGACCAGATTGGGGTCCGCATTTTCCATGGCAGGCGGCGCGGCGGTGAACGTATCGGCCGAGCGGAAAGTATCGGTCGAGCCGTCGGCCGCGGTGATGAGCAGGATCTCGCCATCTTCCACGATCTCATAGGAGGCCGCGTTGGCGATCAGAGTGAGCATCGTGTCGAACAGCGAATCTTCCGCGCACATGGCGGCGGTGGTCATGCCCGCTTCCATTGTGAGTGTGCCGTCGCCAGGCGTGGTATACATACCGCTACCCCGGTTACAGTCGAGACCGGCAAAGAACGTGCCGTCCTCATTGAACAGCAAGTTATAGTTCTCGGGATTGGAGACTTCGATCGGCTCGGCCGCGTCGCGGCGGGTCCAATACCAAAGCGTGTTGACAAGGGCCGGGTCGACGACGATGGCCGGGGCCGGTTCCTCGGTGGGAGCGGGTACGGCCGTCGGCTCCACTGCTGCCGGGGCCTCGGTGGGGGCAACAACGGCCTCAGCCGTCGGTTGGGGCTGGGGCGTCTCTTGTTGGCTACAAGCAGCCAATGCCGCCAGCGAGACAAGCAAAACTATCAGTAACAGACGTTTCATTCTCTTCTTAACTCCTTACGAAATATGGTTGGAAAACTTGGGGCCTGGTCGAACGATCTTCGACAAGTTGGGGCAAGCTCTGGGTGAAGGACGATCCAAGAAGCAGGAAACAGATCCGCTTGCCGTGGATGCTCTGGAACAATGTTAACGTCGGCGCGATTTATGAGAGGAATTTGGGAGTTCAATCCCGGCTTTCACTCTGATCCGCGTCCGGTTATATGCCCGCGGCCACTCAGCAGTATAACGTTCCACAGGATACCCCGGTTCCCAAACTTAGATTCTACTCATAATATATCGCGCGATTGGCCGCGACCGGCAGTGTATCGAATGGAGAGCCGCCAGTTCCACGCGCTTTGACAGGCCTTGGGGGCCATGATATACTACCTTTTCGACGTTCCCCCACGGGTTGGCCCGGAGGGATGGCAGAGTGGACGATTGCAGCGGTCTTGAAAACCGCAGTGGGCGCAAGCTCACCGGGGGTTCGAATCCCTCTCCCTCCGCCTGGTTATTGACAATCGAATGCAAGACGGCTTCACCCATGGATTGGGGAGGTGCCAGAGAGGTCGATTGGGGCCGCCTGCTAAGCGGTTACCGGGCTAAAACTCGGTCATGGGTTCGAATCCCATCCTCCCCGCTCATTTTTCATCACGACATGATAAGTCACGACTTGGCAAGTCGCGACTTGATAAGTGAATCGTCTTGATCCTTGCCGATGACGGGCATTTCTGCTACTCTATTAAACAGTCGATCCACGCGCCCTTAGCTCAGTGGATTAGAGCGCATGGCTACGAACCATGAGGCCGGGGGTTCGAATCCCTCAGGGCGTACAGTATTGTTGAGCGGCGCTTATCGGCGCCGCTCTTTGTTTTGTGGAATATCGCGCAGCGCATGATCACACCGGCCGGCAAAGAGTGCCGCTTCTATTACCAGGATTTCTTCCGCGGACGTTCGGAGCAGGAGTGTCGGCTCATCAAAGCCAATCCCCGCTCCCCCAAATGGCGACCCAAGGATTGCTTCAACTGCCCCGTCCCCGGCATCCTGCACGCCAACAGCAATCCCGATCTGGTGCTGGAGGCGACGGTGAAACCGGGCTTGCTGGACCTCAATCGCCATATCGAAGTCTACGCCTTCTGCAGCCGCCATCTCATCGAAGTGACCAAACCCGAGGCGGGCTGCCCGAAATGCGCCGCCGAGCGGCCGGGCCTGCGCGAATTGTTCAACGACCTGGAATAAACGGTCGTCTGGAGCCAACGACAGAGTATCATGATTAAATCCCTGTTGCTCGATCTGGACGATACCCTGCTGGGTAATAGCGTCCAAAACTTTATGAACGGCTATTTCTCGCTCCTCAGCGACTATGCCCGCCCCCACTTCGATGAGGCGACTTTCCTGCCCTCGCTCATCCAGGCCACTCAGGTCATGGTACAAAATACCGATCCGGCGTTGACCAATGACCAGGTCTTCTGGCGCGCTTTCGAAGGGATGACCGGCGGCAAGCGGGACGAACTGGAGCCTTTTTTCACTCACTTTTATGAGGATGACTTTCTGCGCCTGCAGGCCCAGACCGAAATGCGGCCCGCGGCGGCGCAACTGGTCAACATGGCGATGGAGCGCGGCCTGTCGGTTGTCGTGGCCACCAATCCGCTCTTTCCACAACGCGCCATCGAGCATCGGCTGGAATGGGCAGGGTTGCCCGTCAGCCAATACGACTTTGCGCTGGTGACGACCTACGAGAACATGCATGCCGCCAAGCCCCAGCCCGCCTACTACCGGGAGATTCTGGCTAGAGTGGGCGTTCCCCCGGAACAGGCGCTGATGGTCGGCGATGACTGGAAAAACGATATCGTTCCGGCGGCCGCGGCGGGTCTCTACACCTATTGGATCGCCGCCGAGGACGCCGCTCCCCCCGACCTGTCTATTCTTCACGGGCAGGGCACGCTCGACGCGCTGGCCGAGCGCGTGGCCAACGGCTGGCTGGAACAGCTGGGATCATCCGCCGCACTCTAAACCGTTACCAGCCCGCCGCTCATGCAAAACCCGCCGCCCATCCCCGAATTATTGGCCGAACTGGCTTCGTTCTGCCGCGCGTTGGCCTCGATTTTGGCTGATAGGACGCGCGACTGGTTCTACCGGCCCGCGCCCGAAGAGTGGTCGCTAACCGAGGTCGCCTGTCATCTGCGCGATGTGGAGCGGGAGGTACACCAGGCCCGAATACGCGCCCTGATTGAAGAAGACGGTGCTTTCCTGCCGGGTGTCAACGCCGACGAGTGGGCCGAACAGCGTAACTACCGGGCGCAGGACGGCCGTCTGGCCATGTCCGACTTCCTGTCTGCCCGGCAGGAGACGATCGGCCTGCTCGCGGCGCTACCCGTCGAGGTATGGGACCGGCAAGGACAACACACCTTTTTCGGGCCGACTTCGATGCGCGAGATCGTCTATCTGGCCATCCAGCACGACCGAACCCATGCCCAGCAGATCGCCCGACTGGACGTGAAATCGGCCGGGTAATCGCTTGTCACCCGATTATGCGGCCAGGCTCGATTCGGCCGCCCTCATATCGACAATCGACTGACGCAGGGAATCGATAGCCTGGAGTCCGGCTTCGTCATTGAAATGGGCGTGGTGGCGCTTGCGATAAGCCAACTCGCTGCAGCGACGATAGTATTGACCACTGCGGTAGTAGGCTCTAGGCCCTTCATTGATCAGCAACCCCAATCGGTGCCTGGCTCGCGAAGCGGCCGAATGGACGATGCGATAATCGTCATCCGTTATCGTGCCTTTCGCCACCTCTTCCTGCAAATATTGGCGCATCCAGCGTCGTTCCTGATAGAGCGACAGGATGATTATCAGCAACGTCACCAGCACCCCGCCCCAACCGAAGGTGATTCCCACTAATAGGGGCGCGACAACAACGCCGGACATAGCCACGTTATGGATAGCGTGAAGAGTCATGGCCATGGCCAGCCCCAGCAGCGGCGCAGCGATGCGAATCGGCCAGCTTTTGCTCATGCGGGCCAGCGCGATCCCCAGACCGGTCATCGCCGTATAGAGGGCATGATTGAGACCGAAGATCATCCCCCGAATGACGACCAGCTCGTTCCATCCCGCAACCCCATACTCCTGGAAGTACGAAACATAATAGAGGATGTTCTCGATCATGGCGAAGCCCATGCCGACCATCGCCCCGTAGATGATGCCGTCCAGCGGGCTATCCAACTCATGCCGCTGGATGAACAAAATGAGAAATAGGACAAGCCCTTTGGTCAGCTCCTCGACAACCGGGGCGATGGCTCCACTGGAGATGAAATCGGCCGTTGACGACGAGAACAGCAGATAGAACGGCAGGCTGAGCATCATATTGAAGAATATCGCCAGCAAGGCACCGGGAATGGCTCCCCAGATAAAGGCGGCCGAGAGCAGCCATAACGGCTCCCTCTCATAACGATCCACCCAATAGATGATCCCGACGTAGATCAGGACCGGCAAGGCGGCCGCCAGCACCGAGTAGAGCAAGTAATTATCGGTCGTCATGTCGCGTTCCGTTCATGTTATAATAGGTTTGGCCGGGAAGATTATACTCGGCTACCAAAAATATGCCCCGGCAACTGTCGATGGAGAGGCCCAACATTGAGCGATAATCCGGCACGCGAGATCGTCATGGGTGTATCAAGTTCACCAGGCATGGCGCGGCGACTTCTGGTCGACCTCGCACTGGCACGCGCGTGCCCCGGAACGGGCAGTGGAGATGAGTTCATGCGAAGGAGAACTGCCGTGCAGCAATTCCCGGACTTACGAGCTATTCTGAAGGGAATCGACTGGGTGGTTGTCGACGCGGCAGCGACTCGCGCCTACATGCCCGAACGAATGACCCAGGACCTGGATATATTGATTAGGGCCATCGAAGCGGATTTGGTTACAGATCGCTTGAGCGCGGCGGGATTCATCAAGACGGCCGATTTAGGTATACCGGGAGCAGCCTTTATCACATCGGACCAAGCCGAGATCGACGTCCTTTACGGCGAGCAAGCCTGGCTGGAGGAAGGTTTGGCACAACCCGAAAGGGATGCAGCCGGATTTCCCGTATTATCGCTACCCTATCTGGTGCTGATGAAGCTGGCGGCGGGGCGCGTCCGTGATATTGCCGACGTCGCCACCATGCTCGGCTGGGCGGATGATGTGACGCTGGACGATGTACGCGAAGCGGTCAGTCGGTTCAACCCGGCCGATCGCGATGATCTGGAGTCGCTCATTTACCTGGGCCGTCACGAACGAGGCTTTACGGACTGAGCCGGAAAGAAATCGCCGCTCACGCAAGTTCCCTCGACAAATAACACCTGTAACAGTAACCTGGGCCATCAAACAAGCGACGCTTATGGCCCAACGGTGATCAATTCCCGTATCGCTTCGAACTTAGCCTCGCCAATCCCCGGCACGTCCATGATAGCTTCAATCGTCGCAAACGGGCCGTTAGCCTCGCGATAGGCAAGGATTTTCGCGGCCGTGGCCGGGCCGATGCCCGGCAACATCTCCAGATCGGCCTGGCCGGCGAGATTGATATCGACCAGGCCGCCGATGGTGATGCCGCCCATGCGGCTCGGGGGCGCGCCTCCCGCCGGCAGGCTGATGGGCGGGGGCGTGGCGGCCGCTTCGCCCATGACCGGCACGTGGACTTGCATCCCATCGGCCGCGGGCTGAGCCAGGTTGACGGCCGCCGTGTCCGCATCGGCTGCAAACCCTCCGGCGGCGCGCACAGCATCATCAATAATGCTGCCCGGAGCAAGCTCATAGACGGCCGGGTTGACCACCGCCCCACTGACGTAGACATGATAGGGGCCAGTCGTAGCCGTGGGTTCGACAGCGCCTGCCGGCGGGGGTGAAGTTGGCTGTGGAGGAATGATCTCGATAGGCATGGGTTGCATGTCACGGCGCAAGTTCGCCAGAGCAAAGCCCGCTCCTACCAACAAGGCGCAAGCCACAGCAGCACCAATTAATTGCGGCCAACCGATCTTCATCGTCCCCTCCTCGGTCATGAGGCCGAATCAATAAATCAGGTCAATAAAAGTCATCGCGTCCATTTGACCAAAATAGCCGTTGAGATCGATCTCTTGCAGCGCGGCCATCAAGCGCTCCCGATCATAGGGAACACCTGTCAGGTGAGCCTCCAGCCCGGTCACGCTTTCCCGGCCGTTGAAGTCGCCAAAAAGGCGAATGGCGCGGATCTGGCCCTCTTCCACATCAATATGCGCGTCCACCTTGCCGATGGGAAAGCGCGCCGTCTTCCGGACGTTAAACCGGGGCGAACGGCCGTAATTCCAATTCCACTGATTATAACGTGTGGCAGCGATCTCCTCGATCCGCTCCCAGTCCGCGGGCGTGAGAGCCAGGGTCGGGATCGGGCCGTCGCCAAAGATGCTCCGCAAGAGGGTAGCTTTGAGATCGCCCAGGGTAAACTCGTCCGCCACGTCGCGCGGCAGCAACTCGCGTATATTGGCCACCACGCTGCGCACCGACTGGACGGCCTTGGATTCGACCTCCATCCGGCGCGGGTTGATGGCTCGCAGCATCTCGGCCAGATCGGTATCGAACAAGAGCGTGCCGTGGCTGAACATGCGCCCGGTCGTGGCGTATTGCGCGTTGCCGGAGATCTTACGGCCATCGGCAAAGATGTCGCTGCGGCCGCGTAGCTCGGCAGAGACGCCCAACGAACGCAGGGCGGCCACAACCGGCTCGATGAAAATGGCGAAGTTGTGGAGGT
>CAZZJN010000115.1:0-8844 GCA_964654505.1 uncultured Ardenticatenaceae bacterium | reverse complement strand
GGATGAACACAGCCGGCAGGCCGGGCGGTACCGTCGAGGTGCTGCCGGAGGCGGTAGCCATCGCCGCGGCTGATCCGCAGGTTCGCGCGATCCTGGGCGAGGACATCGGCGCGATGGACCCAGCCATTATCCCCATGTCAGGCTGGCTCGGCGATAATGACTGCCGACAGGATTGGTGTGTCGATCTGGCGTTCCATGACCCCTCGGGAACGGGGCGCGTCTATCACGTGTTCATCAATCTCGAACAGGAAAAGGTCGCCCGAACGTTCTATACGCGCGCACGTGAGGATCGAAGCCTGGGCAAACCCCTGAGTCAACGCAACGCGTTCACTGACGGCTGCCGCGAGCAAAACGGCTGGAACGTCTGTTGGGAGATGACGGCCAATGACGGCATTAACTTCCGCGACGCGACATACAACGGTCAATTGATCTTCTCCAGCGCCAAGATCGGTCAGATCGAAGCCTGGTATCCAAGTTGGCCGGGCGGCTATCGGGACGAGATCGGCTTCGCGGCCTCGGTTCCACCGTTCGGAGACACCGCGGTCAACGATCTGGAAAATGGGTTCGAAGTTCGGCAGATGTTCACCGAGTTTACCCGCTGGCCAAACTGCATCTGCTGCTACCGCTATGAGGAGTTAACGCGCTATTACGACGACGGCCGATTCGAGTTCGGCTTCGTCTCTCATGGGCCAGGCTGTGATGACGTGTCCATCTACCGCCCGTTCTGGCGCATCGATCTCGACTTGAACGGGCCGGATAACGACTCGGTTTGGCTGTTCGACAAAACGCAATGGATAGAGGAAACCAGGGAATTCGAGACGTTCCCGATCGTAAAAGACCTCTCGCCCGAAGGCCATAAGCTGGCGACATTCGACGGCGATTTACATTATCGCTGGTCCATGGCCCGAACCGACCCACTGGGGCTGGATGAGGGTTATCTCTTCCTGCTGCAATGGAACGAACAGGAAGGCGAAGGACCTATCACCACCGGGCCGGGCGACACGTTCATCCCTCCACGACAATGGATCGACGAGGATCCTCTATCCGGGGAGAACATCGTCTTATGGCATGTGCCGCTCCTGACTACGAAGAGAGGCGGCCCGTGGTGGTGCCAACCTGATCCTGAACCGGATTTCTCCCCGTGCAACACAGAGTTGCGAGCCGATCCAATGGGCGAATTGCGCCAGCCAACGGCCGAAGAAGTGGCTCAACTTGAGCAACAAAGCGCGGCAACCACGACCCCGACCTCCCCGACGTCAGTGCCCCAGCCGACAGCCACGCCACACCCAATCGGTGGCGACACAGCGGAGGAGATCATCCTTAACGCCGGTTGTGGAGCCTGCCACAAAATAGGATCAATGGGCGAGTCGCACAAGGTTGGCCCTGATTTGACCTACATCGGTATAACGGCCGCCGAGCGAGTACCCAACATGTCGGCTGAAGAGTATCTCCGGCAATCCATCCTGGAGCCGAACGCCTACCTCGCTCCCGAATGTCCCAACACGCCCTGCCTGCCGGGGATCATGCCGCAGAACTTTCACCTGCGTCTGACGGATGATCAATTGAATACGGTGGTGGCTTTTCTGATGACCCAGCAAGGCCCCGCGCCGACACCTGTGCCGATTGGCAGCGGGTTAGCAGTGACGACCGCACCCAAGTCGGGCGGCTCGTCGAAGGTAGCCACACCTGTCCCCGCTTCGTCGATGTCCTCGACGACCGTGGGAACGCTGATCATCATTCTAATGCTGGCTCTTAGCGCCGTGTTGATCGCCAAAGGCTTCGTATCAAGCCGAATGAGATAAGCTCCTTATCTGTATTTTTCGCGTAAGGCACGCTCTACCTGACGTTCGGCATCTCGCCGCGCCACATCTTCGCGCTTGTCATATTTGTGCTTGCCGCGGGCCAAGGCGACTTCAACTTTGGCTCGGCCGTCTTTGAGGTAGAGGCGAATAGGCACGACGGTCAGCCCCTTTTGGGTCAAGTTGGTGAGGATGCGATTGATCTCGCGGCGATGGAGCAGCAACTTGCGCGGCCGTGTTGGTTCGTGATTATCCCGATTGCCGTGGACATACGGAGAAATGTTGGCTTCCATCAGCCAAAGCTCGTCACCGCGCGATTGAACATAGCTGCGCTGCAGGCTAACCTGATTGGCTCGAACCGATTTGATTTCCGTCCCGGTCAGAGCCAAACCCGCCTCAAAACGCTCCAGCAGTTCGTAGTCGAATGTAGCCCGTTTGTTATTTGAAATAACTTTTATCTTTTCCGGTCGCTTCTCCATTTCAATCACCAACCTCTATTGACCGGTCAACAAATATTCAATAGCCCGCATCAACTGGCCGTCTTCCGGCCCGCCCAGGTCTTCGGGGGTCTCGACCTCTATATCAGGGGTGATGCCCACGCCGTCGATGCTGTTGTTATCGGGCGTATACCAGCGAGCTATCGTCACGCGCAGTTCTGAGCCATCGGACAGCGTATGAATTTGCTGTACCGAGCCTTTGCCAAAGGTCGTCTCGCCGACAAGTATAGCGCGACCACGATCCTGAATCGCTCCGGCCACGATTTCCGATGCGCTGGCACTGCCGGAATTCACCAGGACAACCAATGGAATATTCTCGGCCATGTCACCATCGCGCGTCTGGAATGTCTGACTCAAGCCACGATTATTACGCTCAAACAGAGCCACGCCCTCGGGCAAGAAGGCATCCGCTACGGCAACGGACTGGTCCAGAAAGCCGCCGGGGTTATCACGCAGGTCGAAGATGATACTCGTCGCGCCCTGGGACAACACTTTATCGAGAGCATCGAGTACCCTTCCATCGGCCGTCAGATCAAATTCTGTCAGACGAATGTAGCCGATCACTTGATCGCCGGTCATTTCAGCCGGCAGTATTTCGAACTCAACAACCGGAACTTCAAAGCGGGCGCGAACGATGGTGAATTCAACCGGCTCGCCCTCACGCAGGAATTTCAGGTGGACCGACGTACCTTGTGGCCCGCGCACCTGCAAGATCACCTCATCAAAGCTGAGATCAAGCACCGATTGGCCGTCGATCTCGATGAGGACATCGCCCGCCTTCACGCCTGCCAAATCCGCCGGCTGGCCGTCAATCGGCCGTACTATTTCGAACATGCCGTCTTCGTTTTCAGTGACATAAGCACCGATACCCTCAATTTCGCCATCCTGATCCTGACGCATAAGCTCGGCCGTCTCCGGGGGGACATAGCGAGTATATTGATCACCAAGCGCATTCAACGAACCGGCAATAATCGAATCCAAAATATCTTCAGCTGGGGGCATCTCCCCATCATATTGGGTCGTGACAATCTCCCAGACCTCATAGAGCGTTGTGAGATCCGCTTCCGTGAGCGGCGACTCGTCAGTCAGCACAGGAACTTGTGTTGGCTCTTCCGTCGGCACTGGTTCGTCAGTCGGCTCAGGCGCCTGAGTTGGCTCAGCTGTCGGCGGCTCGACCGTTGGGGATGGCGGGGTCAGGCTTGGCTCGGCCGTTTGGGTGGAGACAGCAACAATAGCCGTAGGTAATGCCTCGCTAGATGGCACTTCGGCGGTTTGCGCTTCCGCCTCTCCCGCCTCGCCATCTGCCACAATCGTAATAATAACGGTCGGCATAGCAGGCTTGGGAGCGGTGGCGCGTCCTGCCAGGAAACCGGCCAAGGCCATGCCGAATCCAAGGATGATAGCCAGTGCGACGATGAGGATGCCGGAGAAAGATCCCCCGGATGATTTCGGGTTTGGGTTTTCGTAGTTGGTCATGTTATTGATTAATTTTGCCGACCGTTTGACTTGTCAATCGTTGTGTTCTTGCAAATATGTTACGGCTTGTTGCAGCACCGGATCACGGCCGTTGTCAATATCCTCTTGCGTTATGGTCACCAGTACGTCAGGCTCCAGCCCACTTTGGTCGATATGATGGCGGTTAGGCGTCAGCCAACGGGCTGATGTCACGTGAATCGATGAACTGTCAGACAGATCGAACACCAGTTGAACCGACCCCTTGCCGAAGGACTTGCTGTTGCCGATTAGAGTCGCCCGGCCGCGGTCCTGCAGCGCTCCGGCGACGATCTCTGATGCGCTGGCCGTGCCGCCGTCGATCAGAACGACGAGCGGTTCATCAGGGGCGACCGTCTCCGATGTGGCATTGAAGACTCGTTCACCCTCTTGCCGACTCTCGAGATAAAGAACCGGGCCATCATCGAGGAAGTGATCGGCCACATCAACGGCCGCATCGCGCAGACCGCCACCGTTCTGGCGCAAGTCGAGGATAAAGCTGGTCGCGCCTTGATCCTGAAGGCTCCGGATGGCCTCGCCAACTTCTCGGCCGCTTTCGCCGCTAAAGCGCGTGAGTTGGATGTAGCCAATGGACGGATCCTGATCGGTCAGGCCATATGCCACCGAGGGTAACAAGATATCATCTCTCACCACGCTGATATCGATAGTATCGGTCGCGCCAGGGTGACGAACAGTCAGGATGACTGTTGTGCCTTTTTCACCCTTAACCCGGTCAATGATCTCCTGAATGGTGGTCTCGGGCATGATCGAGATTCCATCAACGGCAATCAGAACATCGCCAGACAGGACACCGGCAGCCTCGGCCGGGTTACCCGGAATGGGATCCAGGATGACCTCGCCTGTCTCCTCAGAACGGGTAATGTAAGCGCCAATACCGCCAAAAGTACCTTGCAGGCGCTCGCGCTCCACTTCCCGATCGGCCGGCTCAATGAACACAGAATAAGGATCATCGAGTTCAGCCATTGAGCCACGAATGGCACCATGAGCAATCAGTTGTGAATCAGGCAGCTCTCCGATGAAGTTTTCCTCGATTAAATCCCACGCCTCATTAAAAAGCGGCATATCCTGCTGGGCATGTGCCGACGACGAAGCCTGGCCGTTGATCAGCTCGCGCGTGAAGTAACCGGCGGCGAAAGCGCTGACCGCCAGGATAACCAGCATAAAAACCGTTAAGCCGTTTCGGAATCGATTTGACATAAGACAAATAAACGCCCATCGGGCGCAGTTAGTGGGATTTTAACACAGGTGTTCGATCGGGCAATCCGCGCTATAATCAGGCGCGTCGCTATTACCTGGGGTTAACCTGAGAAATAACGATCACCCAGGACAGACGACCAGGATCGATGCAAAACGCCGCTTGCCCCGGATTGACGTCTGTCTTAAATATAGTCATACCACCATGAAGTTACCCGGCGGAATACGCATGGTCGGGTTGGTGTTGATGTTGCTAGGAGCTTTTCTCCTGGCCCCAACGCCGATCCAGAGCCAGGACAAACCAGACCTGCAATCGCAGGCAGATTCGCTATTCCAGGAAATGAGCACTGCCCAGAAGATCGGGCAGTTATTTTTGGTGACTTTCAGAGGGGACCGCGCCCCACAGAACAGCGAAATCGCCGAATTGATTTTGAATTACCACGTCGGCGGCGTTGTCCTTACCTCCAGCAATGACAATCTGACCGGCTATGGCGATCCGGCCAATGCACCGCGACAAGTCCAGGAATTGACCGGCAACCTGCAACAGTTAGCTTTGTTGGGAAGCAGCGATGAGCCGGTCGAGACATCGGAGGAAGGGCAAGGGACAGAAGAGGGCACAACCTCACCGACGTTTGAGCCGGCTTCCCAATTTGTACCCATACCGCTGATAGTCGCCATCACCCATGATGGGGATAGTTTGCCCAATGCCAACATTATGTCCGGCTATACGGCATTGCCCAACAACATGGCCCTGGGAGCGACATGGGAACCAGACTTTGCCCGGCGTGCAGGAGAAATCGCCGGACGTGAGCTGGCGGCCACAGGCATCAATTTCCTGCTGGGGCCGTCACTTGATGTGCTGGAGCGGCCATCACCGTTAAGTTCGGGTGATCTGGGAACACGTTCTTTTGGGAGCGATCCCTTTTGGGTGGGCGTGATGGGACGGGCCTACATCGAAGGCGTTCACTCGGGCAGCGAAAGTCGTATCGCCGTAGCCGCCCGCAGCTTTCCCGGAAAAGGGAGTAGCGATCGTCCAGTGGATGATGAAGTACCAACAGTTCGCCGCTCGCTCGATCAGCTGAAGCAGATCGAACTGGCTCCATTCTTCACGGTATCACGAGAGCCATTAGGAGCGGTCGGGACAGCCGACGCCTTTTTAGCAACCCATATTCGGTTTCAGGGCCTACAAGGCAACATTCGGGCGACGACCGCACCGGTAAGTCTGGACCCGCAAGCATTGAATTCGCTCATGGGTTTGCCGGAACTGGCGCCATGGCGGCAGAGCGGCGGCATCATCGTGTCCGACGAGCTGGGGGTGCGCAGCGTCGAACGATTTTACGACGATACCGAGCGCGAGTTTCCCCACCGGCAGGTGGCCAAGGATGCGCTGCTTGCTGGAAACGATTTGCTCAACGTGTCCCACTTCGCACAGGGAACGGCCGATTACGCGACTGAACTGGCCAACATCACCGATACGATCCTCTGGTTTCGTGAGCGATATGAGATTGACCCAACGTTTAGGCAACGGGTCGATGAGTCGGTGATGCGCATCCTGAAACTGAAATTGCGCCTTTATCGTGGCGACCTGTCACCTCAGAACATCATCACGGAAGTGGCTGGCGAAGAGATACCGCCGTTCCAGGTCACCGGCGGCGCGGCTTTTTTTGATATCGCTGAATCAGCCATAACCTTGCTCTCGCCCAGCCCGGACGAACTGGCCGGTCGTGTCGTTGCTCCTCCTGCAAGCACGGAAAATATAGTGATATTCACGGACGTCAATGAGGTGCAACCTTGTTCATTCTGTGAACCGGCCGCCATGCTCTCGCAAACAGCTCTTCAGGAACGTATTGAAGCCCTGTACGGCCCATCGGGCAGCAATCAGATACAACCGGAAAATATCACCAGCTTCTCCTTTTCCGAACTGGATGAATTTCTCGACACGGGGGCCAGGCCGATCCCCCTCCCCACTGCTCCGCCAACATCCACGGCAGATCCGGCCAATGCGGACAACAGCACCCCTGAAGCTGAAGGTACGGCCGATGCCACGGCCACTCTTCCAGCCAATTATCGAGTTCAGGAAGCGCTACGGGATGCGGACTGGATCGTCTTTGGACTGTTGAACGCCGGCAAACTTACCGGAACACCCAACTCCGGCGCGCTCAGCCGCTTCCTGTCCTTGCGCTCCGACCTGGCCGGCAGCAGCCGCGTTGTCGTCTTTGCTTTCGATGCGCCCTATTTCCTGGACAGCACGGAGATCAGCAAGCTGACAGCTTATTATGGGGTGTTCAGCAAGACGAGCGCGTTCGTTGATGCGGCCGTCAGAGCGTTGTTCCTGGAGTCCCCACTGGGCGGAGCGTCACCAGTCAGTGTCGAGGCCATCCAGTATGATCTCCCCTCCCAAATCCAGCCGGACTCCAATCAGGTGATCGAACTATTTCTGGTCATTGGACAGGCGATCGAAGCGCCCTCAAGCCAGGAACCATTGGTATCGGCCATCGGCGACACGTTGCGATTGCAAACGGGCAAGATCATCGACCGGAACGGAAACACAGTCCCCGATGGAACGCTCGTCAGGTTCATATTGCGCAATCGCGTTCAGGGGACAGTGACGATTCTGGGCGATCGACCGACAACAGGCGGCATTGCCCAACTGGATTACGTCCTGGATGCCAGCATGGGGCCCGGCCAGTTCCGCATCACGGCCGAATCAGGCGAGGCACGGCTCTCGCAAGAGGTTGACATCGCCATCGAAAAAGACGCCCAACTGGCGATCATCGTCCCCACTCCCGCGCCGACACAGACCGTGACACCGACACCGCGGCCGACGGAAACACCGCCGCCTACCGCCACCCAACGCCCAGTCGAACCGACAGCCACGCCCACACCTGAGCCGGAACGCGAGCCGGGTTGGCTCATCGGCCTTGGCGCACTGCGAACAATGCTGGGGATGCTGATAGGCCTTCTGACCGTCAGCTTCGTTGGCTATGCAACAAATCGTCGCTTGGGGTCGCAGACTTTAACCCAACGAATCGGCCGCGTATTATGGGGGATCGCCGGCGGTTTGCTGTTCTATAATTATTACGCACTGGGCATGCCGGGATCGTCTCTCTTCACATCCTTGGGCAGTCTGGTCGGCCTGTTTCTCATCCTTGCCGGTGGTATTGCCGGGATAGCGTTATACAGACCCACCGGGCGCTCTTGATCATTCCCCTCCCTCGACGACACGAAAATCAACTGGGCCGATTAAGCACCGCATCTTGCCATGACGCGGGGTCCTCCACCGGCTCAAGATGAGTCGTGACATTAATGGGCGCCAAAGCATCGTTCATATCCAATTCAATGGCTTCAAGCAACTCGTGCCCCTTCTGCACACTCCAATCCCCGGGGACTTGAATATGAACGGAAACGAAACGTTGCGCCCCTGCTTGCCGAGTCCGCAACGCATGATAGGCGACGCCGGCCTCCAGGTGACGATTGAGGATCGCCTTGACTTGGGATACCTCTTCATCCGGTAAGGCGGCGTCCATGAGACCGTTAGCCGAATCTCGGACAAGTTTGGATCCGGTGAAAATGATCTGAATGGCAACGATGAGAGCGATGACGGGATCGAGCCATTGCAAACCCGTCAGGCCGACGAGCGCCACACCCACGATGACGCCAACCGAAGTCCAGACATCGGTCAACAGATGATGGGCGCTTGCCGTCAGGGCCGCCGAACGATGTTGCCTTCCAGCGTTCAGCAGGATACGCGCAACGACAAAGTTGGCGATCGCTGCGACGGCCGATACCAGGAGACCCAACTTCACTTGTTCAAGAGGCTCGGGGTTGCGCAGCCGCGTGAT
>CAZZJN010000114.1:0-8876 GCA_964654505.1 uncultured Ardenticatenaceae bacterium | reverse complement strand
AGTCAAGCAGTCTTCCCCACAACGTCGGCGGGGCCAGCTCGATGCTGTTGCCCGCGACTATCCGACTGTTTTAGGGTTTGGTTACCGCTTGGTAAATATCCTCATGAACCGGCCCGGAATCGGGTTACAATAGGGCGATGAAGCCGCGCCGGACGACGGGCGGTCGCTTTTTGCGTCTCCGGCAACGGGAGGAGCTTGATGAAACGAATCGCTCTATTGATCATAATGACGGCCCTGCTGGCGGGCTGCGGCGGCGCGGCCGAGCGGGATGCTGCAACTCCGCTACCTCCCGCGCCGACGGCCGCGTTGAGCATCGGCGACGCGCTCGCGCCCGTTGCCCCCACCGCGCCGCCGGCGGAGACGGCTGTCGATGCCGCCTTGCCCGCGGCCCCCGTCGCGCCCACGGCCGCGCCCACGACTGAAGCCCCGTCGCTCGCCCCGTCGCCCACCGACGAGCCGCCGCTGGAAGTCTCGCTGACCGACCCATCGCCGACGGCCGAGTTCCCGTCGCCCGAGCCGACCTCCGTCAGTCTCTTCGGGCCGGGGCAGCAGGACGGTACCTCGCTGGTCGCGGGCGAGGCGGTGGCCTACCTGGTGGACGGCCGTCCCTTCCAGCCCCTCATCCTGTTTGTCGAGCCGGGCAACGAACTCAATGTGACCCTGGCCGCCTATGTGGGCGACCAGACCGGGCAGACCATGCCGGAGGGGGTGATGCCCGTGGCCTCGGCCGATAATACCCTGACCGGGCGGCCGGAAATCCTGGTGCTCAGCCCCGAATCGAACGGCCTGTACACGCTGGTGATTCGCGCCGCGGCCGGCGAGGGTTCGTTTGTCGCCCACCTGTTTGACCTGACGACCCCGGCCAGAGGCATCGCCGTCCAGCAGGCGGACACGCTGGAGGCCGGAGCCGAGAAAACCTATGAGGTCGCCTCCAACGGCCCCCGGCCGGTCATCGTCGCCGCCGATCCCGGCGACCAGTCCGACATCGCCGTGGACATCCTGGCCGACGACGGGACGATGTTGACGACGGCCAACTACAGCGGGCCGGGCGGCGTGGAGACGGCCTATGTGCTGCCGCTGGGCGCGACGACCTACACGGTGAAGGTTCGCGAAGCCAACGGAGGCCCTTCGGCCTTTCAGATCGTCATCATCGCTTTGGAATGAGCGGTTCCCTTTGCCTCAGCGGCAACCTCTGTTACAATGTTCGTGAAACTTTGCACGATTGATAATCAGGAATCCACCCCTTGGATCGCGAACAGGCAATCCCCGACATCGTCATCGGACGGCTACCCCTCTACCTGAGGGAGCTAAGCCGCATGGAAGCCGACCCCGACCGTATCACCACCTCGTCGCAGGAACTGGCCGAGCGCCTCGACATAAGCTCGGCCCAGATTCGCAAGGACCTGTCCCACTTCGGCGAATTCGGCAAGCAAGGCACCGGCTATCACGTCCGCTACCTCATCGAACGACTGACGGACATCCTGCATCTGACCCGCGAGTGGCCGGTGGCGCTGGTGGGCGCGGGCTTTCTGGGCCACGCCCTGGCCAGCTATCGCGGCTTCCAGCAGCGCGGGTTCGTCATCGACTGCGTGTTCGACGATGACCCGGCCAAGACAGGCCGGATGATCGGCGACCATCTGGTGCAAGGCACAAGCGAGATGGCGGCCACCCTGCGCGAGCGGGGCATCCGCATCGCCATTCTGGCCGTGCCCGCGGCCGCAGCCCAGGCGACGGCCGACGCGCTCATGGCGGCGGGGGTGACGGCCATCCTCAACTACGCGCCGGTGTCGCTGGTGGTGCCGCCGGGGATGCAGGTCAGCTACTCCGACCCGGTCGTGCAGCTGCAGCAAATGACGTATTACCTGGCGCCCGACGAGGAGTAGTGGCGCGACCTTCCGACCCCGCGCTCCCGGCCGCCCGACCGGTGCTGAAGTGGGCCGGCGGCAAGGGGCGATTGCTCCCCGAACTGCTCGACCGCTTGCCGGATCATTTCGCCACCTATCATGAGCCATTCATCGGCGGCGGGGCGCTGTTTTTCGCCCTGGCCGGGCAGGGGCGCATAGGGCGCGCCTTCCTGTCCGACGCCAACCCGTCGCTGATCGACGTCTACCTGGCCCTGCGCGACGACGTGGACGGGGTGGTCGCCGCCTTGCGCGAGCATGTCTACGAGCGCGAGCATTACTATCGCGTGCGCGCCCTGCGACCGGAGGGGTTGTCCCTGCCCGAACGCGCCGCCCGCGTCATCTACCTCAACAAGACCTGCTACAACGGCCTCTATCGCGAGAACCGGCGGGGGGAGTTCAACGTGCCGTTCGGCCGCTACAAAAATCCGACCATCTGCGACGAGCCGAACCTGCGGGCGGCGTCGCGGGCGCTGCAAGGGGTGGATATCGGCCGTCGTCCCTTCGCCTCGGTGCTGGACCACGCCCAGCCGGGCGACTTTGTCTACTTCGACCCGCCCTATCATCCGCTTTCGCCCACGGCCAACTTCACCAGCTATGACCGCCACGGCTTCGGCCCCGACGATCAGCGCCGGTTGCGCGACGTGTTCGCCGCACTGGGCGAGCGGGGGGTGCGGGCGCTGCTGTCCAACTCCGACACGCCGTTCGTGCGCGAGCTGTACGCGGACTTCCAAATCGATCAGGTGTTCGTGGCCCGGGCGGTGAATTCGAAGGCCAATGGGCGGGGGAAGGTGGCCGAGGTGATTGTGCGGAACTATTAGTGCAATTTCCGGCGGCGTGGGCGGGCAGGACAACCAGCGCCGGGCTTTGTCGGATTACCGGGGTGTTGGTTGTCGGCTAATCACCCCTCATTAATGTTTGCGCAATCTCTAAATGCACGCGCATCTGGTCTGGATTCAAATCGTACTCTGCGGCCGACCCGGTAATGTCGGCGATCATGGAGTCAAGCTCCTCAAGGGTCACGAATCCCTGCCGAAGCAGAAAAACGACGTCCTCGATGTCGGAATCGAACCCCCGATCCAGCTTGCTGAGGGCGATGCTGTAGGGATCAAAGACAAAGGCGCGCAAATTGCCGAATGTTCCAATGGGAACGTGGCGATTATCGGCCCCGGGCGGCAAGGGGATGAAACGATGGAGCGGGACAGCCTCAAGCTCGATGTGCAATTCGGCCGCTACCTGTTCCAATAAGGCGCGGAACTCACCGCCGTCGAATTCCTCTCCATCAAAGTCAAGGTCCAGGGTGGGGCGACGATTACCGAGCAAGCTCAGCCCGCTGCCGCCGAGCAAGATCAGGACGGCCGATGCCCCGGCACGATCTCCAACTATGTCCAGGAATTCCCTGAGCCGTTGAATATTTAGCTCATCACCCACTTTGCTTCCCATGCCGTTCGCTGCAGGTAACGATTGACCGCTTGCTCATAGGTGCCACGCCAGTTGAGCGATTGCCCGCTCAGTTGGGCGTGCCGTTCCGCCAGATGCGCCAATGATGAATCCACGTCATCGGACGGCGGCAGGTTGAGTTCACGACTGAATACGTTCGGCAGAGGAGCGTGCTCGATCCCCAATCGCGCCAGTCGTCGGGCGTATTTGCGCTGGAGCAACATCGCCGCCGTGTAATAGCAGATGAGCGTCACTCGCGCCAGACCGCATAGCCCATCGGCGACCTCAGCTACAGGACGGGCATAATCGGGGCACGCCAGAAAGATAGGGATCAAGGCCATGCGCAACCGGGCCTCGTCACTCGTCGCCAGTGAAGCCAGGAGCAAATCAGGCGCGGGTGGGGGGTAATGTCGATCTTCGGCCGAAAACGACACCAAAGCGATGCCCAGGCGGCCAAGCTCGGCGGCAAGTGCGGCCCCGGAGAGTTTCATATCGTCCGTAGTGCGTGTGATCATCCCTTGCCTGGGAAGTAGCCCTACATATCCGGAATACTCCGTTGCAGCACCGGCAGCTCGGCCAGGGCCTTGCCCGCGCCGAGGGCGGTGCAGGCGATGGGGTTGTCGGCCACATAGGCCGGGACGCCCGTCTCGCGGGTCAGCAGGGTGTCGATCTCCCGCAGCAGCGCGCCGCCGCCGGTCAGCACCATGCCGCGGTCGATGATGTCCGATGACAGCTCGGGCGGCGTCTTGGCCAGCACGGCGCGGGTGACGCTGACGATGGCCGCCAGCTGCTCGCTGATGGCCTCGGCCACCTCGCCGGAGGTCATGGTGATGGTGCGCGGCAGCCCGGCCACCTGGTCGCGGCCCTGCACCTGCATCTCCAGTCGCTCTTCAAGCTCCACGGCCGCGCCGATCTTGATCTTGATCGCCTCGGCCGTCGGCTCGCCGATGACGAGGTTATATTTCTTGCGGATGTAGCTGATGATGGCTTCGTCGAGGTGAACGCCACCGACGCGCACCGACTCGGCGGCGACCAGGCCGTTCATGGCCACGACGGCCGACTCGGTGGAGCCGCCGCCCATATCGACGACCATGTTGCCCGTCGGCGTGCCCACGGGCAGCCCCGCGCCGATGGACGCCGCCAGCGGTTCGGGAATGAGGTTGACCTCGCGCGCGCCCGCGGCCAGGGCCGCCTCGCGCACGGCGCGCCGCTCAACGCTGGTGACGCCATAGGGCACGCTGATCATCACCGACGGCTTGCGCATGGGGAAGCGCCCGGCGACCTTGGTGATGAAATATTCCAGCATCCCCTGGGTGACGAAGTAGTCGGCGATGACCCCGTCGCGCAGGGGGCGCATGACTTCGATCTCGCCCGGGGTGCGGCCGTACATCTCTTTGGCGGCGCGGCCGACCTCGACGATGATCGTCCGGTTGCCGTCCTCGCGGATGGCGACGACCGACGGCTCTTGCAGGACGACGCCGCGGCCCTGGACATGGACAAGAACGTTGACCGTGCCCAGGTCAATGGCGATCTGTGGTGTGAATAGCGACACTTTCTGGCAGTACCTCGAGTTAATTTGGCCCAACGGCGCGATAAAAAAAGACGCCAAGGCTCAATTTGTTCATTGCGCCCCGGCGTCCTGTTGTCATTCTTCGCGTCGGGGCGTAGAGACTGGGTATTTTACATCATTCTCGTCCGGCCCGACCGTCCTTGCGCTATTCCCTGTCCTTTCTCTCACTCAAATCGGGCGGCCGCTCGCTGCCCAGGGCATGGGCGCGGCGACGGCCGACATCGGCCCGCACCTGGGCCTTCAGCAGCGAGACGCGAATGGCGGCGATGCGGTCGGGGTCATCCTTGATGCCGGTGCGCATCACCTCTTCGGCTCGTTGACGGGCGCGTTCGGCCCGGTCGAGATCGATCTCGTCGGCCTGCTCGGCCGAGTCGGCCAGGATGGTGACGTGGTCGGGCTGGACTTCGAGGAAGCCGCCGCCGATGGCGAAATATTCCTCGCGGCCGCCGACCCGCACCGTGACTTCGCCGAAGTCGAGCATGGTCAGGAGAGGGCTGTGGTGGGGCAGGATACCCATGCGGCCGTCGACGCCGGGCAGGTTGACCGAATCGACCTCGCCGCTGAAGACGATGCGCTCCTGGGTTATGATGTCACATTGGATTGGCATATCCACCTCTGTAATGACGAACGACGAGTGACGAGTGACGAATCAGGATCGCTCCCCATTCGTCATCCGCAATTCGTCATTCGTCATTTATTAGACAATGGCGCGCAGCTTCTCGGCCTTTTCGACGGCCTGGTCGATGCCGCCGACCATATAGAACGCCTGCTCCGGCAGGTCGTCGTATTTGCCGTCGAGGATCTCGCGGAAGCCGCGGACGGTCTCGGCCGTGGGCACATATTGCCCGTTCAGGCCGTGGAACTTCTCGGCCACGAACATCGGCTGGCCCAGGAAGCGCTCGATCTTGCGGGCGCGGGCCACCAGCAGCTTCTGGTCCTCGCTCAACTCGTCGATGCCGAGGATGGCGATGATGTCCTGGAGGTCCTTGTAGGTCTGGAGCACCTGCTTGACCTCGCTGGCGGTCCGATAGTGCAGCTCGCCGACGACATCGGGCTGGAGGGCGCGGCTGGAGGAAGCCAGCGGATCGACGGCCGGGAAGATACCGCGGGCGAAGACGCTGCGCTCCAGGGTGATGATGGCGTCGAGGTGGGCGAACGTGGCCACCGGAGCCGGGTCGGAGTAGTCATCGGCGGGCACGTAGATGGCCTGCATGGAGGTGATGGAGCCGCGCCGGGTGGAGGTGATGCGCTCCTGCAGCGCGCCCATCTCGGCCGCCAGCGTGGGCTGGTAGCCGACGGCGCTGGGCATACGGCCCAACAACGCCGACATCTCGGAGCCGGCCAGCACGTAGCGGAAGATGTTGTCGATGAACAACAGCACGTCGCGCCCTTCGTCGCGGAAATACTCGGCCATCGTCAGACCGGTCAGAGCCACGCGCAAACGCACGCCGGGGGTCTCGTTCATCTGGCCGAAAACCATGGCCACGGAGTCCTGCACGCCGTACTCCTGCATTTCGTAATACAGGTCGGTGCCTTCGCGGGTGCGCTCGCCCACGCCGGCGAACACGGACACACCCTCATGCTCCTGGGCCACCGTGCGGATGAGTTCGGCGATGGTAACCGTCTTGCCCACGCCCGCGCCGCCGTAGATGCCCGTCTTGCCGCCCTTGATGAACGGGGCCAGCAGGTCGACGACCTTGAGACCGGTCTCGAACGTCTCGATGACGGTGGACTGGTCCTGGAATTCGGGCGCGGGGCGGTGGATGGGGTAATAGATGTCGGATTTGGGCGTGGGGCGGCCGTCGACGGCTTCGCCGGTGACGCCGAAGATGCGGCCGAGGGTCACGGGGCCGACGGGCACCTTGATGGGCGAGCCGGTGCCGACCACGGTCCGACCGCGCGGCACGCCGTCGGTGGAGCCCATGGCGACCGTGCGCACGTCGCCGCCGCCGAGGTGTTGCTGCACTTCGAGGACCAGTTGGCCCTGCGGCGCCTCGACGTGGAGCGCCTCATAGATCTCCGGCAGGTCTCCTTCGGGAAACTCAACGTCTACGACGACGCCCCGGATGGCGGTGATTTTTCCTGTTGCCATGCAATATCCTCCAGATCAAGTGTAGCTCCGGCCGCTTGACCGGTAGCGTATCATTCCGATTTGTCCATAGCCGGTCATGAAACCGGCGTTACATATTCTTCAATGCCTCGGCGCCGCCGACGATGTCGAGGATCTCGCTGGTGATGCTGGCCTGGCGCGCCTTGTTGCGCTCCAGCGTCAGGATATCGACCAGTTCGGCCGCGTTGTCGGTGGCGTTGTTCATGGCGACCATGCGGGCGCTGTGCTCGCTGGCCAATGCCTCCAGCAGCGATTGGTAGACCTGCAGCCGGGTGAAGCGCGGCACGATGTCGTCGAGCAGCAGTTCGGCGTTCGGCTCATAGGTGTAGGATTGTTGCGTCGCCTTCACCGCGTCCACGCCGCTGACGTATTCGCCGCCGGGCAGCTGGTCCGGGTTGGCCGGGCGCAGCGGCAGCAGCTGCCGGATGACCGGCTGGCGGGTGACCAGGTTGATGTACTCGCTGTAGCCGATGAACACCTGGTCGAACTCCCCGTTGAGCATGCCGTCGATGGCCACGCGGGCCACGGCGGTGATGTCCAGGAAGGCGGGCGGGTCGGGGATGCGGTCGAAGGCGGCGATGACGTTGTAGCCGCGCCGGACCATCGCGTCGCGCGCCTTGCGGCCGACGGTGATGACCTTGGTCGGCATGTTGGCGGCCGCAAGGAAGCGCTCGGCCAAGGTGATCATGTTGACGTTATAGGAACCGGCCAGGCCGCGGTCGCTGGTCATGAGGACCAGACCGATGCTCTTGACCTCCTCGCGGGCGGTCATGAGCGGGTGGGTGGTGGCCGACGCGCCGGGCTGGGTGGCCAGGTGCTGGATGATCTCGAACGCCTTTTGGGCGTAGTTGCGGGTGGCCTCGGCCTGACGCTGGGCGCGGCTGGCCTTCGAGGCGGACACGGCCGCCAGGGCGCTCGTCACCTGGGAGATATTCTTGACGCTCTTGATGCGTTTGTTGAGTTCGCGTTCAGTTGCCATGGCTTAATGCGAATTACGAATTACGAATTACGAATTACGAATTGGAAATCGCGAATTCGTCACTCGTCATTCGTTATCCGTTACTCCACGTGTTGTTGAAGTCGACGATGCCTTGCTTGATGGCGTTCTCGGTCTCCTCGTTCCACTTGCCGGTGTCGATGATGCGGCGGCCGACTTCGGGATAGGTGGTGTCCATGAAGCGGCTGAACTCGGCCTTCCAGCGTTGCACCTGGCTGGTCTCGACGTCATCGAGAAAGCCGCGCGTGCCGGCGTAGATCATGAAGACCTCGTGGTCGGCGCGAATGGGCTGATATTGCGGTTGCTTCAGCAGCTCCATCTGGCGCTCGCCGCGGGCCAACTGGCGCTTGGTCGAGGCGTCCAGGTCGGAGCCGAACGAGGCGAAGGCGGCCAGCTCGCGGAACTGCGACAGGTCGCCCTTCAGCGTGCCGGAGGCCTTGCTCATGGCCTTGGTCTGGGCCGCCGAACCGACGCGCGACACCGACAGACCGGCGTTGATGGCCGGGCGCTGCCCGGCGTTGAACAGGTCGGTCTCCAGGAACAACTGGCCGTCGGTGATGGAGATGACGTTGGTCGGAATATAGGCCGACACGTCGCCCAGCAACGTCTCGATGATCGGCAGGGCGGTCAGCGAGCCGCCGGTGCCGGGGATCTTTTTGGCTTCGTACTTGTCTTTGGCGCCCTCGCCCAGAGCCTCGAACGCCTTGTGGAGTTCCTCGTCAACGAGGTTGCCGAAGTAGACCTGGCCGTCGACGCCCTTGGTCTTGGCCGTCACTTCGGTGCCCTTCTCGACGATGACGAACTCATCGCGCAGGCGGACGGCGCGCTCCAGCAAGGTGCTGTGGAGCGAGAAGATGT
>CAZZJN010000113.1:0-8926 GCA_964654505.1 uncultured Ardenticatenaceae bacterium | reverse complement strand
AGGGTATTGATGTTCACCGGGGAGCGCTCCGCACGATTGTCGAAGGGAATATTGTTCATACCTGTGTCAGCGCGCACATATACATCCAGCATGCGAAAGATAACATTATCCGAAATAACATCATTTACCATACGGGGATGGATTCATTCAAATGGCGTGGTACGCCAAGGATGGCTGGGGATGGAATCCTGATTGCCGATGAGACGGAAAGCTATTATTTCGTCCACAGCTCCGGAGATTCCATCTACAATAATATTGTTGTCAATACCAGTTCACTGCTTTGGGTGCGTAACGGCTCCCCCATGCAAAACACCCAATTGAACAAAACCTATATCGGTTATAACACCCTTATTGGTGGGCCTGAAACCCTGCGGGGATTTTTGGTGAATGACAACACGACGGATGTCAACCGGCAACATATCAACTCCATTGTCGAAAATAATATCATCGCCAATGTTCCGATTAGCAAACCAATTGCCGTTGCCGGCGATAAACTGAACGGCATCCTCTTTCGAAATAACCTCTGGGACAGGCTACCGCCGGCTAACATGCGGGGAACCGGCGACCGGATCGGCAATCCGACCCTGGTCAATGCATCGGCCGCTATTCCCAACCCTTTTCCCGACCATACGGCTACCATCGATCCCCGGAATTATCAGCTGACTTCCAACAGCAATCTGGCTATCGGTATGGCGAGTGATGGCTCGACCGCCAATGGGCTGACACCACCCTCGATCAAAAAAGACTTCTTCGGGGTCAATCGTGATACCCAGCCGGACATTGGGGCGCATGAATATGTAGGGGTAACGATTGAATTGACTGCTAATTTTAGTATTGGGCCAGGGCAGGCATCGGGCCCTCTGCCCCATACTGTAGACTTTGTCGATAAGAGCACGTCAACTCAACCCATTGTCTCTCGTCAGTGGAGTTTTGGTGATGGTGAAACATCAACCGAGACGAATCCGTCACACACTTATACCAAGGCGGGCGACTTTGACGTATCGCTCATCATTACCGATGATCAGGGCAATACAAACACCGCGAAGCAGACAGGCCTGATTACGGTCTCTGAAGCGCCCAATGTGATTCTGCCAAGCTCATTCCGCCGCTTCGTTCTATTGCAACGAGAGAGCCAATCAGTTCTGGCTTATGGAACGCAATATCCTGATTTGTCCTGTATCCTTGTCTGGAATGAAGATCCTTTTCATATACTGAATTTCGATAACATCGACGATGTGCGGGAAAGTAACCTCGCGTCCGGTATGTTTGAAATACTTTGGATCGATGTAGGTGAGGAGCTTGAGCCACCCTCAATTGAACCTGTTAGTACGCCGACAGCGCAGGCACCTGCTCGCAGAATGAATTGATTAAAAACCGGCAAAACACACACGATTGTGAATCGCCGCGTGCGTTTTGCCGGTGTGATGAATTTAAGGCGATGCCCATAACAGGGCGACTTGGGTCTGGGGGCGCGCCGTCAACTATTCTTCAACGGCTTTTCGCAGACGACGTACAAACTACCGACCTCGCGGAATTTGGAATCAAGGGCAGGATCGAAAGAACGCTCTCGCACGTTTTCAAATCCTCCGCGTTCCAGAACTCCCGCCAGGGTTTCGAAGTCATAATAGAATTGATGCTCTCCGTGCTGGCGAAATGCATAATTCAGGTGATCCATTTGCGTTTGGCACCAGGCGGGCCCGTAGCGCTCTTGCGCTTCATAAAATTCCTCCGAACCGCCCAGAGCGTAGGCACTGACCACCATTTTGCCGTCCGGAACCGCCAGACTCAGGGTGCCGCCCGGCTCCAACAATCGAAACCAATCCTTCACGATCGACGTAGCCGGTTCGGGATAATTGAAGTGTTCGAAGACGTGCTCGCTGTAGATAATTTTGCAAGAGCCATCCGGCAAGGGGATCGATCGACGAAGGTCAAGCGTCAAATCTGTTTTGTTACGACCGATATCGACGTTGACCCATCCCTCCTTGTAATTTTTCCCGCTTCCAAGGTGTAAACATAACCCTTTTTGTTGGCGATAGGCGCGGGCTTTCCGTTTCCCACGGCCGTTGGCAATGGAAACCTCGACCTCGGACTGAAGGTTCATCACTGCTTGCCGCATCCCGATTGACATCCATCGGGTACCTCTATCAACTATCTTGGCGCTTAGACTTCTATTGGACGACATGGTTTATTCCTAAGATTTCCTAAATCTTGTTATTTCGATACATGCCATGTGATTGGCTCTAATCATCAGTATTGAACACTGATATATTGGAAACGATCGGGCTTACATCCTGGCTTAAGACATATGGTTGGCAAGTTGCAGGGCCGGTGCAGTGCTGACAAGCAGCCATCTTGAAGGTGATCTTGATATCTGTTGAACAATTGTTTATCAACCAGTGATCAACTCATCCGTTAAATGGTCGGTCCGGTTAATGTAGCGGGCGACGATATGGCCATTGCTGATTTCGAAGCGACTGATGGAAGCATTGCTCATGCCGAATCCCATATTGGCTTCATCCAGGATCGGTATTGAAATGCTGTCCTCATCCGAAATGAGGGTTATCAGAAGCGACTGGAAAAAGGCGCCATGGGTGACGATGGCGACGCGGTCATCCGTGTTCCCGTGACGATCAATAAGTTGTGCCCACACGACACGAGCGCGTGCCCTTGCCTCGGGTATGGTCTCTTTGGGCCTGTTCCACCACCCTATCTCTCCCAGATTATCGGGCAGAGAGAGGTGCGGATATTCGGTCGCGAACCAGGTTCGACCAGGTCCGGGCAGGCCGATATCCTCACCTGTCTCTTCATTGATTTGATGCAGGCCGCCGTGTTCGTGTACTTCCATCCAGCCGGAGACAGGCAGGCCGGTAGCGGCGGCGATGTAACTGCCGGTCTGAATCGCTCGTGTCATCAGGCTGCAATACAAGTGGGTTAGACCAAACCCACGCCGATCATGGCGGCCGATGAACTCAGACAACAAGGGCGGCTCACCATCAGGCGGATCGATCAGGGGCGCAGCCAGAAACCGGGCCAAGCGTTGGGCCTGGCGGTGCCCCAGCTCAGTCAAGGGCGGATCGGCCGATCGGCCGTCGCTGCCGCCGGTGAGCGTGTATAACTCGTTATTGGTCGATTCGGCGTGACGGATAAGATAAAGCAACATACGAAAGTGCAATCCTGACGCATCATGTGATAAGAAGCCATATTCTATCCTTTCCTGGCCTTTCCGGTTAGGAAGTCAGGTAAGGATCGATGGCGGAACATGCCCAATCGACCATCTGAGGCTATAATCGGCTCGAATGATCGCCCTCATCCATGACTGGCTCAACCAGCTCGGTGGCGCGGAGGATGTGCTGGAGGCTCTTGTCGCTCTCTATCCTGACGCACCGCTCTACACGTCTCTCTATGACCACAAGCGAATGCCGGCTCATTGGCGCGATTGGGACATCCGAACGAGCTTCATCGACCGCTTGCCTCTGGCGCACCGCAAGCAACAACTTTATTTCCCGCTATACCCCCTTGCCATGGAGCAATTCGATCTGCGAGGCTATGATGTCGTCTTGAGCAACAAGAGCGGCTTCTGTCATGGCGTCATTACCGGGCCGGAGACGATGCACGTCTGCTATTGCCTGACTCCCACCCGCTACGTGTGGCGATACCACCAGTATGCCGAGCGCGAGAATCTCGGCCGTCTCACTCGTCTGGGATTGGCTCCCTTCCTGACCCAGCTGCGCATGTGGGATCGGCTGGCGGCAGACCGTGTCGATCACTTCATCGCTATCTCGGATGAAATCCGTCGGCGAATCGCCAAGGTCTATCGGCGCGAGGCGACTATTATTTACCCACCTGTGGATGTGAAACGCTTTGAACCGTCGAACCGGATCGATGATTATTATTTGTTCGTCGGTCGCCTTGTGCCCTATCGCCGGCTAGATTTACTAATCGAAGCCTTTAATGTGATGAGGCGTCCATTGGTTATTGCCGGGAGCGGCCGCGACCGCGAGCGCCTTGAGGCGATGGCCGGGCCGACGGTGAAATTTTTGGGCTATGTGCCCGATGCCGATTTACCGGACTTGTTGGCTCGCTGTCGCGCGTTTGTCTGGCCGGGCGAGGAGGACTTCGGTATCTCGCCGCTTCAGGCCAACGCTGCCGGGCGGCCGGTCATCGCCTATGCTGCCGGTGGAGCTTTGGAGACGGTTATTACAGGCTCCGGAGAAGCCGCTACCGGGACGCTGTTTGCCGAGCAGTCCGTTGCTGCTATGATCGAAGCCGTCGAATCCTTTGATCCGCTGTCTGTGAGTCCGGCAGTGGTGCGTCGCCATGCTGAACGCTTTGATGTTGCCGTGTTCAAGAGCCGTATCGATGATTTTCTGACTCAGAAATACGAAGAATGGAACTCCGCCAATACTGGAAAATCTTACGCCGCCGCTGGGTAATTGCTTTGATTCCGGCGATCATTGTTCTGATCGCGGGAATAGCGACCTATCAGCCCGCGCCGGTGGCTTATAACGCCGGCGTACGCTTTATTGTCGGGCAGCAACCCGGCGCGGCCGCGGCCGAATTCGACGAGCAGCGCTACTTTAACTGGACAACATCGGAGTATATCGTCAATGGCCTGGCCGACTGGGTGCGCGGCGGCAAGTTCGCCGAGGCGGTCAGCGACTATCTGGCCGGGCAGGGTTATGATGTCCCCGCAGGAGCCATTCAAGGCGGGCTGTCGGCCGACAACGCCCGAAGTATGCTGACCATCTCGCTGACATCGGGTGACGCGACGCAACTGGAGCATATGCTCGTCGGTGTGATCGCCGTGTTAACCGAGGACAATGCTGAGGCGTTGCCGCAGCTTGGCGGTGAGACGGCCATCCTCGTCCAACTCGATGAGCCGGTTATCAATCCGATTGCAGCCGGTATCCGCAGTCAGCTCGATTTACCGCTGCGGATCGCCCTGGCTCTGGTGGCAGGGCTGGGCTTGGCATTGTTGGCCCATTATCTGGACCCCACTGTTCGCGAGCGAGCGGAAATTGAGAAGGTTGGCCTGCCGGTAATCGGTGAGATACCTCACGAGAAGCGCAAGAGAGGTTAGTTGTTAGATATGGAACTTAGAGATTACTTTCGGATATTGCGCCAGCGGGGCTGGCTAACCCTGGTATTGATGGTGTTGACGGCCGCGGCCGCATTCGGCTTCAGTAAAATCCAGACACCCGTCTATGAGTCTACTCTGCGGTTGCTTGTGTCTCCATCGCGCACCGACTTCGGCCAGGCTCAAGCCGCTAAAGCGCTCCTAAGCAGCTATGAGCAATGGCTCTACAGCAGCTATCAGGCCCAGAAGGTCATCGATACCCTGCAACTTGATATGACCGCAGGTGAATTGCTCGGTGATGTGCGTGTCGCCAGCGACGGCAATAGTTTCGTCATCTCCTTATCCGTGGAAAATACGGATCCTGATCTGGCCAACGACATCGCCCGGGCCTGGGGTAATGAACTCATCAGGTGGCAAAACGGGAAAAACGATGGTTTGGACAAGGCCGACTGGATCACTATTGAATTTATTGATGATCCAAAGGTGTCTTTGGAACGGCCCAACACGAAAATCAATACAGCTGCCGGAGCGGTTTTCGGCATGCTGCTTGGTGTGGCCATCATTTTTTTACTGGAATGGCTGGCCTCTGGGGTGATGAGGCGTCGGGAGGATGTTGAGCGTTATCTGGATATTCCCGTCATCGGGACTATTCCTCAACAATAATACATTGCCGGATGAGTGCGCCGATATGAACGTCGGCGGCTCCTCCGAACTGGAATCGGAAAATATGACATTAGTAACGATATCAGACCCACGATCGCCGGCCAGCGAAGCTTATCGGACGCTGCGCACGAATCTGTCTTTCTACAGCCTCGACAAGCCACTCCGCACTCTGGTTGTCACGTCGCCCTCGGCCGGGGAGGGTAAATCGACGACCATCGCCAACCTGGCCGTGACCTATGCTCAGAGCGGCCGCCGCACCATCCTGGTCGATTGCGACTTGCGCCGACCGAACCTGCATGAAGTATTTGGCCTTGATGCAACGCCTGGCTTGACGAACCTGGTCATGGAAGAGATCAGTGATCTGCCGCTGCAACAGACTGCGGTTGAAAATTTGTGGTTGCTCAGCAGCGGCGCGAAACCGCCCAACCCGGCCGATTTGCTGGGGGCGTCGCGTATGGATCAGATCATCGAACTTCTGGCGGAGCGGGCGGACATCGTGTTGTTTGATGCGCCACCGGTTACGGTCGCGGCCGACGCCACCATCCTGGGAGCCAAGGTGGACGGGGTACTTCTGGTCATTCAAGCCGGCAAGACGCGGCGTGACCGTTCCGAACGCGCGCGGGAGTTGCTGGAAAAGGCCAGGGTTCGCATTGTCGGCGCAACCCTGACGAACGCGCCCAAGGATAGCGGAATGGGAGAATACTACGGTTAGCGCGAGCCGTGTCGGTTAGCTCCTGTATTTCGACACACTGTTATTTTCCGACGGAGAATCCATGAAAGGATTGATACTGAGCGGCGGGACAGGCTCTCGCCTGTATCCCCTAACCTATACCAATGCCAAGCAGCTGATACCGGTCGCCAACAAGCCGATCCTGTTCCGGGTGATTGAATCCATCCGTGATGCGGGGATCGACGATATCGGCATCGTGGTTGGCGGCACGGCCGAACAGATCAAGGAGGCGGTCGGCAACGGCAGCCGGTGGGATGTTAAAATTACCTATATCCCTCAGGACAAGCCGCTGGGTCTGGCGCATGCGGTCAAGGTGGCTCAACCCTTCATTGGCGATGATCGCTTCGTCATGTTCCTTGGCGATAACGTGATTCAGGGCGGGATCAGCACTTTGATCAGCCAGTTTGCCACCAGCGACTGGAACAGCCAGATCGTTTTGACCCGAATTGAACATCCCGAACAGTACGGTGTGGCCGAGTTGGGCGAGGATGGCCGCATCATCCGCCTTGTCGAAAAGCCCAAAGTACCTCCCAGCGACCTGGCCCTCGTCGGCATCTATATGTTCGATCATCATATCTTTAAGGCTGCCGACAGCATTAAGCCTTCCTGGCGCGGCGAGTTGGAGATCACCGACGCCATCCAGTGGCTGGTCAATAAAGAGTACAGCGTCCATCCCTATGTACATCAGGGTTGGTGGATCGACACCGGCGCGCCCGGAGACATGCTCTCCGCCAATGATCTGGTGCTGGAAGAGATCAAGCACTCTATCGTCGGTTATGTCGATCGCGACAGCAAGGTCGATCACCGCGTTACCGTCCAGCGAGGAGCGGAGATCATCAACAGTATTGTGCGTGGCCCGGCCATCATCGGCGAGAACACACGGATTATCAATAGCTATATCGGTCCCTATACCAGCATCGACCATGACGTTACCGTCGAAAATAGCGAAATCGAGCATTCGATGGTTCTGGAAAACAGCGTCATTCGGGATCTGGAAGCGCGAATTCAGGACAGTCTCATCGGTCGAGACGTTGTCATCAATCGAAGCCCCATCCGCCCCAAGGCTCTCAAGCTGACGGTGGGCGATCACAGCAAGATCGGAATCCTTTAACAACATGCGCGCGCTCATCCAACGAGTCTCCCATGCGGATGTCACCGTTGAGGGGAGAATTGTGGGCCGCATCGACCGGGGTTTCGTTGTCTTGTTGGGCGTCACCCATGCCGACGGCCGCGCCGAGGCGGAGTGGATCGCGTCCAAGATCGCCGGGCTGCGCGTCTTTGACGATGAAGCCGGCAAGATGAACCTGTCTTTGGCTGATGTTGGCGGTGAGTTGCTCGTCGTTTCCCAGTTCACTCTCTATGGCGATGCTCGTAGGGGGCGGCGGCCGTCGTTCACCGATGCCGCCGCGCCGGAACACGCCGAGCCGCTTGTCGATTATTTCGTTAATTGCCTGCGCGAGATGGGGTTCACTGTGGCCTGTGGTGTCTTTGGCGCGCATATGGATGTATCGATCCATAATGATGGGCCGGTGACGATGCTCATTGAACGATGAGGCAGGAGCCAAAAACTAACAGGATTGGGCGGGGTTAGTGGATAAAGACAAAGCCGCCATTGACGGTCGCTTTTTTTCCATGCTGCCGCCCGGAAGAAAAAACCATGAATCTGAATCATAATCAACACCACCTTATTCACCGCAAAATACGGTTAACCGCCGCTATTTTGTCGATGTTTCTGCTTCTTATCGCCACTGCGTGTAGCTCGTCTACTACAGGCCCGACTGCTGCCGTCACGGTTCCCGCTACCGGCTCAGTCGCAACCGAACCGACAGCCGCCATCCCCACCGATCTCCCGGCCCCCACGGCCGTGCCTCCGCCGGCCATCGCAACCACTGCTCCGACTGCTTCACCCGGACCACAGATGACGCCTACAGCCGAGGGAGGTGTCGTGCCCACTCCGATCATCGAGCTTAATCTGGATCCGTCGGCCACCGTTGTGCCCTTTGGCGAGATCGAACAGCCACCGTATGCGGAAAGCGACTGTAGCGAAAGATACCCATGCAACGATGATGTGGCCGGATGGGAATCGCGTATTCGCTTGCCTGAGGGCTTCAGTGCGAGCTATTACGCTCGTGTCGATGGTCAGCCAAATGTGATGACTTTTGGGCCGGATGGATTGTTATATGTTGCCACGAATTCGGGCCAGGTTTATACCATTGATGAAGCGGGCAATATCGAACTTTACGTCGACGGGTTTATCGCTCCGGCCGGGCTGACCTTCCAGCCGGGGACGGACAGGTTGTTCATCACCAGTCGTGTGATCGATGTTTTCGTTGATGGCGAGGCCAAATTAGCGTTTATCGAGGATGGCGTGGTGACGGACCTGATCACCGGGTTGCCTTGTTGCTATGTCGCCATGCACTCGGCCAACGGAGTCGCCTTCGGCCCGGACGGCTACG
>CAZZJN010000112.1:7773-9196 GCA_964654505.1 uncultured Ardenticatenaceae bacterium | reverse complement strand
TTGACCGCCCGATGCATGCGCTCATTAAGGGTTGGATGTGATAACCCTTATTATGAGTGTGTGCGATTGCTTTGGCGCGGCTATTAAGATAAAAACACCGACGGTCGCTTACGGCCATATTCAATCGTTTTCCAAGGAGTTGCCATGTTCGATCGTGATTCATTTTCCATTGAGGAATGGGGGCAAATCATTTCCGCGCCGGCGGCCATCGGTTCACTCGTGGTCGTAGCTGATCTGTCCGGCCCGCTGGGGTTAATCAATGAGTTTCGCGCCATCATGAATACCATGAAGGACTATGCCGCCGCAAACAGCGCCAATTCGCTGATGGCCGCGCTTCAGTCCTACATCTCCACCCGACCCACCAAGGAAGAAGAGGACCGACTCAAGGAGTGGGCCAGGGAGCAGGAGGCGGCGATGAAAGGGAACCGGCCGGAGACGCCGGAGGAGCTGGCAAATCGTGTCCATGAGATTGTCGACGAAGTTCTGGCGATGATCGAAGGCAAGGGAGCGACGGCCGAGGACCTGTCGTCATATAAAAGTATGATGGTAGTCATAGCCGAGAACGTCGCCAATGCCAGCAAGGAAGGCGGTTTCCTGGGCTTCGGCGGCACGCTCGTTTCCGATGCCGAAGAATCCGCCCTGGCTCGCATCCGGGCTGAATTGTCCTGAAGGAGTCGTTGACAGGATGAGGTCGCCGGGAAAACCGGTTACTCGGTGACCTCCACGATCAATGAAAACGTCCGGGCGGGGGTGACGGCCGTCTCCCACGAGCGCGAGTTGATCAGTTGCAGGGCGCTTGTGCCGGGGGCGACGGCCCGGAAGGTAAAGGTTCTCTCGCCACCGGCCCCGATCGCCTCGCTCTCCACCACATACGACGGCTCCTCGGTCTGACTCAACACTTCCTCGTCGTTGGTGATCACGCTCCACACATAGCCGGTGGTCGGATTCTCGGCCAGGATGACCTGCAGTTCGTCGCCCACCGCCATCGTTATCGTCCGGTCGCTGTCAGCCTCATAGGCGATGTAGATGTTCTCCGGCCCGTCGCTCTCGCCGCCGCATCCCGCCAGGGCCAAAATTGCTATCATCAGGGCAATCATCGTTCCGATTTTCATCATTCTCCGTCCCGTGTGTCCGTTTCTCGTCGTAACGCCTGTTGCAGCGCTTGCGCCGGGTGCAGAGCCGCCCGCCCGCTGCCGTGGACGATCTGATGGCGGCAACTCATCCCGGCGGTGACGATGATCGTCTCCGGCGCGGCCGCCCGCACCGCCGGCAACAGCCGCCGCTCACCCATTCGCATCGAAATGTCGTAATGTTCGGCCTCGTAGCCGAACGCGCCGGCCATGCCGCAGCAGCCCGAATCGACTTCTTCCACAGTGTAGTTGACCGGCAGAGATAATATTCGATGCGCCGGCCCCGTGCCAAC
>CAZZJN010000112.1:0-7673 GCA_964654505.1 uncultured Ardenticatenaceae bacterium | reverse complement strand
CCACAGTGTAGTTGACCGGCAGAGATAATATTCGATGCGCCGGCCCCGTGCCAACGAGCGCCTTTTGATGGCAGTGGCCGTGGAGCAGGACGTGACGACTTTGCGTAGTGAAGTGCGGTGTCAGATCGCTCTCGTCCGCCAGCCCGGCGACGTATTCCTCGAACGTGACGGCCTTATCGGCGATGACCTCGGCTCGCGTATCGCCCGGCAGCAGGTGGAAATATTCATCCCGCAGGGTCAGCAGGCTGCTTGGCTCCAGCCCAACCAGAGGCAGCCCGGCCTCGGCCGTGGGCAGCAAGGCGCGCACGGTTCGCTCGGCCGTCTTGCGGGCCATATCGACCAGCCCCTTGGAGATCGCCGGGCGGCCGTCGTCGATCGACAGCGCAGCAACGACGCTGACCCCAATCGCCTCCAGAAACTCGACCGCGGCCATGCCCACCTCGGGATGGTTGTAGTTCGTGAATGGGTCGATGAGCAGGACGACCCGGCGCGCGCCTTCGGTGCTGGTAAGACCGCCTCGCCGTCGCCACCAGGTCGCAAACGGGACGCGAGCTATCGGCGGCAGGACGCGCTCCGGCGCCAGGCCCACGCGGCCACTCGCCCATCGCCCCAGCCGTGAGCGCAAGAGCGCATTGATCGGCCCAGCCATGAGACCGCTGCCCCAGCGATTGAGCGTCGCGCTATGGGCAAAGAAACGCGCCCGCAACGGGACGCCGTGAGCCTCGTAATAGCGAGCGAGAAACTCAGTCTTCAGTCGGGCCATGTCGACGCCGGAGGGGCACTCGGCCTTACAGCCCTTGCAGGCGATACACAGATCCATGACCTCGGCCATGCGCGGGCTGGTCAGCTCGTCCGCCGGCAGGACGCCGGCCATCGCCGCCCGCAGCGCATTGGCCCGGCCGCGCGTGCTGTGTTCCTCCTCGCGCGTCACCATGAAGCTGGGGCACATCGTCCCGCTATCCTTGCGGCATACCCCGCAGCCGTTACACATCTCCACCGCGCGGACGAAGCCGTCGATGTCATTGGCCGGTTGCAAAGAGATGGGAATGGCTGGTCGATCTCCCTGCTCTACAGACAGTGGATCGGGATATTCCTGTTGCAGAACATCCGTTTGGTTTGATGGGGTGTGTTTGTGTGGTTCGGAATAGGCTATGCGAAGTTGTGGGGATGGTTGATTGTAGTCATTAAAATCCATGCGCGGAGCGCCGACAGAGTACGGCAGGGCGCGCATCGAATCCATCATCGGCGCGGGGTCGACGATGATGCCCGGGTTCATTCGATTGTCGGGGTCGAAGATATGTTTCACCTGCCGGAAGAGATCGGTCAGGTCCGGGCCGTAGAACATCTCGTTGAGCCAGCTGCGGCTGCGGCCGTCGCCGTGCTCGCTGGAGAGCGCGCCGCCGTAGCCACGCACCAGACCGGCGGCAAAACGGGCGATGTCAGGCATGCGGGCTATCTCGGCCGCGCTGCGCCGGTTGATGAGCGGCCGAATATGCAGGCAGCCCGCCCCGGCGTGGGCGTAGTAGGAGATCGGCGTGCCCAGCCCGGCGCAATAAGCCTCGATTTGATGTACGTAGTCGTACAGATGCTCCACCGGCACGGCCGCGTCCTCGATAAACGGCACGGGCTTCATATCCCCTTTCATCGACATCAGCAGACCCAGCCCGACTTTGCGCACGCGCCAGACAGCGGCCACGGCCGCCGATTCGGTGGCTCGCGTCAGAGCCGTGGCACCGATGGCTCGCCGGTTCAGCAACGCTGCCAGCCGCTCGATGCCGTCCCTCACGACCGCCTCGCTCTCTCCCTGATATTCAACAACCAGCAGGCAATCGGGGCGGCCATCGACCACGGAAGCCAACAGCCGAGCGTATTCCGGCACATCGCGGCACAGGCTCAGGCTCAATGTGTCCAGCAGTTCGACGGCCGAGGGGCCGGTCTCCAGAATTGCCGGGACGGCCAGCAGCGCTGTCTCCAGCCGGTCGAAATGCAGCAAGCCCAGACCGGTATGCGGCGGCCGCGGAACCAGATCGACGGTGATCTCGGTCATAACCGCCAGCGTGCCCTCCGAGCCGCAGACGAGTTGAGCCAGTCCGGCGGGATGCTCCGCCGCCAGCCGGTCGAGGTTATACCCCCCACACCGCCGCCAGTAACGGGGCGTATTTTCGTATATCACTCGCCGGTTATTTGGGTCAACCAGCAGCCTGCTCATTTGTTTCGCTATGCGAATTCCTGACCCGGCCGAGTCGGCCAAAGTCGAGGAAAAGGCGGCCGCTGAGCCATCGCTGAGGACGACCTCCATCGCCCGAACATGGTCGGCGGTCATGCCGTAGAGCAGCGAATGGCTGCCGGTGGCGTTGTTGGCCACCGCCCCGCCAATGGTCGAGCGGTCGCTGCTGGCCGGGTCGGGACCGAACTGGAGGCCGTGGGGGCGCAGGGTTGCATTCAGCTTGTCGAGGACGACGCCGGGCTGGACGCGCGCCCAGCGCTCCTCGGAATTGATCTCGATTATGCCATCCAGATGACGGCTGAAATCGATCACCAAGGCTTCGTTGACCGCCTGCCCGGCCAGGCTGGTGCCGGCGGCACGTGGCGTGACCGGCAAGCCGTATTCAGCGGCCAGCGAGACGGCGGCGATGACATCCTCGACGGTGCGTGGAATGAGCACCGCATGGGGCATGAGCTGGTAGAGGCTGGCGTCGGTGCTGTAGAGCATGCGCGAGTAGTCGTCGGCTCGCAGATCGCCGGCGATGTGGCCGTCGCAGGCCGCGATGAACGCCGCCACCCGCTCCGCAGTCGGCCGACGAAGGGCGGAATCGGATGCTTGAGGAGTCATGCCCGTTATAGTATGACGCTCCGGCCGTCTGTCAAACTGTTTAAGGCTTGCCTGTCATAATTTCGCTCAAAATATTGACAAAAATCATACAGTGCGTATACTATGAATTGGCTCCCCCCCCAGAGGTGAGCAGTAGGACGCCCGTCTTACTGCCACCTCATTTTTTTTGGCTATACTCAACCCTCCATGGAACCACAACCCACCCCAACACTGGTTCAGACCGGCCCGGAATGGTACGAGGCCGGGTTAACGTATCGCTATCAGATGCCCGACGGCCCCGGCCCCTACCCTACCGTAGTAATGCTGCACGGCCGCTTCGGAAACGAGGACGTCATGTGGGTGTTCCGCAAGGTCATCCCCCGGCCGTGGCTGGTCGTGGCGCCGCGCGCGCTGTTCGCCGACCAGGGGGCCTTCTCCTGGCAGATTCTGGAACGCGAGGACAAGTGGCCCGAACTGGCGGAGTATGATCCGGCGGTGACGGCGCTGGAGCGATTCATCGTGGCTTTGCCGCAACTGTATAACGCCGATCCCGATCGAACATACCTGATGGGCTTCAGCCAGGGGGCGGCCGTTTCCTTTGCCGCGGTGCTGCGACGACCGCGTCTGGCTCGCGGGGTGGCGGCGATGGTGGGCTTCGTGCCCGACATGCCCGAGGGAGCCATCGACGGCCGCCTGGCCGGACTGCCCGTATTCATGGCCGCGGGCACGCAGGACACCACCGTGCCCTACCGACTGTCACAGGTCACGCAGGAGCGATTACGGGCCGCCGGAGCGGATTTGGAGTACCATGAGTACCCGACCGGGCACAAGATGCCGTCGGCGGGTATGGACGATTTGCGAAAATGGTTTCATAATCAGGCGCGATTCGGGAACATGGGCTAATGAAACAGGACGATTTTGACATCCCCGAAGTCTTCCGTCGCGCGATGGAAGAGGCCGGCTGGCGAGCAGGACAGGATGACGACGAGGGCGGCGATCGGCCGCCGCGCCGCCGACCACCCGCCACGCCCCGGCCGCAAGGCTCCTACCGATTGATGATCATCGCCTTCGTGATCATCCTGTTGATTTTCAGCCTGGGCAGCCTGGCCACCTTCTACACCGATATCCTGTGGTTCGACCAGCTTGGCTATCGGGCCATGTTCTTCAAGCGCTGGACGACCGGCGCGGTCGTCTTTATCGTCGCCTTCTCCGTTCTGGCCCTGATCGTGGCCGGCAACTGGCTGGTCGCCTGGCGATTGGCCACCTCGACCGCGGCGGAGAGCGGTCGTCCGCAGGGCGACGGCCGTTTGGGCCGCCTCATCGTCCTCGTCGCCGGACTGGCCACGGCTGCTCTGCTGGCCTGGATCGCGAGCGGCCAGTGGGACCAATTTCTCCTCTTCATGAATGCCGAACCGTTCGGCTTGCTCGATCCGATATTCGGGCGGGATGTGTCGTTCTATATCTTCAGGCTGCCCGTCTATCAACTGGTGCAAGGCTTGCTGGAGATGGCCCTCATTCTCACCCTCATCGGCTTGCCGGCTATCTATGCCATAGCCTACCCGCAAGAGGTTCAGCGCGGAAAGTGGGGGTTCCTGCGGACGACGCCGCTCAAAAAGCACGCCGCCATCGTGGGCGGCTTCATCCTGCTGATGTGGGCAGCCGCCTATTTCCTGCACATGTTCGAGCTGCTTTACTCCACGCGCGGGGTGGCCTTCGGGGCGAGCTACACCGACGTGCGGGTGGTGCTCTGGGCCTTTCGGCTGCAAATGGGACTGGCGGCGCTGACGGCGCTGGCCTTGTTCTCCATGGCCTTCCGAACGGGGTGGCGGCTGCCGGTTCTGGCCGGTGGCCTGTGGCTGGCGACGGCGGTGATCGCCGGGAACATCGCCCCGTCCATCCTGCAACGCTATTCCGTCGAGCCGAACGAGCTGACGCTGGAGGCGCCCTACATCGAGAACAATATCACCTTCACCCGCTTCGCCTTCGGGCTGGATCGCATCCGCTCCGAGGAGTTCGGCCGGGTGGAAGACCTGCGGCCGGAAGACTTGCTGGAAAACGAGGACGTGCTGAGCAACATCCGCCTGTGGGACTGGCGGCCGCTACAGCAGACCTACCGCCAGTTGCAGGGGCTGCGGCCGTATTATGAGTTCAACGACGTCGATATCGACAGGTATACGATCGGCGGCCGCCAGCGCCAGGTGATGCTGGGCGTCCGCGAGCTGGACAAGAGCAAGCTGCCCGCCCCGTCGTGGGTCAATCGCAACCTGGAGTTCACCCACGGCTACGGCATCGTCATGAATCCGGTGAACGAGGTGACAACCGACGGGCGGCCGCGCTTCTTCATCCAGGACTTCCCGCCACGAAGCAATGTCGAGATCAAGGTCGCGCGTCCGGAGATCTACTACGGCGAATTGACCGACGACGCCGTCTATGTGGGTAGCGGCCGAGAGGAGTTCGATTACCCCAGCGGGGATGAAAACGTCTACACTCACTATGAGGGCGTGGGCGGCGTGGTGCTCGACTCGTTCCTCAAGCGGTTGGCCTTCGCCCTGCGACAGAGCGACCCCAACATCCTGCTGACCGCCGACATCACCGACAGCACGCGCGTCCAGTATCGCCGCCAGATTCAGGACCGCATCCAGGCGCTGACACCCTTTCTGGTGCTCGATTCCGACCCCTATCTGGTGGTGAATGACGAAGGGCGGCTCATTTGGCTTCAGGATGCCTATACCGTCAGCGACGCCTTCCCCTATGCCACGCCGGTCCAGATGACGACCAGCTCCAACGCCAACCACAACGGAACGGCCACGCCCCGCTGGACGACGACCCGGACCATCAACTACATCCGCAATTCGGTGAAGATCACCGTCGACGCCTACAACGGCTCAGTGGCCTACTACGTCAGCGACGCCGAAGACCCGATCATCCGCAGCTACAGCCGCATGTTTCCGGGCGTGTTCCGGCCGCAAGACGAGATGCCGGCCGACTTGCGCGCGCATATCCGCTATCCTGAAGATCTATTCTCGGTCCAGGCGCGGCAGTTTCTGACCTACCACATGACTGACGTGCGCGTCTTCTACAACAAGGAAGATTTGTGGCAGATCCCCACCGAGATCTCCGGCGATGACGAAGTGCAGATCGAGCCTTATTTCGTGATTTTGCCTCTGCCCGACCAGGAAAAGCCGGAGTTTCTGCTGATCCTGCCTTTCAGCCCTTCAACCAAGAACAACATGATCGGCTGGATGGCGGCGCGAAACGATCCCGACGTCTATGGCGAGCTGATCGTCTACGAACTGCCGAAGCAGGAGCTGGTCTTCGGACCGATCCAGGTGGAGGGACGGATCGATCAGGAGCCGGACATCTCGGAACAGTTCTCGCTATGGAACCAACTCGGATCCGGCGTCATTCGGGGCAATCTGCTGGTGCTGCCCATCAACCAGAGCTTTCTCTACATCGAGCCGATCTACCTGCGGTCGGAAACGAGCGCCCTGCCGGAACTGAAGCGCATCGTGACGGCCGACAACACCTCGGTCGTCATGGCCGAGACGCTGAATCGGTCACTGATCGCGCTGGCCCAGCGTCCGGGGATACTCATCGACTCCCCCGATCCGGTCCGGCCGGAGACCAGTACCGAGGCCTTGCCGGACGACGGCCGAACGATTGACGAACTGGTGGCGGCCGCCAACGAGCATCTGGCCGCGGCCGAGGAAGCCCAGCGAGCAGGCGACTGGGCACGCTATGGGCAGGAACTGGATTCGCTGAAGCTGGTGCTGGAGCAGCTTTCAAGGTTGATGGCGTCGGGCGAAGAGTAGATCGTGAACAAATCATCAGGGCAAGTGTAAACCGGACCTGGTGTAAACCAGACCTGGTGTAAACCAGACCACATCATTCTGGGTAAAATCATATATGATGGAGTGAGAACCGGCAGGTAATCTTCTTTAATCGGTTAACTCTATGGTCATCGCGATGCTTCTCGCCCATCTGGTGGGCGATTTTGTTCTACAGTGGGACAGCCTGGCGCGCTGGAAAAGTCATGATATCAAGGGCGTCCTCGTACACTGCCTCATCCTCTCCGCCGTCACGGCCGCTTTCGCCTTGTCGATCGACCCATCCTGGTGGAGCGGCATCCTGCTCATCAGCATCAGCCACCTCATCATCGACAGCTATTGGGTTCTCAAGAATTACTTCATCTCGCCCCTGACCCGAGTCCTCATCGACCAGGCCATCCACATCTTCATCATCCTCCTGGCTCTGGTCATGACCGGCTATCTGCAATGGAGCAACTTGTGGGGCGGGATTGTGGCCAATGCCCAGGCCAATCCGCTGCTGACGGCCATGCTGGGTTACACCTTCCTCACCATGCCGGCGTGGGTGATGCTGAAATTCCTCATCTTCGGGATCATGAAAGGTCGGCCGCCAAACTTCTCGGTCGGGCTTGGCAAGTATATGAGCATCGGCGAGCGGCTGATCATCATGACCCTGGTGCTGTTTGGCCAGGCGCTGTTCCTGCCGCTGGTCGCCCTGCCACGGCTAGTCCTCGACCGACGCCAAATCGGCGAAGCTGACCAGGATGTCTATGTGGTGGAACTGGTGTCCAGCGTCGTCCTGGCCATCGGTGTCGGCCTGCTCATCCGCTCGTTGGTGTTTTAGGCAACGGCCGACGCCTGTCGAGTCAGTCAGTCACCAAGGCGCGGATGGCGGACAACGCTTCAAGGGCCGCATCCTCCCCGGCCTTGATGATCTCGCTCCCCCGGTTGAAGCCCGTCAGGAGGGTGACGGCATGCGACACCTCCGGCCTCACAAGCAAGTCCGGCCGATGTTCCTGCAAACGACTCTCGGTCTGCGCGCCGAGCATGATCAT
>CAZZJN010000111.1:5692-9200 GCA_964654505.1 uncultured Ardenticatenaceae bacterium | reverse complement strand
CAGGATGTGCCCGGCTTTCTGCCCGGCAAGGAGCAGGAGTACGGCGGCATCATCCGCAACGGCGCGCGCATGATCTACGCCTACAGCGAGGCGACCGTGCCCAAGCTGATGATCATCCTGCGCAAGAGCTACGGCGGGGCCTACTGTGTCATGAGCAGCAAGGGCTTGCGCGGCGACTTGCTCTACGCCTGGCCCAACGCCGAGATCGCCGTGATGGGCGCGGAGGGCGCGGTCAACATCCTGTTCCGGCGCGATGTGCAGGCGGCCGAAGACCCCGAGGCCCGTCGCCGCGAGCTGGTCGATGACTACCAGGCCAAGTTCAACAATCCCTATGTCGCCGCCGCCCGTGGTCTGATCGACGACGTCATCGACCCGGCCGACACGCGCCGAATCCTGATTCGCTCGCTCGAAGTGTCCATGTCCAAGCGGGAGCACCACGTGCCGCGCAAACACGGCATATCGCCCATGTAGCCCCGGCTTGCCCGCCGGTGACGACTCGAAGGAGTTTCGACTGAATGTTCAAGAAGATACTCATTGCTAATCGGGGCGAGATCGCCGTTCGCATCATTCGCTCCTGCCGCGAGTTGGGGATTCGCACCGTCGCCCTGTACGACATCAGCGATCGCGGCTCGCTCCACGTGCGGCTGGCCGACGAGTGCGTCCAGTTGGACGGCTATCGCAGCTTTGCGGATATTGACATAATCCTGGCCATCGCCCGGGAGCATGGCGTCGACGCCATCCATCCCGGCTACGGATTCCTGGCCGAGAACCCGGACTTTATTCATGCCTGCGAGGCAGCCGGCATCGCCTTCATCGGGCCGCCGGCCGCGGTCGTGGAGACGGTGCTGAACAAGATCGGCACGCTGAAGGCGGCCCGTGCCGCCGGCATCCCCACGGTCGAACACTCCTCGCGCTCGTATGCGGCCGACGAGTTCGACGCGCTGGCGGCCGAGGCGGACCGGATGGGCTACCCGCTGGTGGTCAAGTCGTGTCGCGGCGGCCGCGGTCGGGGCGAGCGGATGATCAACAGCCGCGACCAGCTGGCCGAGGCCGTCCGTCGCGCCCGCGTGGAGTCCCGAGCGGTCTATGGCCATGACCAGCTCTTCCTGGAGCGCGCCATCCTGCCCGCGCGCCAGGTCGGCGTGCAGATCATCGCCGACTCCCAAGGCAACATCGTTTGCCTGGGAGAGCGCGAGGGATCGGTCGTCCACAGGAACCAGAAAATCGTCGAGGAAGCCCCGGCGCTGTGGGCGTTTGGCGAACACCCTAACCCTGACCAGCGCGAGGCCATGCTGGAGGCGGCCGTGCGGCTGGCCCGCCTGGTTGGCTACCAAAATCTGGGCACGGTGGAGTTTCTGGTCGATGAATTCGGCGGGTTTTACCTTAGCGAGATCAAGTCACGCATCCAGATCGACCACACCTTGACGGAGATGATGATCCGTCGCGACCTGGTGCGGGAGCAGATCCGGCTGGCGACGGGGGAGCCGCTGGGCTACGGGCAGGACGATGTCGTCCAACATGGCTGGGCCATCATGTGCCGCGTCCAGGCCGAAGATCCGGCCCGACGCTACTTGCCCAGCCCCGGCCATTTGCAGCGCGTTCGCCTGCCCGGGGGGCCGGAGGTGCGGGTCGATACCTATCTGTACTGCGATGCCGATGTCCCGCCGTTCTATGATCCGCTGATCGCCAAGGTGACGGTGTGGGCCGAGGATCGGGCGCAGTGCGTCGATCGGATGCGCCGCGCGCTGGAGGATTTTGCCATCATCGGCACGCCCACGAACCTGCCGTTGCTGATGGACGTCTTGCGCTCGCCCGCATTCGTCAGCGGCAATTACAACACGGGTATCCTGTATCGGCCGCTGCTGGCCAAGCCGGCCACGGATATCGAGCTGGTCCGGCGCGATTTGGCCGCGATCGCCGCCGTACTCCACACTCGCCGCCACGAGACATTCAACCCGCAAACGCCCGACCAATGGGTCACCGGCTGGCATCGAACGAGCCGTAGCCTTCACTAGAGCAGGGAGGAATCGCATGACCGCTTATCACATTACGCTTGACGACCACGAATACGAAGTCGAATTGAAAACCTCCTCCCGCAATGACGGGCGCTATGAACTCACCGTCAATGGGCAGCCGTTGAGCCTGATCGTGCCCAACCCGACGGCGTTCGTCTCCGATGTGGAGTGGCTGATCATCGACGGGCGGCCGTATGAGATTGTCTTCGATCCCAACCTGCAATGGATCAACGCCTACGACGGCCTGCATACCGTCGATATTCGCGACCGCAGTACGCGCACGCCCCGACCGCGCAGCGGCGACGGCCGGGTGAAGGCGCCCATCCCCGGCCTGATCACGCGGGTGCTGGTGGAGCCGGGAACGGCCGTCAGCGCCGGGCAGCCGCTGCTCATTCTGGAGGCGATGAAGATGGAGAACGAGATTCGCGCGCCGTTCGACGGGGTCGTGAGTTCGCTCGCGGTCGGCGGCGGCGAGACGGTGGTTCGCAATCAGGTGCTGGCCGAGGTGCAGTGACGGCCGATCACACCGGGTCGATTTTCAGCAGTAACTCGTCCGCCCTGACACGATCTCCGGCGGCGAAGTAGATCGCTTCCACCATCCCGGCCGCGACGGCGCGGATGGTGTGCTCCATCTTCATGGCCTCCAGCGTCATGAGCGGTTGGCCGATGTCGACCGCCTGCCCGACCTCCACCGCCACGGCCAGCACGGTGCCGGGCATAGGCGCGCGCAGCGAGCCGCTCGCCCCGGCGGCCGGTTGTGGCTCCGGCAGGAGCGGCTGGGCTTCCAGCCAAATCGCGCCGGTCCCGACCTGAACCCACCACGTCTCCCCATCGACGGCCAGGCTGATCGGCCGCCGGTAGCCGTCGATGACGAGCGACATCTCCGTCCCGGCTGCCTCCTCCAGCACGACCTCGCAAGTCAAATCCATCGGCGACAGGTGGGCCGTCCATTGCTCAGGGATCCGTGGTCGGGGCGTCAGGTGCACGTCAACGTCGCCGCCGTCAACCCGAAAGCGCCAGGGGGCCGGGCGGCCGGGGTTGTTGCGCCAGTAGCCGGGGCCGTCCGCGGCGGCAGCTCGCCAGCGGGCGCAGGCGGCGGCGATGAGGGCAGTGGCGACATCCTCGGCGGGGGGCTGGTCGTCGATGGCATGGTCTTGCAGAAAACGGGTGTCGATGGCGCCGGAGGCGAAGGTCGGATGGCGCAGCACCCCGGCCAGAAAGGCCAGGTTCGTCGTCAGCCCAAGCAGGACGGCGCGCTCCAGCGCCGACCGCAGGCGAGCCGTAGCTTCGGCTCGCGTCGCGCCGTGGGCGATGATCTTGGCCAGCAGCGGATCGTAGTGGATGGTGACTTCGTCGCCGTCGCGGATGCTGTCGTCCACCCGAACGCCCTCGCCGACCGGCGGCCGCCAAAGCAACACCGTCCCGGCGGTGGGCAGGAAGCCGTTGGCCGGATCTTCGGCATACAACCGCGCCTCGATGGCGTGCCCCGACCG
>CAZZJN010000111.1:0-5592 GCA_964654505.1 uncultured Ardenticatenaceae bacterium | reverse complement strand
AGCCGTTGGCCGGATCTTCGGCATACAACCGCGCCTCGATGGCGTGCCCCGACCGCCGAACGTCCTCCTGTCGCAATGGCAGCGCCTCGCCCCCGGCGATACGAATCTGCCACTCCACCAGGTCGAGGCCGGTGATGAGTTCCGTCACCGGATGCTCGACCTGCAGGCGGGTGTTCATCTCCAGAAAGAAAAAGTCGTCGCCGTCCAGCAAAAACTCAACCGTGCCCGCGCCGGTATAGCCGATCGCTCCGGCCAGCCTGACGGCCGCCGCTCCCATCCTCTCGCGCAATTCCGGCGTCATAATCGGGGAGGGCGACTCCTCGATTACCTTCTGGTGGCGGCGCTGGATGGAGCACTCCCGCTCGCCGAGGTGGATGACGCCGCCGTGGCTGTCGGCCACTATCTGCATCTCGATATGGCGCGGGCGCTCCAAAGCGCGCTCCAGCAAGAGCGCGTCCGCGCCGAAGGCCGCCAGAGCCTCGCGTCTGGCTCCGGCCAAAGCCGCTGGCAGTTCCTCCGGGTTGCGGACGAGGCGCATGCCCTTGCCGCCACCCCCCGCGGCGGCCTTGACCATCACCGGATAGCCGATGCGTGCCGCCTCGCGGCTGAACGTGTCGTTGCTGCGGTCGTCGCCGTCATAGCCGGGGAGGACAGGCACGCCCAGTCGTTGGGCCGACGCCCGGGCGGCGCGTTTGTCGCCCATGGCGGCGATGACTTCGGGTGAGGGGCCGATGAAGATGAACCCGGCGGCCCGGCAGGCGGCGGCAAACGCGGCGTCCTCGGCCAGGAAGCCATAGCCGGGGTGAACGGCCTCGACGCCGGCGCGACGAGCGGCCTCGAGGATGGCGGCGATGTTCAGGTAGGAGTCGGCCGCCGGGGCCGGGCCAATGCGGACGGCCGCGTCGGCCTCGGTCACGTGCGAGTTGCCGGCGTCAGCGTCGGAATAGATGGCGACGACGCGGATGCCCATGCGGCGACAGGTGCGGATGATGCGGCGGGCGATCTCACCGCGATTGGCGATTAATACGGACCGTATCATGTTGGAGGATGCCATCCTGCCTCTACCCAACGCTTTCTCGCCCAGATGACGGGGCTGTTATTCATGTTGAGCGCGGCAACAGTCGCTCGCCCGCAAGCCGTGAGCCCAACGATCAACGTATTGCTCTCATCCCACGCGAAATGTTCGTTCCATGCCTGCTTCAGTGGATGAAACAGCATGACCAAATCGCCTGTTTGCGGGTCTGCATAGACTTGTCGGGCTTGCTTGTGGCTGTTGCACGAGGAACAGGCCAGGCATAAATTATCAATGACGGTCTGCCCGCCTTGTGAACGGGGAATAATGTGATCGATCTGTAGTCTTTGCCCGCTATTTTCTTGCGCGGTCCGACAGTAGGCGCATCGATGAGAATCTCTTTCGGCCGTCAGTTGGCGAAGGGAGGCGGGAATTGTCATCGACGACTGATGCGAGCCGGATTATTGCGTGAGCCAGGGGATCGTATAGCCTCGACGGGTGAGCAGCCGGAAGGATTCAGCCTTTTTCACCATGATCGTTTCCCCTTCCGCGAACAGGGATTTGAATTCCAGCGATTCGTCAAGTGTCAGGTCTCGTTCCTCGCGAATCCCGGTCAATACTTCAAGACGCTCCTGCTTGTCAACCGCCATCTCGCCACGGGCGACGCGCCACAATTCGTCATCGCTCAACAACATAAGCGCCGATAATTCGGCTCGCAAATCAGCAGGCAAATCTTCCTCCAACGGCGGGAGAGAGAGCGCGATTGACTGGGCGAGGACTTCCTCAAGCGAGAGCGATGTGGCCGCGGCCGTTTCTTTTGCTTGCCGATAAAGCGTTTCCGGTAATTGAACCGTCACTGTTTTGACTGCCATCATCTTGTTATCCCTGTTAAACCTGTGATTCATTATATCACTGACTCACCGGGTTCGGTGCGGATTAACGCGGATTCATCATTCGTCACCTGGGCAATATATTCTCGTACTTGGCGATGATGCCCAGCATGATCTCGTCCGCCCCGCCGCCGATGGACAGCAGGCGGGCGTCGCGGAAGTAGCGGGCCATCGGGTACTCTTCGACGTAGCCCATCCCGCCGTGGAACTGGAGGCAGGTGTCGGCCACCTCGCGCGCCAGCCGTCCGGCCTTTAGTTTGGCCATGGAGACTTCTTTGGTCAGGTCTTCCCCGGCGACGAGCAGGCGCACGCAGTGGTAGTTGAGCTGGCGCAACGCCTCGACCTCGGTCAGCAGTTCGGCCAGCCGGAAGTGGATCCACTGATTGTCGACCAGCGGGCGGCCGAACGCCTGGCGGGTGCGGGTATAGTCGATGGTCATGCGGATGATCTTCTCCATTCCGGCCGTGCTCATGATCGATGCGGCCAGACGTTCGCGCTGGAACTGGTGCATCTGCAGGATAAAGCCCATGCCCTCCTCGCCGATGCGGTTGGCCTGGGGCACGCGCACGTCCTCGAAGGTCAGGATGGCGGTGTCGCTGGCGTGATTGCCCAGCTTCTCCAGCTTGCGGCTGACGCTGAATCCGGGGGTGTCGGTGGGCACGACGATGAGCGACATGCCGCGAAAGCCGCGCTCGCCGCCGGTGCGCGTCAGCAGGGTGATGAAGTCGGCCTGGGTGCCGTTGGTGATCCACATTTTCGCGCCGTTGATGAGGTAGTCGTCGCCGTCGGGCACGGCGCGGGTGCGTATGGCGGCGACGTCGGAACCGGCGTCCGGCTCGCTGACGCCGATGGCCGCCACCATCTCCCCGGCGATGGCCGGGGCCAGGAAACGCCGCTTCAGCTCCTCGCTGCCGAATTCGGCCAGGGCGGGGGTGGCCATGTCGGTGTGGACGGCAATGCCCATCGGCACGGCGGCGCAGTCGGCCCGGCCCACCTCCTCCAGAAAGACGACGTTGTACCAGTAGTCAACCCCGCCGCCGCCGTACTCCTCGGGGTAGCTCAACCCCAGCAGGCCCAGATCGCCCATTTTCTTCAGCACGGTGTGGGCGGGCCATAGTCGCTCCGCCTCCCAGGCTTCGATGTGGGGGTTGATCTCGGATTCGACGAATCGGCGCACCGTCTGCCGGAACGCCTCATGCTCGGCGGTGAAGTAAGAGAACATTCAATTCCTCCTGACCGGGCACGCTTCCCGGCAGCGTTTAGCGGTTGACTCGTTTGAAGGATCGGATGGTGTTGCGCCAGCCGATGTCGTTCAGGCCGGGTTCGAACGGCAGATAGTAGCTGACGCGGTCGAGCAGGCCGTCGTAGCGGGCGTGGATGATCTCCGGCAGCTCGACCCAGCGGCCGGTGACGGCGAAGGCGTCCATGATCTCGTCAGTGATGAGACGGCCCATCTCCGGCCATTGCCCGGCGCGGGCCATCTTGCCCAATTCGGCCGACACGCCTTCCCAGCCGTGCAGCTCCATGACCGTCTTGTAGGCGGGCGTGCTCATGTAGAAGGCGATCTGCTGCCGGGCGTGGGCCTCTGCCTGGCGAGCCTCCCGCGCGGTGTCCGTGGGGATGACGAAGACGGCGGTGTTGACCTTGAAGTCGGCGCGTGCCCGGCCGCTGCGGGCCAATCCGGCCTCGATCTCCGGCAGGGCGACCTCGCGCAGATAGGGGACGGTGTGCAGGGCGTGGATGTGGACGCCGTCGGCATGCGAGCCGGCCAGCCGCAACATCTGCCTGTTGACGGCCGCCAGATAGATGGGCGGCCGTGGGTAGTCGATGGGGCCGGGATCGAAGAACGGCGTCATGAGGGCCAGCTTGAAGAACTCGCCGGCGTAGTCAAGCGGCGTCCCGTTTTGCCAGCAGTCCCAAAAGGCGTGGATGGCCTCGATCGTCTCGCGCATCCGGGCGATGGGTCTTTCCCATTTGACGCCGAAACGCAGGACGTTGTGGGCCTTCACTTGCGGCCCCAGACCGAGGACGAAGCGGCCGCGCGAGTAGCGTTGCAAGTCCCAGGCCGTGTAGGCCAGGATGGCCGGGCTGCGCGGAAAGGCGACGGCGATGGCCGTGCCCAGCGTCAGCTTGCCGGCGTGTTCGGCGGCCAGGGTGAGGTTCAGGAACGGGTCGCTGCTGGTTTCGGCCACCCAAAGGCCGTCGAATCCGAGCGCTTCGGCCGCGGCGGCATAGGCGGGCATCTGATCCAGCTTCGGTTGCAACAAGCTGACGTCGAATTTCATGGCGCGGCTCCCTCCCTGTGATGTGGCGGCGAAATCAGGCGGCCAGGGTGACGACCCCCATCAAAATCAGCATGACCATGGTGAGGATGCCGCAGGCAGCCAGGACGGCGATCATGATGGCGATGGACAGGACGAGGCCGGTCGGGTTATCAGAATCCATAGATACGTGCTCCGGTTGGTGATAATGGCCGAATTGTACTCCGGATTGGCGCGGGCGCAATGAGCCGGCCGGCGTGGTTACATCCGAAAGACGCCGTAGTGTGGCGGGCCTGGGCTGATGAAATCCGCGTTATGGGCCACCGACAGGCCGATGCTGAGGGCCATGCGCGTGTCGCGCGGGTCGAGGACGCCGTCGTCCCACAGGCGGGCCGTGGCGTACCAGGGGGATGACTCCTGCTCGAACTTCTGCCGGGTCATCATCTGGGTCATGGCGATTCGGTTGGCGTTCGGCTCCTCTCCTCGCTTGCGGGCCTGCTCGGTCTGGACGATGCCCAGCACCCCGGCGGCTTGCTCCCCGCCCATGACGGCCACGCGGCTGTTGGGCCAGGCCCACAGGAAGCGCGGGTCGAGGGCGCGGCCGCACATGGCGTAGTTGCCCGCACCATAGGAACCGCCGACGATGACCGTGAACTGCGGCACGGTTGAGGTGGCCACGGCGTTGAGCATCTTGCTGCCGTGCTTGATGATCCCTTCGCGCTCGTGCTGCGTGCCGACCATGAAGCCGGTGATGTTTTGCAGATAGATGAGCGGCGTGCGCGTCTGGTTGCAGAGCTGAATGAACTGTGCCGCCTTGTTGGCGCTCTCGGAGAACAGGACGCCGTTGTTGCCCAGTATGCCCACCGGCCAGCCGTCGAGATGGGCGTGGCCGCAGATGAGCGTGGGGCCGTAGTCGGGCTTGAACTCGAGGAAGCGCGAGCCGTCGACCAGCCGGGCGATGATCTCGCGTATGTCGAACGGGATGCGCGGGTCGGCGGGGATGACGCCCAGCAGCTCGTCGGGGTCGCAGGCCGGCGGCTCCGGCGCGACGCGACGGGCCAGGCCGGCAGCGGGCTTGGGCCGGCCCAGATGGGACAGGATCAGGCGGCCGAGGCGCAGAGCGTCGGCGTCGTCTTCGGCGGTGTAGTCGCTGAGGCCGGAGACGCGGGCGTGCATCTCCGCCCCGCCCAACGTCTCGTCGTCGGCCTCCTCGCCGATGGCCATTTTCACCAGCGGCGGCCCGCCCAGATAGACGGCCGCCCGGCCGCGCACCATGACCACGTAGTCGCTCATGCCGGGGATGTAGGCCCCGCCGGCGGTGGATGAGCCGTAGACGAGCGATACCTGGGGGATGCCCGCGGCCGACAGGCGGGCATGATTGGCGAAGGTGCGGCCGCCGAGGATGAACACCTCGTCCTGATAGAGCAGG
>CAZZJN010000110.1:0-9252 GCA_964654505.1 uncultured Ardenticatenaceae bacterium | reverse complement strand
CTAACCTTGCCCTCTTTTGTCCATTGCGCCCCGTTAAGCTTGTCGCCCGTCATGCCGTGGTTATCGCGCAACAGATAATAGGGTGATGGCGGGCTGGTATTCCCCGGTGTTGTATGGCAGTTTTCCCATACGGGATAGACGTTGACATAAGCATGAACCTGGAGGTCGCGCTGGCGGGCGCCCTCGATAATGTAGGCCAGTGGATCCCAATATGGAACAGGAGCTTGCCCGAATGTTCCACTCACTCGCCTGGCCCAAGGTTCCAGGCCGGAGGCATAGTAAGCGTCGCCGCTGGCTCGCACCTGGAACAGGATGGCGTTGAAGCCGGCGTTGGCGGCATTATTGACGATCGCGTCAAGTTCCTCCGGCTTGGCTGGGGACGACCAATCGAAGCGGGTCACCCACAAGCCACGAAACTCCACCGTGTCCGGCGGAGGCGTTGGAAGGTCGGCGACCTTGTATATCTCCAGGAAAGAGAGCTTATTGTTGACGGCGCCGGAGCCGCTGCGGATCGTCAGGCGGCCGTCACTCACGGGCACGGCGGCGGCCGTGCCGTTGATGAAGCGCCTTCCTTCGTGGGGAGCGCCGTTCACAAGCCCCCGCCCCTCGGCGAGGCTCTGCATATACCCGTCAAAGGCCTCCGGATCGCCGGCGACGGCATAGATGTCATAGACGCCCGGCGGCAGGGCGATCTCCCATACCGCATCGGGATTCTCCGGTTTCTGGAGGTGGATGAGTGTGTCGAACCGCTGATCGAAAGCGAGAGGCGAATTGCGGTCGCGGGTGGTCGTGCTGTTATCGGCGTTCCAGCCGTAGCTGAATTTGTTGCCGCGATCGGCATAGGCCGCGCCGGTGTCCGGCTGGTAGCCGTGGGGAATCGCCGCGCCCTCGGGCTGGAAGTTGATCTTCACCACCAGCGACCCGGTGGAGATCGGCCCGCGCATGACGGCCGGGGCGTAGCTGCGGTGGTCGCCCTGGGCAAGGGCCAGCCAGGTCGCTCCGGCCAGGGCGGCGACGGCGACCACAGGTCGCAGAAAGCGGGTTTTCCAGATGCTCATTCGGCCGTTATTGTGCCACAAATGGCTGATTCATCCCACCTCGCGCCGATTGACACCCGCGAGAGCGGTCTCTATACTCAACTCCGGTTAATGCTTTTCAGTGGTGGAAACCGGACGATGACCGCACGACTCTATGATATCAGCCGTACCCTGTTCCCCGGCATGGCCGTCTGGCCGGGTGACGCCTCTTTTGAATTGCGGCCGACGGGCAACCTGGCCGAGGGCGACTCCGCCAACGTGACCGCCCTGTCGCTCAGCGCCCATACCGGGACCCATGTCGATGCCCCTTATCATTTCACCGCAGGCGGCCAAACGCTGGAGCAGATCGACCCCGCCGTCTATTGGGGCCCGGCCCAGGTGGTGTCGGTCGGCAAGGCGTCCGGTCCGCTGACGGCGGCCGACTTCGCCGGGTATGATCTGGGGCGAGCGCCGCGATTGCTGGTGCGCTCCGGGGCGAGCCTGTCCGACCCGCGCGCCTTCCAGCCCGACTACGTCTATCCCGGCCCGGAGCTGGCCGATCATCTGGGCGGCTTGGGCGTGGTGCTTTATGGCACCGATGCGCCGTCGGTGGATGACGCCGACTCCGAATCGTTGCCGGGTCATCACGCCCTGCAACGTAACGGCATCTTCATCCTGGAGGGGCTTGATCTGGCCGGCGTGCCCGACGGCCTGTATGAACTGGTCGCCCTGCCGCTCAGGATTCGGGGCGGCGACGGCTCTCCCGTCCGAGCGGTCTTGCGTGCCTGCGAGAATCCGGCGTGACGGCCGAACCCCCATTGAACATTAGCGCCCCCCTTCTGGCATGGTGGGACGCCGGGCACGCCGATTGGCCCTGGCGGCGAACCCGCGACCCCTACGCCGTCTGGGTGGCCGAGGTGATGCTGCAGCAGACGCAGATCGCCACGGTGATCCCGTACTACGAACGCTGGATGGCTCGCTGGCCGTCGGTTGAGGCGCTGGCGGCGGCTACGCTGGATGATGTGCTCAAGATGTGGGAGGGGTTGGGCTATTACAGCCGGGCGCGCCACCTCCATGCCGCGGCCGGCATCGTCAGGCGCGATTACGGCGGCCGCCTGCCGCGTACTGTGGCCGAATTGCAGAGGCTGCCCGGCGTCGGCCGCTACACCGCCGGAGCCATCGCCTCCATCGCCTGTGACGTGCCCGCGCCCATCCTCGACGGCAATATCATTCGGGTGCTAAGCCGCCTGTACGACATCGAGGAAGACGTCACCCGTTCCGGGACTCGCGCCCGACTGTGGCGGCTGGCCGGGGAGAATGTGTCCGCCGTTCGCCCGGGCGAATACAACGAGGCGCTTATGGAGCTGGGGCAGCAGATCTGCCTTCCCCAGGCCCCTCGCTGCCTCATCTGCCCGCTAGCAGGCCATTGCCTGGCCCGCCAACGGGGCACGCAACTGGAGCGCCCCGTCCGGACGCCGCGCAAGCGCACGCCCCATTACGATGTCGTTGCGGCGGTCATCCGGAGCAACAGCGGGTCGTCGCCCGACGGCCGCATCCTGATCGCCCAACGGCCGCTCGACGGGTTGCTGGGCGGGTTGTGGGAGTTCCCCGGCGGCAAGGTGGAGCCGGGCGAGAGCCTGTCGGACGCGCTGCAGCGCGAAATCCGCGAGGAGCTGGCGCTGGAGATCGCGCCGGGCGACGCTTTGACCGTCGTCGATCACGCTTACACCCACTTCCGCATCACGCTCCATGCCTTTCATGCCGCCTATGTCGGCGGCGAGGTCGAGCATCTGGGCGTGGCCGACCATGCCTGGGTGACTCTCGATGAACTGGATCGATACGCCTTTGCCGTGACGGACAGGAAGATCATCGCCGCACTTCTGGCTGAAGCGGTGGGCGCTAATGGCGAAACAGGCGCCCGCGCATGCCCCGACGATTGAGGTAGGTGATCGTCTCCCTGAAGCGCGCCGGTCGAAAGCCGAACTGCCGCTGCACGGAGTCGAGATTGGTCACGTCCGGCGCGAAAAAGCGGTCGAGGAAGTAGCGGCTGACGGACGGCCAGTACCACCAACCCAGTAAGGCCCGCCGGAGCGGCCGCGCCACCCCCATCGGCATCGGCAGCAACAGCCGGTTCTTGCGGGTCACGTCGAGGATCGCCCGAACGAAGTCGCGATAGCTCAGCAACTCATCTCCGGCGACGGTCATGACGCGGTTCACCCTGTCCGGCTCGTCCAGCAGATGCACGATGCACTGAACGTAATCCTCCACCCAAAGCGGCTGGACGAAAACCGTCCCCCCACCCGGCAACCAGGCGATAGGCCACGACCACAGGGCCAGGCTGAGGACGATCTCGCTGAAGCGGTCATCGCGGCCGAAGAGCGTCGAGGTGCGCAGGATGTTGTAGGGGATGCCGCTTTGTCGCACCATTCGTTCCACTTCACCCTTGGCCCGCAGCAGCGCGTGCATCGAGTGCTGGTCGGCGTTAATGCGGCTGGGCAGGATGATACGGCCGATGCCCGCCTGCCCGGCCAGTGTCAACAGCAGGTGCGTGCCGTCGATATCGACCCGTTGCAGCAGCCGGTTGCTGCCGCGCGCCTCGGCTCCGGCCAGATGGATGACCGTATCCACGCCCTCCAGTTCCGCCCGCAGCACCTCGGGTGTGTTCATGCGCCCGCTGTAGGGTCGCCAGTCGTGACCGGCATGGGTGAGCGCTCGGCCCAGGACGCGGCCGATGAATCCGGTGGAACCGGTGATCAGGATCATGATTCCAATTGTACTGCGAGCGTGGCCCCTTGCTATAATCGGACGCTATGGTCCGTTTTTCTCCCGAGCGGCCGCTCCGTGTGTGTTATTTCGGCACCTACCGGGCGAGCTATACCCGTAACCAGATCGTCCTGAAAGGGCTGCTTGCGCAGCCGGATGTGTCGGTCCACATTTGTCATGCTACTTTGTGGCAAGGCATCGAGGATCGTGTCGCCCAGGCCAGCGGGGGCTGGCGCAAGCCCAGTTTCTGGTGGCGCGTGATCGAGACCTACCGCCAACTGATTCGCGCCCACAAGCAGGCGCCCGATTACGATGTGATGCTCATCGGCTATCCGGGCCAGTTCGATGCCTGGCTGGGCCGCCGCCTGGCCCATTCGCGAGGCCGACCGGTGGCCCTGGACATCCTCATGTCGCTTCATCTGGTGGCGGAAGAGCGCGGGCTGACGGCCGCCCACCCGACGACCGGCCGCCTCATCTTCCAACTGGAGCGTGGCGGCCTGCGACGTCCCGATCTGCTCATCGCCGAGAACCCGGAATACGGCGGCTATATCGCCGATAAATACCAGCTTCCGCTGGAGCATTTTCGCTTTGTGCCCCATGGTGCGGATGAGACGGTCTTCCACCCGCGCCCGTTGCGGCCGCCGGACGACGAGTTCCGGATCAGTTATCACGGCGGTTACCTGCCATCGCACGGGATGGACGCCATCATCGGCGCGGCCGACATGCTTCGCGATGAGACCGACATACGCTTCCACTTCTACGGCAGCGGGCCGGAGAAGGCGCGCATTGTGGCCCGGGCGGAGGCGCTGGGTTTGCCCAATGTGACCTTCCATGGCTTTATCGAACAGGACGATCTGCTCGATAACCTGGCCCAGGCTCACGTTTGTTTGGGCGTGTTCGGCACAACGCGGCAGGCCAATTTCACGGTGCAGAACAAGGTGTGGGAGGGGCTGGCCATGGGCCGGCCGGTGATCTCGGGCGATTCGCCGACCATACGAGCCGCCCTGGCCGACCGACGGGAGGTCTACCTGATCGCCCGCGACGATCCGTCGGCGCTGGCCGCGGGGTTGCGCGAGCTGCGGGACGACCCCGGTCTGCGAGAGGCGATAGCCGCCGCCGGACACGCGCGATACCTGGCGGGCAATAGCATCCCGGCTATCGGCCGTCAAATGAAAGAGGCGTTGCTGGCCGCTCTGGATTCACCCATATAGGCGGCTGCCTGGCAGAGCAAACCGGCGGGCGCTTCTGTGCTTTCAGCCGGCAGCGATTAGCGAGTGCCAGCCCCTTCTTTATCGCCTCGTCCCCTGAACAGCAGGCGCACCGGTGTGCCCGTGAACGGGTAACGTTCGCGCAACTGGTTCTCGATGTAGCGCTGGTAGCCGAAGTGAACCATCTCCGGGCGATTGACGAAGAAGACGAACGTGGGCGGGGCTACGCCGACCTGCGTGACATAGTAGAACTTGAGCTGCGTGCCGCCCTTCGTCGGCGGCGGGTGGTGGGCCACGATGTCGCGCATCAGGTCGTTTAGCTCGCTGGTGGACAGACGATGATGTCGCGCGGCCTGGACTTCCAGCACCGTCTCAAGGATTTTGTTGACGCGCTGTCCGGTCTCGGCCGAGATAAACAATAGTGGCGCGTAGCTGATGAAGTTCAACTCGCGACGCGCCGTCGTCTCGTAGACGGGCATGGTGTGGGTGTCCTTCTCCACGGCGTCCCATTTGTTGACCAGCACGATGACGCCGACGTTTTCCTCCACCAGCATGCCCGCGATGTGGGCGTCCTGGGAGGTGACTTCCTCGACGCCGTCAATTAGCAGCAAGGCCACGTCGGCGCGGCGTAACGTTTTGACGGCCCGCAGCACACTGTATTTCTCGATGCCGGGGTCGATTTTGCCGCGCCGGCGAATCCCGGCCGTGTCGATGATGGTGAACTCCTGGCCATGCCAGCGGAGTTTCTCGTCGATGGCGTCGCGCGTCGTCCCGGCGATAGGGCTGACGATGACGCGCTCCTTGCCGAGCATCTTGTTCAGCAGGGTCGACTTGCCGACATTTGGTCGCCCCAGGATGGCGATCCGGATCGACTCATCCTCTTCCTCTTCCAATGTGGCCGACGGCGGGATGGCGTCGACAATGGCGTCCAGCAGATCGCCCGTGCCCGAGCCGTGAAGCGCAGAGACGGCGACCACCTCCCCCAGACCCAGCTCGTAGAACTCGTAGGCTGTGTCCCACAGCTTGCTCGATTCGAGCTTGTTGGCGGCGACGATGACCGGCTTTTCCGCCTGGCGCAGGATGGCGGCCACCTCGCGGTCGGCGGCGGTGATGCCCGCCTGGCCGTCCACGACCTGGACGATGACGTCGGCATCCTCCATGGCTATGGCCGCCTGTTGGCGGATGAGGGGCAGGAATCGCTCGGAGTCCTCGGACAGCGGCGCGGTGTGGCGGCCCTCGGTCACCTCGATGCCGCCCGTGTCGATGACCGTGAAGGTGATCCCGCCCCATTCGGCGTCGGAATAGAGGCGGTCGCGAGTCGTTCCGGCGACATCGGACACGACGGCCAGACGACGGCCGATGATGCGATTGAACAGCGTCGATTTACCGACGTTAGGACGGCCGACGAGGGCCACGATTGCCTTGTTACTCATTGGATATTCTGTTGTCGATCACAAATGTTGCCCAATTCCGGCGCCATCATGGCCGTTGATGTCCGGTAGCATAACATGGGGGTGATGCCAGCCGTCCGCACCGGACCAACGGGCGAGGCCGCGCTCATAGCGATCCCTCCGCCCAGGCCACCTGACGTGTCGCCCGGTTCGGGGGTCTCTTCCAGCGCGGGAGAGATGGTGACGGTGACGGCCGCGGGCTGCACCGAGCGGATTTCGATGCCCCGGTCGGGGATATCGACGTCGGGCACGATGGAATGGGTTCCCTCGTCCAGCCCAAACAGGTCGAGCATCACGCGAACGTCGTCTTCCGACAGGGCATCCAGAACGGGCAGCGGGCCAAAGAGTACCACACGCACCTGGCTGGGCACGACCTCGGCCTGGAAGCCGGCTCGCAAGCCGCGCAGATCGGGCACCCGGTTGTAGGTGCTCGTGGTCAGGATCGGCTCGATCTGGATCGTGACTGTGACCGCTTGCTCCGGATCGATGGTGATGCTGCCGGGCAAGTCGAGGACGGCCGTTTGCTGGAACGATTCGGTCAGCCCGGTAATGTCGATGGGTTCGGTCATCACCGTGACGAGGCGATTGACCTGCGCCGGTCGCCCCTCGACCAGCACGCTCGGCGGCTCGGCGGTCACGCTCAGCAGGCGATAGCCGGGGGCCGGCTCGCCCGTCCAGGATACGGTGATGAGCTTGTTGGCGAACCCGGCCGCTTCTTCCACCGGAATGGTGACCGTCGCATCGTACTGGCTCAATTCCAGGCCGGTGACGCTGGCGACCCGCCCCGAGAGGTCGTAGAAAATCGGGCGAGTGGTCTCCACAAGGGTTTCGTTGGTACTGTTGAGGAAGATCGTCACCAGCGCGAAATCCAGTTCGTTGACGCGGCTGGCGGGGCCGCTGACGCGGATGGTCGGCGGATCGATGAGGGCTTCGCCCTGATTATGGCCGCGGGCGACCGAGCCGCGAATATCGAGCGCGACCGGGATATCGCGCGCCACCTGCTGCTCCAGCAATACCTCGACCTGCTCCGGCGTGATGAACGAAATATCTGCGCCCGTCCGGAGCATGTTCACGACAATGGGCACGGATGTCGTCTGGCCCGACGGTACCTGGCTCAAATCGACCGTCGCCGTGAAGTCGTCGGACGTATATTTCTGCAAGACCGAATCAGGCCCTTCCAGCCGAATCTGAACCGTCTGCCGGGCGGGGGCATCCACCAGCGCGGAGTCGGCCGGCATGCCGACGAACTCGACAGGCGCTTCCAGAAACCGGGTGCGGACGGGGTCCTGCATCTCGGAGGCCGACATCCAGATGAAGAAGGCCAACAGCAGCGCCAGGAGGAAGGTGGCCAGATTCGACAAGGCACTACGCGCGCGGTTCACTTTGTTTTCTCCCCAGAAAATCGGGTTGGCGCGACCCGGTCAGAAAGGCGTGGAGGATGGTGTCGAGGCGGGCGATGTCCTGCCGGCGCAGGATGCGCCCGTTGTGGGCGATCGACACCTGTCCCGTTTCCTCTGACACGACCACAGCCACGGCATCGCTGACTTCGCTGATGCCCAATGCCGCCCGGTGGCGCAAGCCCATCTGGCGGTCGGACAGGCTGCTGGTGGATAGCGGCAGGACGCAGGCGGCCGCGATCAGCCGATTGTCGCGCACGATGACGGCTCCGTCGTGCAATTCAGTATGCTTGTTGAAGATGGTCAGGATTAACTCCGGCGACGGCTCGGCGTCGAGGATGACGCCGGTATCGATGTAGTCCTGCAGGCCGGTGTCCTGTTCGAAGACGACCAGCGCGCCATGACGACGCTGCGACAGGCGCAGGGCGGCGTCTTTCAGGGTGACGGCCACCGGGTTGATATCGTCGCCGCGGCGGAAGAAGCGGAAGTAGCGGCTGGCCAGCCCCAATTGCTCCAGCGCGCGCCGCAATTCCGGCTGGAAGATAACCGGAATGGACAGCAACAGCACGGGCAGCATGTTGTCCACCAGCCAGGTGAAGGCTCGCAGGTCGAATATCTGGGCCAGCAGGAAGATGAACGCCGCCAGCACCAACAGCCCGCGCAACACCTGAACCGCCCGCGTGCCGCGGATCAACATCAGCACGGCGAAGACGATCAGCGTGACGAGCAGAATGTCGATGACATCGACGACGCCAATGAGGGCGATCCGATCCAGAGTGTTTTCGAAAATGTCCAAGTGTGCCCGGCCAATCCATGCTCTCGTGTGCGGCGGGTCGGATGTCCTGCGATTGCCGACCCGGAAGCCTCAGGCATACGACTGTTTGTTCCGTGTGGCGGGCGGCCGCGAACGCGAGTGAGCGAATATTCTGATGGGCAAGTATACCACAGGTGAAGCGACGAGACAGTGACGAGAGACGTGCGCGCGGGCGACGATTAATCTTCCAGGTCGGCCGCCAGCGCCGCCTGAACCGCGGGCAATACGTCGAACGTGCGGGGATAGATCAGTTGTTTAACGGGGACGCGAGCGGCCAGGTCGGCGCAGAAATCGATGTGTTTGGCCAGCAAGGCGCGGCCGAACAGCCGACTGCCGACGGTGTGGGCGGCCAGGGCCAGCGTCGCTTCGCTCTGTCGCAGGGGTGCGATGGCGATTGTGTCGCCGGCGCTTTCCAGAACATAGATAGCGCTCAACGGCAACCGCTCCGGCGCCAGTCGCGAAGGTTGCATCGCGTCGGGCAGCTTGAGTTGCGGGAAGTGGGGCAGTGCGGTGGCCGGCGCGTCGGGGTCTGGCGGGGCGATGGGGAGGGTATCGTCGATGAGCCGCCGCCAATCCGGCCCGCCCTCGCGGTCCAGATAGCGG
>CAZZJN010000109.1:0-9392 GCA_964654505.1 uncultured Ardenticatenaceae bacterium | reverse complement strand
CTCCACCCCGTCCATACCGGGCATCATCACATCCAGCAGAACCACGGCGGGCCGATCGGCCGCGATGCTGTCAATGGCCTCCTGCCCCCCTCCAGTCGTGCGCGTTTGCCAGCCGCCCCGCTCGAACACGATCTGATACAGATTGGCCAGAGATTGATTATCGTCAACGATCAACAAGGATGCGGTCATCATGTCGGTATCGGGCTAATCGCAACCCGTAATCGATTGTACGCCACTCGCCAGATAATAAAAAGCCCGCCGAATGGCGGGCCTGACAATACAACACCTTGACCGGAATGGATTCCAATACTTGGCCGGCCGAACGAAAGCTATGGATGGTGGGCAACCACGTTTTGAGCCTGAGGACCTTTGCCCTGGTCGATTAACTCATACTCGACCTGGTCACCCTCAAATAAATTCCGATACCCATCACCCCGGATCGCAGAATAATGCACAAAAACTTCCTTCTCGCCCTGATCCGGATTGATGAAGCCGTAACCCTTCACCCGGCTAAACCACTTGACAATACCCGTCTCCCGAAACATTTCCATTACCTCCGAAGCGCGCTTACTGTAATACCATTGGGGCCGATAGACTCTAGAGGTGGCGCTCCAGATAAAGCACCATTCCGGAGGGACGGAAATGGTGCTTTATCTACAGCAACTTCCAATACGTGGTGTAACGAAGATCCAATACAAGTGAAGTTAGAGTCAGATTATCATATCTGACCGAGAAGGGTCAACGGGCGTGAACAAGAATTCACGCCTTCTTCACGCCCTATGCACGAGATTTTCGAGTGGCCTGGATGAGTAGATCACGCGCGCCCGTATCGACAAAGCCGAGGCTTTCCGCCAGATGAATCGAGGGGCCATTTTCTTCAGCTACGACATAAAGAGGGGTGCGGCCGCTCTCAATGACATGGTTGCACAGGGCTGAGACGACGCTTCGCCCCCAGCCCTTTCGACGATATTGCGACAGCGTGTTGACGGCAATTTCTGCGAAGTAAGGTGATTGCCAGTTCAGCGAGGCTCCGGCTACGACCTCGTCTATTCCCCTTTGCGACGAGCGAATGGTGTATCGCGGCAATCGCGACAGATCGTTGGAGCGCGTCACCAGAACGTTGATGATCGGCTCGAATTGCTCCAAATCCAGCACATACAGCCGAAGCTTTTCTTCTGAATGGATCTCAAACAAGGCGTCGACGATCGGCCGGTAGCGAGCCGGGACATCCAGGATGACCGGCCAATCGGGGGTGATGGCCAATTGCAGCAAATCGGCCGCGGCCTGGGTGGTGTCGCTGTCGTTCCCGGACGATGCGTGGTCGATCGGCAGCCGCATGGTGATCAGCGGCCGAAACAGATCGATGCCCGTTCGCGACAGGGCGACATAGCCGGCCGCGCGGCCGCCCGCATGATTTTCCACCCCTTCCGGCCAGGGGATCAGTGTCGTCTTGGCATCCGGATGGTGGAATGCGTAATAGGCTTCCATGGCATCTACCGGATCGCGCTCGCGCAGCAAATGCCGGATGGCCTGCCGCCTTGCCCTCAAGTTGCTCACTCGAACCCTTTCAACGTCTCCAAAGCGCACAACGCGGCGATATCGACTGCCTGATGGACGACCTCTCTCCCGGGCGCATAGGTGTCCATGCTCTCGCTCGTTTCCAGCACATTGCCGTCAACCACCAGCACGGCCGCCGTCGCCGCATGGCGCATGCTGCCGACCAGAAACAGAGCGGCGCATTCCATCTCCACCGCCTGCACGCTCGCCCGACTCATCTCCCGGTAATCGGGAGCGGCCGGCGCGGCCACGCCGCCATAAAAGGCATCTCGCGTAAGGACAAGGCCTCGCCTGCGGCCGAAGCCCCTCTCCGCCGCTATCTCTTCCACAACACCCCACAGGCGGTGGGTCAGATCGAAGTCGGCCACGGCTGGGTAGCCGTCGGGCACGACCTCGCGGCCGTAGCCGGTGTTTTGCACCGCGGCCGTGGCGACGATGAGCTGGCCGGGCTGAGTATTCGGCTGCAAGCCGCCACACGTGCCGACACGAATGATATACTCAGCTCCGGCGGCGATCAGTTCCTCGAAGGCTATAGCTGCCCCTGGCGCACCGATACCATGCGAGCAGACCGTGACGGGTTTCCCGCCGTAGCGGCCGCGATAGGCCCAATATTCGCGCTTGCGGCTGAGGGTCTCGCCACCGTCCAGACGTTCGGCGATTCGTTCGGCCCGCGCGGGATCGCCACAGACGATGACGGACGGGCATACTTCGCCGGCGGGCAGGCCGGTTATGGGCAGGGTGTCTGAGGTCATAGGTTTCGATCACAACGGGCGACGGCCATGCGTCGCCCGATAACATACACATCAACAAATTCCGACAGTTACTTTATCCGGATTTGCTCTCGTCGCCCAATACCTGCTCGATGGCGGACATCACATCATCGGTAAGTTGCGGCAAGAGGTCGAGCGCCTTGAGGTTATCCAGAAGCTGCTCAACCCGCGACGCGCCAAGGATAACGGTGCTGACTTGCGGATTCTTGAGACACCAGGCCAACGCCAGAAGGGTGATGCTGGTGTTCAATTCCGTCGCGATCCCGGTCAGCCGACGAACCTTGGCGATACGCTGCTGTCCTTCCTCGCCTTCGACAAACTCGCGGAGCCAGCTGTAATCGGGCAGAGTGGCGCGGGAATCGGCCGGGATGCCGTCGTTGTACTTGCCGGTCAGAAGGCCGGAGGCCAGTGGCGACCAGATGGTCGTCCCTAACCCGTAATTCTCGATGAGATGGGCCAGTTCCTTCTCCACGCGGGCGCGACGGAACATATTATATTCCGGCTGCTCCATCGTGGGGGGCACGAGACCATACTGCCGGGCAACGCCATAGGCTTCCGCCAGCCGGTCGGCCGTCCATTCCGACGTTCCCCAATAGAGGATCTTGCCCTGCTGAATCAGATCGGTCATCGTACGGACCAGTTCTTCCATCGGCACGTTGGGGTCATGGCGATGACAGAAATAGAGATCGAGATAATCAACCTGCAATCGTCGCAAGGCATCATGGCAGGCCTCGAAAACGTGTTTGCGGTGCAAGCCGCGCTGAGTCGGCTTGGGGTCCGACAGCGATCCCCAAAACACCTTGCTGGAAAGGATATATGAGTCGCGTCGCCATCCGGCGCGTCTCAAGGCCTCGCCCATGATTTCCTCCGACTTGCCCAGGGCATAGACCTCGGCATTATCGAAGAAGTTGATCCCGGCGTCGTAAGCGGCCGTCATGGTCTCCAGCGCCGCGTCGACGGCCATCTGATTGCTGAAGGTGACCCACGAACCATAGGAAAGGGCGCTGACCGGCAGGCCCGATTGACCTAATCGGCGGTATTCCATACTCATTGATTGCTACTCTCCTGGTGCAGTCGTTGCTCGGGCTGGTAGGGAAATATGTGAGAGCGCACACCTTCCCGAATCAGCTCCTGTTCATTCCGCCAATATTCGACCGTATAGAGGTCGGCATGGCGGTGTTCAAATTCGTCGCGCAAACGCCCTGAAACCCCCAAAAAGTTAGGAAACTCTTCGGGGAAGATATCGTTGGCGTTGATATGAAACCAAGGCTCGGAGGCCAGCTCATCCTCATAACGGCTTGAGGGCGGCACCCGGCGGAAGTTGCATTCTTCCAACAGACTAATCTCATCGTAATCGTAGAAGACGACGCGGCCGTGGCGGGTAACCCCGAAATTCTTTAACAGCATGTCGCCGGGGAAAATATTGCTCGACGCCATATCCTTGATCGCCTGACCGTAGTCGCACATGGCCGCGCAGGCCGCCGGCTCATGGGCGTCGCGAACAAAGATATCCAGCGGAACCACGCGCCGTTGGACATAGGAATGGGAAATGATGACCGACGTCGCGGTGATCGTCACCGTCTGGGTGCAGTCGGTCGCCAGAGCCTCCAGCACCTCCTCCGAAAACAGCTCACGGCCGAACTCCAGATATTCAAAAGCCTGGGCATCGACCAGGCGACCGGCGCGATCCCGACGATAGACCAGGTCATACTTGCCCATCACTTCCTTGCGCGTCGAATCCTTGGGGTAGTTGAAAAAGTCCTTGATGAGCTTGAAGACCATATCGTAGCCCGGCATGGTGAACACCAGCATCACCATACCACGCTGCCCGCGAGCGATCTCAAATTTCTCGGTGGTGTGGGCCAGATGATCCAGCAGGTCGCGGTAGAGATCCGTCTTGCCGTGCTTGTGATAGCCCAGCGAGATGTAGAGTTCGCCCGTGCGCTTGCGGGGCAACATGCTTTTCAGGAAGTGAACCAGATCGTACGGCCGCTCAACCTCAACATGGAAGTAAGAGTGGGCAAAGCTGAAGAGGATACTGATGCTGTTCTGGTCCAGCAAGACCGAATCAACGACGATGCCACCCGGCGCGTGAATGAGCGCCATGGCGAACGGGATGCGATGGGATCCGCTGTATATCCGGCCGATCAGGTAAGCGCCCATCCCCCGGAAGAACGGCGAGCGGATCATCTCGATCCGGTCTACTGTTTGCAAAGCGCCGATGCTCTCCAGTTCCCCTCTGACGCGCTCGGCCGCCAGCCTCACATCCGATGCCATATCCCGATAAGGGGTATCGAAACTGAAATCGTTGAGGATGGCCTTGAGCATGCCGTCGATCGAACCGGCGCGATCGTAGAGGCGGTAGACAGGAGATCGTGGCCGGGTGGGAGGCGTCTCGTAATCAGTGGCGACGAATTCGATCTGGTGATCGACCCCGACGGTGGTGAAGATCCGTCGGGTTGTCGAATTGAAGAACGTCTCCGCCAGCTCCCAATCGTCTCGCTCAGCGATCAGGCTGGAGTAGACGGCCTTCATACTGGCCCAGATCAGTTTGTTTTCCACCCTGTCGTCGAGGAGATCACGGATGGCGCTCTCCACCAGATCGACGATGCGCCGATAGAGGCCCAGCCGTTCGGCCGTGTCGGCCTGCAGCCCGGCCCAATCCTGCGCGTCGAACCGTTCTTTCGCCCGCCCGGTAATCGCCTGGAACTGGGTATGAAAGGTGACGTAGGCCGTCTGGATGGTTTTCGCGCCGATATTCGCCAGACGGCTATCCGTCAGGCGTTGGCTCATTCGGTTGGCGGAAGCTCCCGGCCGCCGGTGGGCCTTTTGCGGCCAAGACCGATGATAAGCAATAAAGCCAGGAGGATCGCTCCGGCGGCGATCAGGATGCGATAATCGGGATCATTGCTGACAGCGGCCGGACCGGCGCCCGCCGTGCGCAACGTGTCCGGGGCCGGCTCACTCGCCGGAGGCGGCGGCACCGGCAGATCGCCCACCGGCGTATCCTTCCACCTGGCCCCTTCCTCCACAAGCATCACCGGGATGCCGTCACGAACCGGGTATTTATAGCCGGTGTCGCTGGAAACCAGCCAATAGCCGCCATGCACCAATTGCAGACGACCGGGGTCCGTGCCGCGAGCCGCGCCTTCCTGGATAGCTTGCGGGTCGCGCAGGATCTCGAGCAGATCGGGGCTGACGGGTGACGGGTTTATTTGTTTGTCCATGGCCATGAGAATCACTCCCTCGTTGTTCAACCGGGCGTGGAGATCGCCCGGTATAGTTACTAATCGTTATGCCAATGATACGCCTTTCAGGTTCAGCCTGTCAATCAGGCCTAATTCAGCACCGCGTGGGTTTATCCCGATTGAAACCTGACCGGGTCGCTCCTATTCATCAAGGAAATATGCGCCGGCCGGGTTGCCCTCGGTGCCGTAGGCCGCCAGCGCGCTTCGCAGATTCTCGTAGACGATGATCGGGCTGTTGCCGCCGATCCAGATGGAAACGTAGTTTCGGTCGGGATACTCCGCGCCCAGAGCCAGCACGTTGGACTCGTCCTCCGCAACCTCGCCGTTCCGGACGATGGCAAAGCGACGAAAACGGCCGAACAACTCTCGCTGAGCCTCCAGCAACTCAGGGCTGATCATCGGCAACGATGCCTGCAACTGGGCCGCCTCCTGACCCTTCGCGACTGCCCCGGCGGCCGCGCTGCCGATGGTAGCCAGTGCCGCCGCGCCCGCCCCCATTTGAATGAGGAATTGACGCCGATCGATGCCTATCGGGACAAGCTCGCCGGAAGGTTGTGGGGCAGGGATTCTCGTTAATCGGCCAAGGCTATAATCGGAGATTAGCGCCCACAGTATGCCCCAGCCCACAAGCCAGGCCACAACGATGCCGGGGGACAAGGCCGAATCGCCCAGCGCCAGGCCGGCGAAAACAAACGGCGCGACAAACAACAAGCCAAAGAGTACGGTAACAAGGGGATTTGATCGGCCGCGACGCCGCATCAACCCATAAAACAAAATACCCACGATGAGGGCGAGCAAAAAGAACAACGTCACGCCCAATATCCATTGCGCCTGCATCGTCCTTCGCAAGAGATCGTCGGCGTTGACGGCCGTCGAACCGATTAAGGCATCGGTTACCCCCACCCAGGGCGCATACCCGGTCCGGTTGAGCCAGTTGAACAGCGTAAAGGGCGGAAAGGGAATGCCTAACGATGCATAGCCCAAATACAGAATGGCGAGTAACGGCGTGGAAACGAACAGGACGACCAGGATCGCCCTGCCGATGCCCGGCCGTGAGATGCCCGGAGGAGAAAGCGACTTGTCATCGGGTGGCTGCCCAGAGTCAGATGACGGCTCCCCATCGGGCGACAGGTCGAACTCCGCGGCCGACTCATCGGCGACATCCCATTCAATACCCTCTAATTCAATATCATCCGGTTGACTATCAAGTGGATCTTCCAGCATAGTCATTCTTATACCCGCTTTTGATTACAATGCTTCTAACGGTGCCAAATCGACATACGCTCTCTCATTATAGTCAAATAATGCGATTCGATTCAGGCGATCACGGCGCGAACATCCCGCTCATATATGTCGAGAGCGTCGGAATCGCCGTCGGGTTGGCCAGAAGCCAGCGAGCCAGCTCGTCGTGGGGCAACTCGTTTCGCCATTGACGATAGGTTTGTTGCGGCAAATCGCGATAGAACAGCACCACGATCACCGGAGCGGATTCCTCCCAACGATAGGCGTAATAAGCCGTGGTCAGCACGCCGGGAAGCGAGCCGTTTTTATAGCCTATATTGCTGAAAATCTCCTGATTGGCCGCAAACAGGTTGGTCCATTCCAGAATACGCCGAGCCTGGTAGCTGCTGTCCGGGTTGCCAAGCCCGTTCTGGGCCAATCGAAGCATGAGCGCCGCGTATGCCCCGGCCGTTCCCTGTGGTGCCATCGTGCCTGCAAAATAGCGCTGCGTCTCGATAGTCGGCCGTCGTGTCGTCGAACGCCAATCAAGCTCCGCCTCGCGAAACGCCTCCTGATTGACGTAGGCATCGGCCAGCAAGGCAACCTCGCGGCCGTATGCCTCCGCGCCCGACTGATCCCCGTTGGCAAAGCCTGAAAGGATAGTCTGATCATTGTTCCCGTCACGGGTGTGGTTGCCCATCATGAGGAATTGTCCGAGGAAGGGGCATGGCGCGCTGTGGCTGTGGGGCGAATCGTTGAGACCAAGCGCGACGGCCGTCTCCTCGATGCGGCGCTGCCCCAATCGCAGGTGAAGATAGTCGGATGCGGCGTTGGAGCTATGACGGATCATCATCCAGGCGACATCATCAAGCGAGACGGTGGGGTTATCGTCGGGCGAGTGCACCCGATCGAGTTCCCGCAGTTCGGCCACCGCCCGACGATGCGCACCCAGATCGAAATTGGGAAGATAGAAGCGATCCAGTTCGGCTAACGGGATTTGCTCCAGCGAGTCAAGTTCCCCGGTGGCGACCGCTTCGGCATAGGCCACCAGAACGATCAGCTTGGCGACCGACGCCAGCGGCATGGGCACGCTCGCATTTAGGTAAACGCCCTCCGCCTCCCTGCCTGCCTGAAAGGCAACCAGCCCGACTGTATCAGGCGCATCCAGCATTCGTTGCAGCGCGGGCCGGGCGGCCGTCGGAACCAGTTGCCGCAATTCGTTGATGGCGGCGTCGCTCGCCTCAAAATCGACCGGCTCACCCGCCATCCTGATCGGCAACGGCCTAAGCAACAGGCCACAGGGGGGTGAAAGCGGGCCGGAATAGATCGGCGTGGGCGCGCCAACGGAAGGTTCGGCTTCAACGGTAGCCGGTTGCTCGATTGCCTCGGCGTCCGGCACGGGCGAAACAATCGATGACACGCTGGGCGTGACTAAAATCGGGTAAGGCGCGCTCGGAGGCGTGATCGAGGGAATGACGGTCGCCGGGGACACGCTTCCCAAATCAGCGCATGCGGCTATCGCGGCCGCCAAGACAAGAAAAGCGATGAGGCGAGAGAAAGCCCAGATCTTCCGCGTCAAATAGCTGTTACCCTTGGTGCCCTGATTTTCCTTTCCGGCGTTTCATGACGATCAATGTCATGTCGTCGAATTGAGGCGTCTGTCCGGTGTGATCGCGGATGCTGTCATCGATACGCTTCACCATTTCAGACGAGGGTTGCCCGGCGGCCGCGCGAGCCGCCACCTGTAGCCGCTCCAGACCGAACTCATCGAAATCTTCGTTCAGGGCCTCGGTGACGCCGTCGGTATAGAGGATGATCGTCTCACCGGGCCTCAGGCGCACCGACCGGCTTTCCATATGGACTTCCGGCAAAACTCCCAAGGCGATGCCGTTCCCCGTCAGAACCCGGAATTCGCCATTTGTTTTGAGTAACAACGGCGGATTATGCCCGGCATTCGAATACGTGAACTGTTCCGTGGCCGGGTCCCAAATGCCATAGAACATGGTCACAAACAGATCAGCGCGCGCCTCGCGGCCGATGATCTCATTAGACCTCATCAGTACGTGGGCCGGATCGTCGCGATTAAAAGCCACCGTGCGTAAAATGGTACGGCTCAAGGCCATGAACAACGCCGCCGGCACGCCCTTGTCGGCCACATCGGCGATGACGATACCCCATTTGCCGTCGTCGAGCGGCAGGAAGTCATAGAAATCGCCGCCGACCTGGCGCGCTGCCTGCCAAAGGGTGGCCACAGAGCAGCCCGGAATATCAGGGCTGCCGTCGGGCAGGAAGCTGGCCTGGATGGTGTGCGCCACGTCAAGTTCCTGCTGCATCCGCACTCGCTCGGCTGACTCCTTATAGAGCTGGTTGTTGACCACCGCCGTCGCCGCTTGCTGGGCGATACCATTGAGGATGCTGAACCGGCGAGGAGAGACCGATGCCCGACCGTGGCGGTCCTGCTGCAGGCCGACGATTTGAGCTCCCACCAATTGGCCACGGGCGACCAATGGGAAACCATATACCACAGGGGTGTTCAACACCGTTTCCAGCCACACCGGCACGCGCAGGGGATAATATCCCGTGTTAGGTTGGCGCG
>CAZZJN010000108.1:0-9483 GCA_964654505.1 uncultured Ardenticatenaceae bacterium | reverse complement strand
ATCGCCGCCTATGGCGCGGCGGCCAAGGCCACGACGATGCTGGCCTATTGCGAGATCGATTCGTCGCTGGTCGATTACGTCGTCGATCTGAACAAGTACAAGCACGGCCGCTACATGGGGGGCAACCACTTGCCCATCTTCCCGGTCGAGAAGCTCATGGAAGACAAGCCCGATTACGTCCTGGTGCTGGCCTGGAACTTCGCCGAGGAGATCATGCGCCAGCAGTCGGCCTATCGCGAGGCCGGCGGCAAGTTCATCATCCCCATTCCTGAACCGCGCATCGTATAGGGTTCGGAAGTGCGGCAAGGCCGTCCCCGATAGTTCCGGGAGCTGTGGGGGCAGGTCAGGAAAGAACAGAGCCATAGCCGGGCAACTGGCGGATGCGACCGGGAGCGATACAATAGCGCCAGTATCCGGTACGCCTGCCGGCGCGGACCAGTGAACCGCCCGGCCATCGAGCAAGAAAACCGACCATGAAACGATCTGTTCTTCTCCTGATCATGCTGCTCCTGGCGGCCATCGCGCCTGCCCGGTTGATGGCCGACCCGGCCGCGCCCCTGGCCACCATTCCGCCTTCTGCCTTCTTCCCCATCTACGAGACGGGCGCGGGGTGGGGCGAGAACGAGTACACGACGGCCATCGCCTTCGGCGACGTGGACGGCGACGGCCGCGATGAGGCAGTGATCGGCCGCCATGGGGCGACCGGCCCGCGCTTGCTGATGATCGACGATGCCGCGGCCGGGTATGCCCTGCTATGGACTTTCGGGGAAGGGTGGGGTGTGGCTGCCTGGCCCACGGCCGTGGCCTTTGGCGACGTGGACGGTGACGGCCGCGACGAGTTGGCTGTGGCCCGATTCACGGGCTATAACGAGCGCGTCCTGGTCTTCGATGACGCGGCAGCCGGCTTCGCCCTTCTGGCCCAGTTCGGCAAGGAATGGTCGTCGGCGGTTCATGCCACCGACATCGCTCTGGGCGACATCGACGGCGACGGCCGCGACGAGCTTGGCATCGCCACCAACGCCACCGAGGGGCCGCGCATCTTCATCCATGATGATGCCGAGGCCGATTTTGCGCCGCTGTGGAGCACCGGCGAGACCTGGGGCGCGGCGGCTATGGCCACGGCTATCGCTTTCGGCGATGCCGACGGCGACGGCGTAGATGAGATCGCCATTGGCCGCAACCACGACGCGCACGCCCGCTATTTCGTCCATGACGGCGCGCCGGATTTCGGGCTGCTGCTGCAGGCGGGCGAGACTTGGGGGCCAGGCGCCTACACCACTGATGTCGCATTCGGCAATGTGGACGACGACCCGGCCGAGGAGCTGGGCGTGACCCGCAAAGCCAGCCTCAATGCGCGCGCCTTTATCTACGATGACGCCGCCGCCGGGTTTGCCCTTCTGACGCAGCTTGGGCAGACGTGGGCTTTCAACGCCTACGCGACGAGCATCGACTTCGGCGACGTGGATGGCGACGGCCGCGATGAGGTCGGGCTGGCGCGAGTTGCCACGATCAACGAGCGTTTCGCCGTGTTCGACGACGCCATGCCCGGCGGCAGATTGCAGCCCTTCGATGAGCTATGGGGCGGCGGCGACGAGTGGCCGGGGGATTATCACGCCACGTCGATCGCCTTCGGGCAGGTCGACCCAGCTACCCCGGAGGCGGAACTGGGCGTGGGTCGTCTTGCGGATAGCGGGGCGCGCGCCTTCATCCTGACGCGCGGCTGGAGATGGTGGGCGCCTTTTGTGGGCGGATCGACCATGACCGAAGAGCCGCTGAACTGACAAAACTTTCTCGGTCCTTGAAGCTCCAAAATCGACCGCCGACCTGCCAGGTCTGAAGGGCGGCGCCCGACGTATGGCTGATGCTATGATGAACCTGAAGGATTTACTGTCGAGTTGGAAAGCGGCCGTCCACGGCACAGCCCACCCGCAACCACCGGACTATGCCGGACCGGATGTGATGTTCGGCCGTTTCACGGAGAAGTCGGGCGAAGTCGAGCCGGGCGCCTGTTTCGTGGCTCGCGTGCGCACCGGCAGTGACGGACATCCCTACATCGGGCAAGCCATCGAGCGCGGCGCGAGTCTGATCCTGGCCCAACGACCGGCGGCCGAGGTGGGGGTCATCGCGCCGGAAGGCGTCGGCTATCTGCTGGTGGAGGACACGGCCGAGGCGCAGGCGTGGCTGGCGGCCGCCGCGGAGGGCTTCCCCAGCCGGGAGCTGATGATGATCGGCATCACCGGCACGGACGGCAAGACGACGACGGCCAATATCCTGTTCAATATTTTGCGCGCGGCCGGGATTCGGGCCGGGTTGCTGAGCACGATCAAGGCCGATATCGGCGGTGCGGAGGAGCTGCTGGAGCTGCACGTGACCACGCCGGAGTCGCCGGTGGTGCAGCGCTATTTGCGACGCATGGCCGACGCGGGCCTGACCCATTGCGTGCTGGAGGTGACATCGCACGCGCTGGCGCAGCACCGGGTGGCCGCGGTGGATTTCGATATGGCCGTGGTGACCAACATCACCCACGAACATCTGGATTATCACGGCAGCTACGAGGCTTATTTCGCCGCCAAACGGAGGCTGTTTGAGTATTTGGCGGCCGATATCATTCATATCCCGACGCACAACAGGGACAAAATAGAACTGAGGCGAACGGCCGTCCTGAACCGGGATGACCGTTCTTTCCAGCCATTGGATGAGTTCCTGGCGGGTCTGCCGGTGGAGGTGGTCACCTGCGGTCTGGATGCCGGGGCGAGCGTGACGGCAAGCGACATTGTGTATGGGCCGTATGAGACGGCGCTGACGATGCGCGTGGGCGGGGAGTCGCTACCGGTGCGCGCGCCGTTGCCGGGGGCGTTCAACGTCCATAACATGCTGGCAGCGTCGGCCGCGGCGTCGGCGTTGGGCGTCGCGCCGGAGACGATCCGCGAGGGGCTGGAGGGGATGGGGGCGCTGAGCGGCCGCATGGAGCGCATCGACCGGGGGCAGCCGTTTCTGGTGGTGGTGGATTTCGCCCACACCCCCAACGCGCTGGAACGAGCGATTGGGGCGGCGCGGGGGATGATCGACGGCGGCCGGGTCATCGCCGTATTTGGCAGCGCGGGCAAGCGGGACGTGGCCAAGCGACGTCTGATGGCCGAGGCATCGGCGCGAACGGCCGACCTGTCGGTGCTGACGGCCGAAGACCCGCGCACGGAGTCGCTGGACGAGATTCTGGCGATGATGGCCGTGGCGGCCGTGGCGGCGGGCGGTGTCGAGGGGGAGACGTTCTGGCGGATTCGCGACCGGGGGCGGGCGATTCATTTCGCGCTGGGGCTGGCGCGGCCGGGGGATGTGGTGCTCATCTGCGGCAAGGGGCACGAGCAGTCAATGTGCTTCGGCGTGGTGGAATATCCCTGGGACGACCGGCAGGCGACGGTGACGGCGCTGGAGGCGTTTCTGGCGGGCAGGGGGATGTCTGACCTGGGCCTGCCGACATTTAATTAGCGCCGTTTTTTCGATCACTTATTTCGTATCCGCTCATTTGTGTTACAATGGACTGCACTATTGCGGGGCCGCAATAGTGCGCCGGAAACAGCAAGTCATCGAGGGGTCTCATGATCGAGGTTATAATCGACAGCATACGCGTCAGCCTGGTGTCCCAGCATCGGATTGTGCTCCTGCGCGAGATGGACAGCGACCGCCAACTTCCCATCTGGATCGGGCCTTGCGAGGCCGATGCTATCACCATCGAGTTGCAGGACGTCAAGGTGGCGCGTCCATTGACCCAGGATTTACTCAAGAACGTCATCACCGAGTTGGGCGGCACGCTTTCCCATGTGCTGATCAAGGAACTGAACGAGAGCGTCTTCCATGCGCGCCTGTTCATCAACATGGAGGACGAGGACGAGCCGCGCGAGATCGATTGCCGTCCGTCGGATGCTATCGCCCTGGCCGTGCGGGCCAAGGTGCCGATCTTCATTTCCGAGGAGGTCATGAATGTGGCCGGCGTGGAACCGGAGCCGGATATCCAGACGGCTGGAGATGAATCGGCCGAGGAACTGATCGATGCCGCCGACCTGGATGCCTTCAGTGACTTCCTTAACACGCTGGATTTCGGCGACTTTGGCGGCGAACCGGACGAGCCGAGCGACGACCCGCTCTGAGCGATCGGCCGGAATCATAGGCGGGTGCGTGCCGCCGCCTGTTGTTATGCGGTCTGTGACGTGAAACGCGCCCCATTTGCGGCCCGCGCGTTCCACGTCCTGTTTTTCCCTAATGGATACGATCGAAGAACGCCTGCCCCCCCATAGCGTCGAGGCCGAGGAAGCCGTCCTGGGTTCCCTGATCATCGATCCCGATGCGATATTCGAGGTGTCCGGTTTTCTGAAGCCGGAGGCCTTCTATCGCGCCCAGAACCGCTGGATCTATGAATCGATCCTGGCGCTGAACGAGCGACGGATCCCCCTCGACGTGGTTACGCTGATCGAGGAACTGCGCCGCCGCGAGCAACTGGACGAGATCGGCGGCGAACCGACGGTGATCAACCTGCTGAACGCCGTGCCGACGTCGATCAACGTCGAGGCCTACGGCAGGATGGTGGACGCGGCCGGGATCCGGCGCAAGCTCCTCCTGGCGGCCGGGTCCATCGCCCGGCTGGCCTACGACGAGGCTGAGGATATCAATGTCGTGCTCGATCGATCGGAGCAGGCGCTATTCAGCATCAGCGAGCAGCGCACTGACCGCGCCCTGAAGCCGGTGAAGGAGATCGCCGGGGAGTATCTGGAGCGAATCGAGCTGCTGCGGGAGCGGGGCGACGAGTTCATCGGCATTCCCACGGGCTTCATCGAACTGGACCGGATGTTGAGCGGCCTGAACAAATCCGATCTGATCATCATCGCCGCGCGGCCGGGAATGGGCAAGACGGCGCTGCAGAACGCGGTGGCCCTCCACGCAGCGCGACGCTACGACAAGCGGGTGGCCATGTTTAACCTGGAGATGAGCGGCGAGCAGCTGGTGCAGCGCATGATCGCCGCCGAGACGCGCATCGATTCCCAGCGCTTGCGGCGGGGCGATCTGGCCGATCATGAGTGGGCCATCTTCCTGGAGGCGCTCGGCCGTCTGAGCGAGTCGAAGATCTTCATCGATGATACCCCGTCGATCACCCCCATGCAGTTGCGGACGAAGTGCCGCCGACTGTATGCCGAGCACGGGCTTGATTTGGTGATGATCGACTATTTGCAGCTGATGCAGGCCGAGCATCCGACCAGCAATCGGGTGCAGGAAGTCAGCGAGATTTCGCGCGAGCTGAAGGGGCTGGCCCGCGAGTTGAACGTGCCGGTGGTGGCTGCGGCGCAGCTTAGCCGGGCGGTGGAGTCGCGGCAGAACAAGCGGCCGGTGTTGTCGGACCTGCGCGATTCGGGAAGTATCGAGCAGGACGCCGACGTGGTCATGTTCATCTACCGCGATGATTACTATAATCCGGATACATCGGAACGGCCGAATATCGCCGAGGTCAATGTGGCCAAGCATCGTAACGGTCCGACGGGGGCCATCGACCTGTTCTGGCATGGCCAGCTGGCGACCTTCCGTAATTTGCACCGGCAAGAGATTGAACTATAAACCGAATCAAGGTTCACAGGTTCTTTATTCGACATTCGACATTCGTCATTCGTCACATTCGTCATTCGTCATTCGTCATTGGGAAGTCATGATATGTCCGGTTCAATAGCGATGCAGGGTTTTGCCGGCTTTCCCGATGGGAAGCAGCGGCTCACACTCATTCCGAACCTGTTTTTCAGCGACTTGCTGCCCGCGATCGACAATCTGGCCGAACTGAAAGTGACGCTCTACGCCTTCTGGGCGTTGGGTCGGCGCGAGGGAGATCTGCGCTACCTGCGGTTGCCGGACTTCATGAACGACCCCGTCTTGCTGAAGGCGATGGGCGAGTCGAATATCCAGTCGGGCATCGAGATGCTGCTGGACGGCATCGAGCGCGCCGTGGCTCGCGGCACGTTTCTGCAGGTCACGGTGGAGGGGGCCGACGGGCAGATGGTCTTGTATTTCCTGAATACGGAGCGGGGCCGGGCGGCCGTCGAGGGCATCAGCCGCGGCGAGTGGCGGCCGTCGCCCGACGACGAGGAGCCGATCACCTTGCTGGTGGAGCGGCCGAATATATTCGTCCTTTATGAACAAAACATCGGCGCGCTGACGCCCATGATCGCCGAGGAACTGCGCGAGGCGGAGCTAACCTACTCGCCCCAATGGATTGAGGAAGCCATCCGGCTGGCGGTCACCAATAACGTGCGTCGCTGGCGCTATGTCCAGAGCATTCTGGAGCGCTGGCGGCAGGAAGGAAAGCAAGATGCGCTCGGCCAACGAGATTCTCAACGGGACCTCAAACGGCAAGTCCCGCCCGAATATGACGACATCGTCAAACGCTAACCCCAACGCTGGCCATCGCGACGATGCTGGCCATCGCGACGATGCTGGCCATCGCGACGATGGCGGCATCGGCCGGCCGGACTGCCCTCATTGCGGCGGCCTGGGTTATGTCCTGCCCGCCGTGGGGCCGGACGAGCCGGGCTTTGGCCGCGCCGTGGTCTGCGTCTGCCGCGCGGCCGATCTGGAGAGCAAGCGCCTCCGGGATGTCATCGGCGTCAGCCAGGCGGGCATGCTGGAGGAGATGACTTTCGACAGCTTCATGACCGATCCCGGCGGTCTGACGGCGGCCGAAAAAAACAGTCTGAAGATGGCTCGACGCGAGGCCGAGGCTTTCGCCAAGAACCCGGCGGGCTGGTTGTTGTTGCGTGGCGGCTACGGCTGCGGCAAGACCCATTTGGCGGCGGCCGTCGCCAACTATCGCCTGCAACATGGTCAGGTGGTGCTCTTCCTGACCGCGCCCGATTTGCTCGATCATCTGCGGGCTACGTTCGGCCCCGATTCGGCCGTCAGCTATGACGATCGATTTGAGCAGGTTCGCAACGCGCCGCTACTTATCCTCGACGACTTTGGCGCGCAAAGCAACACCGCCTGGGCCGACGAAAAATTCTATCAGATCATCAACCATCGCTATGTCCTGCGCCTGCCGACGGTCATCACCACCAATCTCGATGAAGAGGATTTTGAGCCACGTTTGCGCTCGCGCCTGGGGCATGTCGGCAACCAGGGCGTGGTGAAACTGGTGGAGATCAGCTCGCGCGATTTCCGCCACGGCACGCATCTGTCCGACCTGTCGACGCTGAATCTCCACACCGACAAGACCTTCAACACGTTCGATCTTCGCGAGACCGAGCTGCCGAAGGCGCAGGCTGATAATCTGCGACGGGCGCTGGAATTGGCCGTGGCTTTTGCCGACCAGCCGGCCGGTTGGCTGGTGTTCAACAGTGTGGCCTATGCCAACGGCAAGACCCATCTGGCGGCGGCCGTCGCCAACTATGTGGCCGATGACGGCGAGCCGGTGCTGTTTGTGGTTGTGCCCGACCTGCTGGACTATCTGCGGGCGTCCTTCAGCCCCAGCAGCCAGAGCCGGCTGGACAAGCGGTTCGATGAGGTCAAGCGCGCGCCGCTGCTGGTGCTGGACGATTTGGGCACGGAGAGCGCCACGGCCTGGGCGCGCGAGAAGCTCTATCAGCTCTTTAACTATCGCTATAACGCGCAACTGCCGACGGTGATCACCACGGCCGTGCCGATAGAGCAGATCGATCCGCGTCTGGCGTCACGGATGCTGGACGGCCGCCGCTGCACGTTCTTCGTACTCGAGGCCCCCAGCTATCGCGGAAAAGGCAAGCAAAAGCCAAGAAGGCGATAGAGGCGCGCTCCCCCCTTCGTCATTCGTCATTCGTAATTCCCCTAGTGTGACAGGATCACCCAGTTCGGCCCGCGCATTTCCAGCACCAGACTGGTCAGCCGGTTCTGCGGGGGCTGGGTAGCGACGGCCTGAGCTTTGTCGCCCATCAGATCGACCTGTTGCAGCACATAGCCGTATTCGGCCGCCGCCCGCACGATCCCCAGATAGCTCGTGGCCATCGGGTCGATGATCGCGCCGTTGTTGTCGAGAATATTGGCGACGCTGTCGAGAATGACGTTGGCCTTGTCGTAGCGGCCCTGTCGCAGGGCGGCGTCGGCCGCGGCCAGCATCACCTCCAGCATGATGTTGATCTCTTCCTCCGGTCGCCGCGTCAGGTCGGCCGGGTTGCCGAACTCGCGCACTTGCGTCGGATGGGGCAGCCAGGCGCTCAGGTAGTGGGCCGTCGGGTCGTACATCTCCTGATAGCGCCGAGCCACGTTGTAGTAGCGGATCGTCGTCCGCAGGTCCTCTACCACGGCCGGATCGGGCGGGGCGCTTTGCAGCATGTTCAGCCATTCGGCCTCGAGTTGGGCCAGTGAGGCTCCGTAGTAGTGCTGCAGGTTGAAATCGACGGCGTCGGCCAGCGTCGGCCCGTCCCCGGCCGAAATATCGCTGTAGAACTCCCTGAAGGTGTTCCAGCCGGATCGGTCGATGAGATAGGTGATGAACCCCGCCGCCTCCAGATAGCCGATCTCGTGCTGGATGGGGTAGAAGTCGTTGATGAGCGTGGTCAGCGGCACATACTGGTTCAAGGTCACCAGCGCGGCCGAACGTTTGGTCAGGTCTTCCGGCTTGTAATGGCCGCCACTGACCCACACCGCCAGCCCTTCGGCCAAAAACGAAAGACGGCGCGGGGCAAACTGCTGGTCGAGGATATGGGTGGCCTCATGGACGAGCAGTTCATAGATGCCGCCGCCCGCATAGCGCCGGTCGACGTAGGAGACGACGATGTCCGTGCCGGCAAAACCGCCCTGACCGACGACGCGGTCGATGAAGTAGACGTGGAGCTTCTGGCTGGGCTGCACCGATAATCGGTTGGCCGCCTGCTGCACGGCCGACTCCAGCAGCGGAGCCAGCGACGGCAGGTCGCGGGCCGCAGCCGTGTCGCTGACGACGTGGATGATACAGCAGTCGATCTCCCTGGTCTGCCAGCCGGCGGCGGCGTCGCGGGCCGCCTGTCCGGTGGGGATGTTCACCGTGGCGGTGATGACGGTGGCGTTGTTGGCCGGGTCGTCGTCGCCGGTCTGGATGGTGTCGAACGGATCGAGGACGACCTCGATGCGATAGTCGCCCGACAGGCCGGTGGTGTCCCAGGCCCACTCATAGATACCTTCGGCCTGCCCGTTCCAGTTGCGACGATCGAGCGGCCCGCCGGCCACTTGCACCCCGTCGACCAGGATGGTGGCGGTCACGTCGCTGACCTGGACGCCCGCGGGCACGAACGGCAGGAGCTGGAAGGTTACTTTGTCCCCGGCGTAAATGACGGGCACGGGGTAGAGGACGACATCGGTATGATTCAGCGACAGGTCGGCGGCATCCGTTGGGTCGGGCGGAATCGTCGGCAAGGATTCCGGACTGGGTGGCGGAGGCAGGGTATTGGCCGCCCGCAACTCCTGTGGAACGATCAATCAAATGTTACCGCAAAGATCTCAAAG
>CAZZJN010000107.1:0-9503 GCA_964654505.1 uncultured Ardenticatenaceae bacterium | reverse complement strand
GTTAAGGAAAGGCGGCTGATCCACCTCCCCCCACGGTTCGGTGGCATAGACAGGTGATACGGCGGTGATGGTGACGATTTGCTGCAACTCGTCGATCGCCCGTCGCAGATTGGCAAAACGGTCGTTCAGATTCGATCCCAGACTCAGGTAAATCAAGCTCATATGTACCACCCGCCGAGAATTCTGTTTTCTCTGTTAAAAATGCCCAATATGACGCACCGCATTATTATATATATTTATAACACACTGCGTCATGAGTGTCAACGGGGTGATTAATATCCATAATCCACTTCCCGTTTGCCCGCCGCCCAACATGAGCCATAATTAACCGGATGAAAGTTATCGCGCTCTACAACCTCAAGGGCGGCGTGGGAAAGACGGCCGCGGCGGTTAACCTGGCCTATCTCTCGGCTCGCGACGGAACGGCCACGCTTCTTTGGGACCTCGACCCACAGGGCGCGGCCTCCTGGTGCCTGGAGATCGATCCCCGGCTGAAAGGCGGCCGCAAGGCGTTGTTGCGCAACAAGAAGCCGGTCTACGATCTCATCAAGCCCACAGCCTACGACAATCTGGAGCTGTTGCCGGCCGACTTCTCCCACCGGCGACTGGATTTGGAGCTGAGCGAGAAGAAGCGGCCGGAGCGACAGTTCCGCAAGTTGTTGTCGCCGCTGGGCGCCGACTACGAGACGGTGATTCTCGATTGCCCGCCGGGGCTTGGCCTGTCGGCCGAGAGCGTGTTCGGAGCGGCCGATGTGCTGCTGGTGCCGGTCATTCCCGCGGCGTTATCGCTGCGCGCGCTTTCGCTAATCGATGAGTTCCTGACCCACGAAGACCTGGCGCGACTGCGGACGCTGGCCTTCTATAGTATGGTCGACCGGCGCAAGAAGCTCCATCGCAACCTGGTAGACACCCGCCACGAAGGTCGCTTCCTGTTCTCGACCGTCCCCTATGCCGGAGACGTCGAGCGCATGGCGGAGCGACGCGCCCCGGTGGCCGAGTTCGCCCCGCGTTCGGCCGCCGCCCGCGCCTATGAGGCGCTGTGGGGCGAAGTCAAGGAATTTCTATGAACCTCCCCCTCGCGTCGGCTCTCCGGGCGCGCCTGGGGCCATGGCTATCGGGCTATGCGCCCTCGATGTCGCTGGCCCACCTGATCCTGGAAGCCTCCTTCAACTATCTGCCCGTCATCTATGTACTGCTCATCCCCAAACTGGGGTTGACGTATAGCCAGATCGGGACCATCGCCCTGGCTTCAGCGCTGTCGGGAACCATCGGCCAGCCGCTGTTCGGCTGGCTCAGCGATCGGGGCGACCCGCGCCGGATCGTCATCCTCAGCCTTGTCTGGAGTGGCTGCCTGATGGGGATCGTCGGCCTGATGCCGTCCTTCGGCACGCTGGCCGTCCTGCTCGTGCTGGCCGCGCTGGGTTCGGCCGCCTTCCACCCGCCCGCGGCCGCGCTGGCCTCGCAAACCGAGGCAGCCAATCGCGGCCGGGCCATGTCTCTCTTCTCCGTCGGCGGCAACCTCGGCTCGGCTCTCAGCCCGGCGCTGGTGGGTCTGGCCCTCGTCTGGTTTGGCCTGGCTTCCACGCTAGTGGTCATCCCCCTGACATTTCTGACGGCCGGGCTGCTGCACCGGCAATTGCGCCACGTCCCCCTGCCGGCACGACCGGCGCAAGCCGAAGGAAAAGCCGGCCGAAAAGTCCGCATGGCCGCGGTGGTGGCTCTGCTGGCGATAGTCGCCGTCTGTGGCGCGCGCAGCTACTATCAACTGGCCCTGATGACCTACCTGCCCGAATGGTTGCAGAGCAATGGCCAATCGCTGGCCATGGCCGGCACGGCTCTGGCCATCTTCATGGTGGCCGTCAGCCTGGGCAGCCTGTTCGGTGGCTCGCTCTCGGATCGCTTCGGTCGCCTGCAAGTCATCGGTGTGAGCCTGTTCTTCATGAGCGTTGGGCATTGGCTGATGATGCACCTGAGCGGGCTGCCGCAAATCGCCGCGGCTACCTTCGTCGGCGCGATGATCGGTGCGTCCTTCCCGGTGACGATCGTGCTGGCCCAAGAGGCCTGGCCGAACAATATCGGCTTCGCCTCGGCTATGGTCATGGGGTTGGGCTGGTTGCCGGCCGGACTGGGGGCCTGGGTCGTGGGGCGAATCGCCGATCACAGCGATTTGAATGCCGGTCTGGGCAGTCTGCTGTTCGTCCCCTTCGTGGGGATCGCGGCGTTGGCTATCTACGCGAGCATCCCCCGCTCCTCTCTTAGCAACCTCAGGGCTTCGGAGCCGCAGCACGTCCCGGCCGAGGGAGCCTAACCCGACGCGCGCCCGGCATCCAGCAGGGCCAGCAGTTGCCGGGCCGCGGCCGTGGCCGGCAGATCGCCGTCCATGACCGCCTCCTCGACATCGGCCAGCATCCCGCGCACGACCGGGTTCCGGTAGAAGTAGATTCGCAGTTGCTCGTCGATGATGGCGTGCAGCCAGTCACGGGCCTGCTCGCGGCGGCGCGTCTCGAAGCTACCCGTCTGCATCCCCAGCTCCCGGAAGCGGGTGATGACCTCCCACAGGTTGTCGATGCCTTCGCCGGTGACGGCCGAACAAGTGTAGGCGCGGGCGTGGCGGCCCTCGGTGATCGGAGCCAGGTAGTGCAGGGCGCGGTTATACTCCGCGCGGGCGGCCTCGGCGCGGGCCTTGTTTTCGCCGTCGGCCTTGTTGATGACGATGGTGTCGGCCATCTCCACCACGCCCTTTTTGATGCCCTGCAGCTCGTCCCCCGCCCCGGCAATGAGCACAAGCAGGAAGAAATCGACCATCGAGCGCACGGTGATCTCGCTCTGGCCCGTGCCGACCGTCTCCACCAGGATCACATCGAACCCGGCCGCCTCGCACACCAGCATCGTCTCGCGCGTCTTGCGGGCCACGCCGCCCAACACGCCGCCCGCGGGCGAGGGACGGATGAAGGCGTCGGCCTCGCGGGACAGCCGCTCCATGCGCGTCTTGTCGCCCAGGATGCTGCCGTGGGTCAGGCTGCTGGTGGGGTCGACGGCCAGCACGGCCACCTTGTGGCCGCGGCCGACCAGTGAGAGGCCCAGCGCCTCGATGAGCGTGCTCTTGCCCGCGCCGGGCACGCCGGTGACGCCGATGCGGATGGCCCGACCGCTGCGGGGCAGCAAGCGCCGCAACACGGCCTGGGCCAGTTCGAAGTGGGCCGGGGCGTTGCTTTCGATGAGGGTGATGGCGCGAGCCAGGGCCGCGCGGTCGCCCGCCGCCACCCCGGCCACGTAGTCGTCCTCGGTCATCGGCCGCCGCGACGGGCGGCCTGTGGCGGGTTCGCGCGTTGGCTGGCCCGCAACCATCCCGTCGTGTTTTCCGGCCACGCCCGGCACGACCCGCGTGGCGAACGCATCATCGGCGTCCTCGGGCGCCCATTCCGGCTTGCGGGAGGTCTCGTCGTCAACGCTCATGATCGTGGTCGCCCAATATGGACGTGGTCGCCCATATTGGGCCTGCTGTCCAATGCGGACTATTCTATCGTTTTTGAGCCGGCAACCCACCTCGCTGCGGGCTGCGGAAGTTGCGCGAGCGATAGACGCTGGCCTTTGGCGCGGGTCGCTGGCTCTCGGGCGTGAAATCGCCGTAGTCGAAGCCCTCCATGCGTCGCCGCTCGATGGGCTTGCCCAGCACGCGCTCGATATCACGCACCATCGTCTCGTCGTCCTGCACGGCAAAGGTCACCGCTTCGCCCGTGGCCGCCGCCCGGCCGGTGCGGCCGATACGATGGGTATAGGCGTCCACGGTGTCGGGCATGTCGTAGTTCACCACATGGGAGATCTCGCTCACGTCGATGCCGCGCGCGGCGATATCGGTGGCCACCAGGATGTCGAACTTGCCGCCCCGGAAGCCGTCCATGGCCGCCTGGCGTTTGTTTTGGCTCATGTTGCCTTGCAACGCCGCCACCCGATAGCCCCGCTTGTCGAGATCCATCGCCAACCGCTTGGCGCGGTGCTTGGTGCGGGTGAAGACCAGCACGCGCGACGTGCGCGTTTGCTCCAGCATGGCGTGCAGCAGCTTGGCCTTCATCGTCTCCGGCACCGGATAGAGGGCGTGGGACACCGTCTTGGCCGGGGCTATGATATCGACCTGCACCGTCTCCGGATTGGTCAGAATCTCATCGGCCAGCTTGCGGATGTCGGCCGGCATGGTGGCCGAGAACAGCATCGTCTGCTGCCGCTGAGGCACGTAGCGAAGGATGCGCTTGATATCGGGCAGGAAGCCCATATCGAGCATCCGGTCGGCCTCGTCGAGCACCAGCACTTCAATGGTCGACAGGTCGATATTGCCCTCGCCGATGTGGTCGAGCAGGCGGCCGGGGCAGGCGACGATGATCTCCGCTCCGCGCTTGATGGCCGCCACCTGCGGCCCCTTGCCCACGCCACCGTAGATGGCCGTCGAACGCACTTTCGTGCGGCCACCCAGAGCTATAGCCGCCTGGTGGATCTGCTCCGCCAGCTCGCGGGTGGGGGCGACGATGAGGGCACGCGGCCGTCGCAACGGCCCGCGGGTCAGGCGCTGCAGGATGGGCAGCAGGAACGCGGCCGTCTTGCCCGTGCCCGTCTGGGCCAGGCCCAATACGTCGCGCCCTTCGAGCACGAGCGGGATCGCCTGTTGTTGAATGGGGGTCGGAACCGTATATCCGGCGTCGTCAACGCCGCCGCGAATACGCGAATCCAGGTTAAATATGTCGAAAGCGGAGCCGTTGGATGAGGACTCATCGTTCAACGACTGGCCGTCGTTCAACGGCCGATTGGTGTGATTGCTCACTGGTTATACTCCTTGACTTCCACCAGCCAAGTCGCACTCCCAGCCGTGTCCAAAAGTCTGCAAAAAATGTCGGTCATCCGGCTCAATAGCCGCGATGCCGTCGGAAAGTATAGCAGGATTGGTGGTGTTATGGCAACCGGACGCCGTTTACTCATAAATTCAGCCGGGATCGGGTTTCAAACCCGCCCCGACACTCCGATCCCCAACCTAAAAATTGTTGGTGGCCATTGCGGATCACTCTATCATAGGGTATTATGTCCACTTAGGGATCATATCGTGGAAAGCCCGCGTGTTGTCCTGTGGTTGAGGAAAGTCTGTCCTTTTGTAGTACCTAAGGGAGTAAGGAAAATGAAACGTCTCGCCTTGTTAATGGTTCTGATCCTGTCGCTGGCGCTTGTTGCCTGCGATACGATGGGACCGCAACCCCCGGCAATCGTGGCTACCGACGTCGCCCCTGACGTGGCCCCTGACGGGGGCGTCCCCGCAGCCACCGATGCGGCCGCCTACCCCGCCCCCTCGGACGCCACCAGCGAACCTGCGCCCCCCGAAGCGCCGGCCGATTCACCGATTGGCGGCGAAACAGCCGGCAGTAACCTGACCGGCGTCACCTGGGAATGGGCCGTCCTGGTGGACCAGATGGGCCAGACGGAAGTCACCGACCCCACGCGCTATACGGCCGTGTTCAACGCCGACGGCACGCTCAATCTCAAGGCTGACTGCAATACGGTTATTTCGCAGTACATTACCAACGGGGCCAGCCTCGAGATCGTCCCCGGCGTGACCACCCTGGTGGCTTGTGAAACCGGCTCCCAGGATCAATTGTTCCTGAACAGTCTGAACGCAGCCGAGAGCTATATGGTCCAGGAAGGTGAACTGTATGTGACCCTAAAGGGAGGCAGCGGCACGATGATCTTCCGTCCCGGCGTCACAACCGACACGCCTGAGGTGCCCGGCGGTTCGGGCACACCGGCCCTCACCGGCGTCACCTGGGAATGGGTATCCACCACCACCGGCGCGGAAGTGATCACCGTCGCCGACCCGACCCGCTACACCATGACCTTCGATGATAAAGGCATGATCGCCATCAAGGCCGATTGCAACAATGTCATCGCCTCTTACGTCGCCGGGGCGGACAACTCGATGGGCATCGTCCTTGGCCCGGCGACCCTCATGGCCTGCCCGGCCGATTCACAGGCCGATCTGTTCACGGCCGCGCTGCCCAACGTGGCCATCTACTCCTTCATCGACGGCAATCTGGTGCTCGACCTGCCGGCAAGCTCCGGCTCGATTGTTCTCCGTCCCGCCGGCGCCACAACCACTACGCCCGCCCCGAGCGGCACAGTCCTGACCGGCATCACCTGGGAATGGGTATCCACCACCTTGCCGAGCGAGGAAATCACCGTCGCCGACCCCACGCGCTATCAGATCACGTTCAATGAGGACGGCACCGCGGGCCTCAAGGCCGACTGCAACGTCGGCAACGCCGAATACACCGCGGGCGAGGATGGCTCCCTCACCATCATCCTCGGCGTCAGCACGATGGCTCTCTGCGAAAATTCGCAGGACGCCCAATTCCGGGCCGGGCTGGAAGCGGCCGCCACCTACGCCGTCGATGGCAACGACCTGCACATCGAGTTGAACCCCGGCACCGGCGGCGGCACCATGCGCTTCCGTTCCGCGGGGGCCACACCTCCTCCGCCCGCCTCGGGTGGCGAGACCGGCCTGACCGGCGTCACCTGGCAATGGGTCTCCACGGTCACCCCGATGGAAGAGATCACCGTGGCCGATCCCAGCCGCTACACCCTCATCTTCTTTGACGACGGCACGATGGGCATCAAGGCCGACTGCAACGTGGGCAACGCCGAATACACCGCCGGCGAGGACAAGACCATCTCCATCCTCCTGGGCGTCAGCACGCTGGCTTTCTGCGAAAACTCGCAGGACCAGGTCTTCCGCACCGGGCTGGAAGCCGCGGCCGTCTATTTCTTCGATGAAAACGGCGACCTGATGATCGACATGATCGCCAGCAGCGGTACGATGCGCTTCGTCGCCGTCGAGGACGCCGCGCCCACGGGACAAACCCCGTCCAAGGGTGAAGTCACGACGCCACCGATTGGAACCCCCGGGCTGGTCGGCCCCACGTGGCAGCTGACCCTGGTGGCCAAGAAGGACGGCCAAAACATCCCCGTCAATGACCCGACGCGCTACACCATCACCTTCAACGCCGACGGCACGGCCAACATCAAGGCCGATTGCAACTCGGTCATCGCCGCCTACGTCATCGGCGCGGGCAACACGATGACCATCACCCCCGGGCCGTCGACCCTGGTCTACTGCGGGCCGAGTTCGCTCGACCAGGTTTACATGGGCGGCCTCACCAACACCATGGGCTATCGGCTGGAAGACGGCAATCTGCTTATCGACATGCTCTACGCCAGTGGTACACTGGTTTTCGCGCCGGCCAGATAAGGCCCGACGATTATTAACCACACCTGACAGGTCGTCGGCGGGCCTGTCAGGTGTTCATTGGTCAAGGAGAAAATCGTGGAAAATCAACGTCCGGCGGGAATTACATTTTTGGCAGTCGCCTTCATCATTCTCGGTTTGCTTTCCTTGTTCTGGAGCTTTCTGGTCTTCAATGTGGGCGCGGCCACCAGCGTGGCCGGAGCGATCTTCGGCGCGGAAAGCATGCGCGCGTTCGGTTCGTCGAACTTCTGGGGCGGCATCTTCGGCATACTCGGCGCAGTACTTGATTTGATCATCGCCTATGGCTTGCTGGCCCTCAAGAAGTGGGCCTGGATGCTGGCGCTGATCGGCGTGGTCATCAACGTCATTAACGGCATCATCGGCATCACGAGCGGCGGCCTCTTCGCCTTCTTTTGCGGCCTGCTCGGCCTCGTCGTTCCCGCCGTCATCATCTACTACCTGATGAAGCCCGAGGTGCGCGCCGCGTTCGGTCGGTAGAAGTAAATGGGTACTCCAGGAAACCGGGGCGCCATGCCGAAACCCCGGTTCCCCGGATTCAAGTTATTCCAGACCTGTAACGGAACAGTAAAGTATTGGGGAACGTCATGGGCAAGAAAGGCAAGGATAAAGCAAGCAAGCGGCCGAAAACGCCACAGTCTGTTCGCGATCTGTTGCGCGTGGGGCCGGGCTTCGAGTTGAGCCAGGTCGACCCGCGCCGGATCGTGGCCGGGCCGGCCGACAAGGTGCTGGCGCGGGCCGAGGCGCTGGCCCTCGAAGCCGAGGTGACCGGGCTGCAGGAGCGCCTGTTTGCCGAGATGAAGGGGGGCGGCAAGCGTCGGCTGCTGGTCGTGCTGCAGGGCATGGATACCTCCGGCAAGGGTGGCGCGGTCAAGGCCATCGACCGCATCATCGAGCCGATCGGCATGCGCGTGGCCGGGTTTGGCGCGCCGACCAAAGAGGAGCTGCGCCATCACTTCCTGTGGCGCATCGAGAAAGCGTTGCCCCTGCCAGGGTCCATCGGCATCTTCGACCGCTCCCACTACGAGGACGTGCTCATCGTCCGCGTGCGCAACCTCGTCCCGCCCGAGGTCTGGGGCGGCCGCTATGACGAGATCAACGCCTGGGAGAAAAAGTTATCCGACGGCGGCCTGACCTTCATCAAGGTCATGCTCCACATCTCCAGGACGGAGCAACAGCAGCGCCTGCTCGACCGGCTGGCCGACCCGACCAAACAGTGGAAGTACAACCCCGGCGACGTCGATGAGCGCCAGTTATGGGACAAGTATCAGGAAGCCTATCAGGCCGCCCTGACCAACTGCTCCACCGACTACGCGCCGTGGTACGTCATCCCGGCCGACCGCAAATGGCATCGCGACTGGCTGCTCTCCAATCTGGTGGCCGAAACGCTGCGCGAGATGAACCCGCAGTACCCGCCCGTCGACTATGACGTGGCCGTGGAGACAGAAAGAGTCAAAGCCAGCTAGTTGTATCGTAACTCGGAGGAACCCATGTGTTGCATCCTTTCATTACTTCTGTTCATCGGCCCCCGCATCGCCGGGTTCGCCTGGTATCTCATCGACCCGGCTCGCTGGAGCGCCGCTTTCAGCAACGCCCTGTGGCCGATTCTGGGCATCATCTTCGTGCCCTGGACGATCATGGCCTACGTGCTGGTATCCCCCAACGGGGTGACCGGCCTGGAGTGGGCCGTCGTCGGCATCGGGTTCCTGATCGACATCGGCGTGCTGGGTGGCGGCGGGTATAGCCGCAACAAACGCGACTAAAAGGCCGCGCTTTACTCAGTCCTGACAGACACGTGGCCGTGCTCGCTGCGGCCACCGGCCTCTATTTTCTGCTGGGCCTGTCGTGGTGGGTCTATCTGATCTTCCTCTTTGCGCCCGATCTGTCCGCAATCGGCTATCTCTTCGGCCCGCGAACCGGCAGCGTTCTCTTTAATCTGGCCCATACCATCATCTGGCCGCTGATCATTGGCCTGGCCGGCTGGTGGTTGGGCTGGTCGTGGTCGGCACCCGTCGCCTTAATCTGGCTGGCCCATATTGGGCTGGATCGGATGGTGGGGTATGGCTGAAATATCCGGACGCGTTTAGGCATACGCATCTGGATCAGGTATGACCCCGCGCAAGCTCCTGAAGCGCGTTCGCGGCCCTGTCCGGCCTGTGGGCCTGTGGGCCTGTGGGCCTGTGGGCCTGTGGGCCTGTGGGCCTGT